>DASWVO010000397.1:0-22847 GCA_036406235.1 Opitutaceae bacterium
GTTCTACAAGCAGTTCGCCATTACGATCGCGATCTCGACGGTCATCTCGGCGTTCAACTCGCTCACGCTCTCGCCCGCGCTCAGCGCGTTGCTCCTGCGCGACCACCACGCGCCGAAGGACGTCGTCACCCGCTTCATGGACCGCGGCTTCGGCTGGTTCTTCCGTCCGTTCAACCGGTTCTTCGACTGGGCCTCACACAAATACACGGCCGGCGTTGCGCGGATCATCCGGCTCAGCGCCATCGCGCTCATCGTCTACCTCGGCCTGCTCGCACTGACGGTGTTCGGCTTCCGCCAGACGCCCGCCGGCTTCGTGCCCGTGCAGGACAAGCAATACCTTGTAGCATTCGCGCAACTACCGGATGCGGCCTCGCTCGAGCGCACCGACAGCGTCATCCGCCGCATGAGCGAGATCGCGCTGAAGCACCCGGGCACCGCCAACGCGATCGCGTTCCCCGGCCTCTCGATCAACGGCTTCACCAACAGCCCGAACAGCGGCATCGTGTTCGTCGCCCTCAAGGACTTCGACGAGCGCAAGTCGCCCGAGCTGTCCGGCCAGGCGATCGCCCAGCAGCTCCAGGCGGAGTTCGGCCAGATCCAGGATGCGTTCATCGCGATCTTCCCGCCGCCGCCCGTGCAGGGGCTCGGCACGATCGGCGGTTTCAAGCTCTACGTGGAGGACCGCGGCGACCTCGGCTACGACGCGCTGTATCAGGCCACGCAGGACCTGATCGCGAAGGGCCGTGAATCCGGCGAACTCACCGGGTTGTTCTCGAGCTACACGATCAACACGCCGCAGCTCGCGGCGGACGTCGACCGCGCGAAGGCCAAGTCGCAGGGCGTGCCGCTGCAGAACGTCTTCGAGACGATGCAGATCTATCTCGGCTCGCTCTATGTGAATGACTTCAACCGCTTCGGGCGCACCTACCAGGTCGTTGCCCAGGCCGACGCCGAGTTCCGCGACCACGCCGAAGACATTGCGCGGCTCAAGACCCGTAATGCTGCCGGCCAGATGGTCCCGCTCGGCACGCTCGTCAACGTGAGCGAGACCTACGGTCCGGATCGTGTGATGCGCTACAACGGTTACCCGGCCGCCGAGATCAATGGCGCCGCCGCCCCGGGCTTCAGCTCCGGCCAGGCCGAGGCGAAGATCTCCGAACTGGCCGCGCAGCACCTGCCGAAGGGCATGGCGGTCGACTGGACCGAGCTCGTCTACCAGCGTATCATCGCAGGCAATACAGGCGTGCTCATCTTCCCGTTGAGCGTGCTCCTCGTGTTCCTGGTGCTTGCGGCGCAATACGAGAGCTTCCGCCTGCCGTTCGCCGTGATCCTCATCGTGCCGCTCGCGCTGCTCGCCGCCCTCGCCGGCGTGTGGGTGACGCGCGGGGACAACAACATCTTCACGCAGATCGGCCTGATCGTGCTCATCGGCCTCGCGGCCAAGAACGCGATCCTGATCGTCGAGTTCGCCGTGAAGCGTCGTGAGGAAGGCCTGAGCGCCGTCGACGCCGCACTCGAGGCTGCCCGCCTCCGCCTGCGGCCGATCTTGATGACGTCGATCGCGTTCATCGCCGGCGTCTTCCCGCTGGTTGTCTCGACCGGTGCCGGCGCCGAGATGCGCCGCGCGATGGGTGTGGCCGTGTTCGCCGGCATGATCGGCGTCACGATCTTCGGTCTCTTCCTCACGCCCGTGTTCTACGTGGTGCTTGAGAAGATCGGCCTCAAGAAGCGCGCGCCCGCCGCACTGCCCACCGAAGCCACACCGACGACCGCCTAAATGCCTCCTGTGGGTCGGGCTTTATGCCCGACCCCTCAGGGCTGCATGTCGGGCGTAAAGCCCGACCCACATTTCGGCATACGCACACCATGAAATCCTCTCTCTTCCTTCTCGCCTCCGCTACCACCTCCGCCTTCGCCGCGCTGCCGGCGATCGGCCCCGACTATCAACGCCCGTCCGTCGAGTCGCCGGCGGCCTACCGCGACGCCGAGCTCGGCACATGGAAAGTCGCCGGCGCGCCCGAGCTCTCGCTGGCGCCCAACTGGTGGACCGCCTTCGGCGATCCGGCGCTCGACGCCCTCGTCGAACGCGCCCTCGAACACAATCAGGACCTGCGCGCCGCGGCCGCCCGCGTGGAGCAGGCCCGGGCCAGCGCCGGGCTTGCCCGTGCCGCCTTCTTCCCGTCGCTCCAGGTCGAGGCGGACGCTTCGCGTTTCCGCAATCTCGATCAGGCGTATACGACAAACGACTACGTCAACGTACCCGCCACCCTGAGCTATGAGCTCGACCTGTGGGGCAGGGTGCGTCGGCTCAACGCTGGCGCCCGCGCCGAAGCAGCCGCGGAGGCAAACCTGTTCGCCGCGGCCCGGCTCGCCCTCGTCGCCGACGTGGCGCAGACCTACTTCGCCCTTCGTGCCACCGAGCGCGAGGAGGAGATCGTCCGCGCGACGGCTGCGACCCGACAAGATGCACGCGACGTGATTGCGGCGCGCCTGCGCGGCGGCACTGCGGCCGAGCTTGATCTGGCGCGCGCCGAGACCGAACTCGCCACCGCCGAGGCCGAACTTGCCGCGACGCAGCAGAGTCGCGCCGCGCTCCAGAACGGCCTCGCCGTGCTCGTCGGCGTGCCGGCGTCCGGCTTCTCGCTGAACGACCGCGCAACAGCGGCCACGCTGCCCGCGGTGCCCGCGGACCTCCCGAGCACGCTCCTCGAGCGCCGCCCCGACGTCGCCGCTGCCGAGCAGGCGCTGATCGCCGCCAACGCGCGGATCGGCGTCGCCAAGGCGGCTTTCTTTCCCGCGATCTCACTCACGGGTTCGGCCGGCTATGAGAGCGCGGAGTTCGACGACGTTTTCCGCTGGGACAAACGCGTGTGGAGCGTCGGTCCGCGCCTGTATCTCCCGATTTTCCAAGGTGGTCGCAACCGCGCCAATCTCGCGCGCTCCGAAGCCGCCTACGAGGAGGCGGTGGCCAGCTTCCGCCAACAGGTGCTGGTCGCCTTCCGCGAAGTCCAGGATGCCCTTACCGCCGCGCGCCTGCTGGCCGCGCAAGCCGCCGCGCAGGAACGCGCGGCGGCGAGCGCCCGGCGCGCGGCGCAACTTTCCCGCACCCGATACGACGCTGGCTACGTCGCGTATCTCGAGGTCGTCGACAGCGAGCGCAGCGCCCTTGCGGCCGAGCGCGCCTCCGTGCGACTCGGCGCGCAGCGCCTGGTTGCCGGCGTCACGCTGATCAAGGCCCTCGGCGGCGGCTGGCACGCGCCGGCGTCGGGTACCGCACTCACCCAGAACTGATCATTTCCAATCGTATCGAAATAAAACTACATCTGACCATGCCATCCTTCACAAAGCAGCTTGCGGGCAAGACCGCTCTCGTCACCGGCGCCTCCAAGGGCATTGGTGCCTCCATCGCCAAACATCTCGCCGCGGCCGGCGCCTCAGTCGTCGTCAACTACGCCTCCAGCAGGAAGGGCGCGGACCGCGTCGTCGATGAAATCACGGCCGCCGGCGGCAAGGCGGTCGCGATCCAGGCCGACGTGGCCGACCCGAAGGATGTCGTCCGTCTCGTCGCGGAGACGAAGGCCGCCTTCGGCGGTCTCGACATCCTCGTGAACAACGCCGGCGTCTATGAATTTCTGCCGCTGGAGCAGATCACGCCGGAGCATTTCCACCAGCAGTTCAATTTGAACGTGCTTGGTCTCCTGCTCCTCACCAAGGAAGCGGTGACCCTGTTTCCCGCCTCCGGGGGCAGCGTGATCAATATCAGCTCGGCGGTGACGCGCGTGGCTCCGGCGACTTCCGCGGTTTACAGCGGAACGAAGGGAGCCGTCGACGTGATCACGAAGGTGCTCTCGGCGGAGCTCGGCCCGCGCAAGATCCGCGTGAACGCAATCAATCCCGGCATGGTCGAGACGGAGGGCGTGCACGCCGCGGGGTTTGCCGAGGGCGATTTCCGCAAGCAGATCGAAGCCGACACGCCGCTTGGCCGCATCGGCCAGCCCGCTGATATCGCGCCGACGGCCGTGTTTCTCGCGTCCGACGACTCCGCGTGGACCACGGGCGAGATCATCACGATCGCGGGAGGCCTGCGCTGATCCACCAACCGTTTCGCACGCCGCACTCTTGGTCATGACGCGAACGCGTTCTCGTTCACACCCGCGCCGCCGCTCCGCGGCGCAATCCACACGTTCCTCCGTGAAGTCGTGGCTCGCGGTCGTCTCGGTGGCGCTCGGCGCGTTTGTCGTCGTCACCTCGGAGTTCCTGCCGATCGGGCTGCTGACGAATATCGCGCGGGGCCTCGACGTGTCCAATGGCACCGCCGGTCTGATGGTGACGATTCCCGGCCTCGTCGCGGCCGTCGCGGCGCCGGTCATGACCATTGCGGCCGGCCGGTTCGACCGCCGCGTGGTGGTGCTGGGGCTGCTCGCGCTGCTCGCGGTCTCCAACATCGGGGCCGCCCTTGCGCCCAACTTCGCGGTCATGCTCGCGGCGCGCGTGCTGTTCGGCGTGAGCCTCGGCGGCTTTTGGACGATCGCCGTTACGCTCGGCGGCCGTCTCGTACCGAAGCAATCGATGGCCCGCGCGACGACGATCATCCTCGCGGGCATTTCGATCGCAACGGTGGTCGGCGTTCCTGCCGGAACGGTGATCGCCAACCTGGCGGGCTGGCGGATCGCGTTCGCCGTCATCGGTGGCGTCGCGCTGTTGGTCGGCGCAGCGCAGCTGTTCGTATTGCCGTCGCTGCCGGCTCCGCCGGCGCCCGGCGTGCGGCAGCTGACGCACTTGCTGCGTCACGCCGACGCCCGGCTCGGCCTGCTCACCGTCGCGCTGATGATTTCCGGGCACTTCGCCGCCTATACTTACGTGACGCCGTTCCTGCGCGAAAACGCGGCCATCACGCCTGCCTTCCTGAGCACGCTGCTCCTCGCCTTCGGTGTCGCCGGCATCGTGGGCAACTTTGCGGGCGGCGTCCTGGCGGCTCGCCACCTGAAGCTGACGCTCGGCGGCGTGATCGCGATGCTCGCCGGCGCCATCCTGTTGTTGCCGCTCGTGCGCGGAAATGAAACCGCCGTCGCGGCGCTGCTCGTCACGTGGGGACTGGCGTTTGGGGCGCTCCCGATCGCGCTCCAGCTCTGGGTCTTCAAGGCGGCGCCCGAGGCCCTCGAGGGCGGCGCTGCGCTGCTCGTATCCACGTTTCAAATCTTCATCGCGCTGGGCTCCGTGCTCGGCGGCCGCGTCGTCGATGCGCTCGGCACCTCGGCGGTAATGTGGGGCGGGGGAGCGGTCGCCTTGTCCGCCATGTCGATCGTGGCGTTCTCGCGCCACACCCCGAAGCCCGCCGCGCAGTCGCCGCAACCACACCTGGCGTGACGTCCACGACCTCGCGAAGCCTGTATCCGTCTTTTCCCTCCATCCACTCACGTCCATCGCAAATTACCAACCATCACACCCGACTCCCGATGACCACCACGACCACCTCTCTCTCCTCGAACACGCCTGCGCTTGACGCCCGCCTCGACGGCAAGGCCTATCTGGTAACCGGCGGCACCACCGGCATGGGCCTCGCCGCGGCCGAGCAACTGGCGCGCGAGGGCGCCCGCGTCTTCATCACCGGCCGGACGCCGCAGACGCTCGCCGATGCTGCGCAGCGGCTCGGCGACCGCGGCGTCGCGCTGGAGAACGACACTGCCAGCCTCAAGGCGCTGCCCGAATTGATCCGTTCCATCCGCGCGCACGTCGACCATCTCGATGGCGTTTTCATCAACGCAGGTGTCGCCACGTTCCAACCATTGGAAAACGTGACGCCCAAGGAATTTGACGAGCTGTTCACCATTAACGTACGTGGCGCATTCTTCACGTTGCAGGCGTTGCTGCCGCTTCTGCGCGAGGGCAGCTCCGTGGTCTTCAACTCGTCGATCGCCGGCCGGCTCGCGATGTCCGGCGGATCCGTTTACGCGGCGACCAAGGCCGCGTTGACATCGCTCGGTCGGTCACTCGCCGTCGAACTCGCCCCGCGTGGCATTCGCGTGAACGTCCTCAGTCCCGGTCCCGTCACAACGCCCATCCTCGCGAAGGCCGGTGTCGATGCGACCATGCAGGAAAATCTCGCCGCCGGGACGCTGCTGAAGCGCTGGGGCCGGCCCGAGGAAGTGGCCCGCCTCGTGCGCTTCCTGCTCACCGACGACTCCAGTTTCGTCGTGGGCGAGGAAATCGTGATCGACGGCGGATACCAGCTCACGTGAGCACGCCCCAACGCGCTCGGTGTTCGTGATCACACTCTGACGCCCTCGCGTTCAACGACTCCTTTTATGACCACCATCCTCCTCCTGCTTGCCGCACTGGTCGTGCTCACGACTTGGGATACGGCCGACGACGAGCGTGCCCAAAAATAGGCTCACGCTCTCTGGGCCTGCCGCAAAACTGCGGCGCCGGCGCCATCCGTTTTGGCTCAGCATCCGTAAAAACGACGGGTGGTGTTGCTGAAATCGGCCGGGAGGGTTCTTCGTTCGTGTGCCCGGAGAACCTCCCGGCCGTCATCGTTTTGTTCTGATATGTCCAACCTCTTCGACTCCCTCACGATCAAGTCCGTCACCTTGCGCAATCGCATCGGCGTGTCGCCAATGTGCCAATACACCGCGGAGGACGGCGTCATGAACGACTGGCATCTCGTCCATCTCGGCGCCCGCGCCACCGGCGGGGCGGGCTTGATCATTGCCGAGGCGACGGCGGTCGAGGCGCGCGGCCGCATCTCGCCCGGCGATCTCGGGCTCTGGAGTGACGCACAGGTCGAACCGGCCGCGCGCGTGAACCGGTTTCTCGCGCAGCATGGCGCCGTTGCGGGCGTACAGCTCGCTCACGCCGGGCGCAAAGCCTCCGCGGCGCGTCCGTGGGAGGGCGGCAAGCACCTCGCGGATAATGACGGGGGCTGGCCGGTCATCGGGCCGAGTGCGATCGCGTTTGGCAACGGGCTCGATCGCGCGCCGGCCGAGATGACCGAGAAGGACATTCGGGCGGTGCAGGACGCCTTTGTCGCGGCGACGAACCGCGCTCTTGCGGCGGGCTATACGTGGCTCGAGTTGCACGCGGCGCACGGTTATCTCGCGCACAGTTTCTATTCACCGCTCACGAACCGGCGGACCGACCGCTACGGCGGTTCGTTTGAGAACCGCGTGCGCTTCCTGCTTGAGACGACCCGCGCCACGCGGGCGGTGTGGCCGGAGCGGCTGCCTTTCACCGTGCGCCTCTCCGCGAGCGACTGGGTCGAGGGCGGCTGGACGATCGAGGACTCGATCGCGCTGGCAAAACTCCTGAAAACGGAGGGTGTCGACCTGATCGACGTGAGCTCCGGGGGCGCCGTTCCAGGCGCGGCGATTCCGGTCGGTCCCGGCTATCAGGTGCCGTTTGCCGAGCGCATCCGCCGCGAGGCGCAGATCGCCACCGCCGCCGTCGGCCTCATCACCGAACCCGCGCAGGCCGACGCCATCATCCGCGAAGGCCGGGCCGATCTCGTGCTTCTCGCGCGCGAGTCGTTGCGCGACCCTTCCTGGCCCCTCCGCGCCGCTGCCGGGCTCGGCGTGTCGCCGCGGCCGTCGCCACCCCTTCAATACGCTCGCGCTTGGTGAACCCAGGCTCATCTTCGGGAGTCACCGTCATGAATTCCCTCCCTCCATCCCAGTTGCTGAGCGCCTTGCGCTGGCGTTACGCCACGAAGAAATACGATCGCGCGAAGAAGATCCCCGCCGACACCTGGCACGCCCTCGAACAGTCACTGGTCCTCGCGCCGTCATCCTACGGCCTGCAGCCCTGGAAGTTTCTCGTCGTCGACGACGTGGCGGTCAGGCAGAAGCTCGTTGCCGCGGCCTACGGGCAGACGCAGCCGGGCGACGCGTCGCACTACGTCGTTTTCGCCGTTCGCCGGAATCTCGGCGACGATCACATCGATCGGCACATCGCGCGCACCGCGGCGGTGCGTGGCATGACGACGGAAACGTTGGCGCCGTTCCGAAACGTGATGTCAAAGCACATCGGCAGCGCGCGCGCCAAGGGTACTCTCGACACCTGGCAGTCGCACCAGATCTACATCGCCCTGGGCCAGTTCATGGCCGCGGCGGCGCTGCTCGGCGTCGACACCACGCCGATGGAGGGGCTCGACGCGGCCAAATACGACGAGATCCTCGGCCTGAAGGGCACCGATTACGCGACGCTGTGCGCCTGCGCCGCCGGTTACCGCGCCGCCGACGACAAATACGCGACGATCCCGAAGGTGCGCTTCGAGACGAAGGACGTCGTTGTGCACGTCTAGTTGGATCCCCGTCGCGCCGTTGCCGCGCCCGGCCAAGCTTCTTTTGCCTATGAACTCGTTCACGATCTATACTCCGACGCGCCTCTTTTTCGGCGCCGATCAGCACAAGGCCTTCGCCGACGCTGCGGCCAAGCTCGGGCGGCATGCGCTTCTCGTCACCGGCGGCGGCTCCGTCGCGCGGCTGGGTTATCTCAAGGAAGTCACCGCCGCCCTCGCGCAAGCCGGCGTGAAGACGACGCTCTTCAGCGGCATCGAGCCCAATCCCGAATCCGCCACCATCAATCGCGCCGCCGCGGAGCTGCGCGCGGCGGGGGCGGATTTCGTCGTCGCGCTCGGCGGCGGCTCCGTGATGGACGCGGCCAAGGCCATCGCGGCGCTCGCTCACGTGGGCGAGGCCGACATCTGGCCGTTCGTGCTCGGTGAAGCGCGCGCGTTCCAGCTCGCGGGTGCGCTGCCCATCGCGGCGATTCCCACCACCGCGGCCACGGCGTCGGAGGTGACCGCCTACGCGGTCATCTCGAACCGCACGGTGAAGGGAAAGTCGGTGCTCGGTTACGAGTTTCTCAAGCCGCTCGTGTCGTGGCTCAATCCGGCCTTCACCACGAAGCTTTCGGCCACCACCACCCGGGACGGGGCCGCGGACATCCTCAGCCACGTTTTTGAGAATTATCTTCTCGGTGGCAGCGCGTCGCCGCTGGCAGATCGCCACTCCGAGGGCGTGATGGCGACGGTGCTCGAGACGCTGCCGCGTCTTCTGGCGGAGCCGGAGAACCTCGATGCGCGCGGCAATCTGCTGTGGGCCTCGACCCTCGCGCTCAACGACTATCAGCTCGCCGGCCGCCGGGGTTCGCAATTCGTGCTGCACTCGATGGAGCACGCGTTGAGCGGCTTCTATCCAGAGCTCGCCCACGGCCGCGGCCTCGCGACCCTCTACCCGGCCTATTTCCGCTGGCTGCTCGAACACGGGCGCGCACGCGACCGCCTCGCCCAGCTTGGCGAACGACTCTTCGGGCTCGATCGCTCGGCGGCGGGGGCCGCGGAGGCGTTCATCGAGCAATTCGAGCAATGGCTCTCGGACAACGGCCTGCTGCAATCCCTGGGGGATCTTGGCATCGACGAGTCGCAGTTTGCCGCGATCGCCGAGTATGCGGTGCGCGTCTACGGCGACGGCAGACAGCTCGACGCGCTCGGGCCGCTGGCGGCGTCGGAGATCGTCGAGATCTTCCGCGCGACCGCGCAGCAGTCGCGCGCCGTCCCGGCGTGATCAGTGTAGGGCGCGGTCGAATACCGCCGCCCGCTCCGTCGCGTTGAGCTCGCGCCATTCCCCCGGCGCGAGCTCACCGAGCGGAAGGCCGCCGATGCGCACGCGCACGAGACGCAACGTGGGATGACCGACCGCGGCGGTCATGCGCCGCACCTGGCGGTTTTTTCCCTCTACAAGTTCGAGTGCGAGCCAGCAGTCGGGCACGTTTTTGCGAAAGCGGACAGGCGGGTCGCGGGGCGCGAGGGCGGGGGAGCGCTCCAGACGTCGAACGCTGCAGGGCAAGGTGCGAAAATCACGCAGATCGATGCCGCCGCGCGTGAGGCGCGCAAGCGCGTCGTCGGTGGGCGCGCCTTCAACCTGCGCCCAGTATTCGCGCCGGTGGGCGTGACGCGGGTCGAGCAGCCGGGTGTTCAATCCAGGTTCGTCGCTGAGCAGCAGCAGGCCTTCCGAATCGGCGTCGAGTCGACCGAGTGGATACACCCGCTTCGGCAGGTCGAAGTCCGCGAGCGTCCGCCAGCGCGAGCCCGGCTCCGGGGTGAACTGCGAGAGCACGCCGTAAGGTTTGTGAAAGGCGATCAACACTTGCCCAGCATTCGCTGGGAAATTCGAATTCCGAAGCTCGAAATCCGAATTATTGTGATTTTCGGATTTCGAAATTCGGGTTTCGGATTTTAATCCTGCCATGCGTGCCGTCGTTCTTCCCGCCGTCAACCAGATCAAAATCTCCGAGGTGCCCGCACCGGTGCCGGCGCCGGGCGAGGCGCTCGTCGAGCTGCGCGCCGCCGCGCTGAACCATCGCGATGTGTGGATCAAGCAGGGGCAGTATGCCGGCCTCAAGTGGCCTTGCATCCCCGGCTCCGACGGTGCCGGGGTCGTGACCGCGGTCGGGCCGGACGTCGATCCGGTGTGGGTCGGGCGCGAGGTGATCATCAATCCGAGCTTCGACTGGGGCACGAACGAGCATGCGCAGGGCGCGCAGTTCTCGATCCTCGGTTTACCGCGCGATGGCACGCTGGCCGAGCAAGTAGCGGTGCCGGCGATGCAACTCGCGCCAAAACCCGCGCATCTTTCCTGGACCGAGGCCGCGGCGCTGCCGCTGGCGGGTCTGACGGCTTATCGCGCCGTCTCCACGCGGGCGCAGTTGCACGCGGACGAACGGGTGCTCATCTCCGGCGTGGGCGGCGGGGTCGCACTGTTCGCCCTCCAATTCGCCGTCATGAAGGGCGCCGAGGTCTGGGTGACGTCGAGCAGTGCCGACAAGATTTCCCGCGCCGTCGCCCTCGGCGCGAAGGGAGGCTTTGATTACACGCAGGCGGGCTGGACAAAAAAGGCGGCCTCGCAGGTGCCCGGCTTGTTCAACGTCATCATCGACAGCGCCGGTGGCGACGGTTTCGACGCCCTGCTCGACCTCGCGGCGCCGGGAGCGCGGGTCGTGTTCTTCGGGGCGACGCGTGGCAATCCTCCGGTGCTGCCGATGCGCAAGATCTTCTGGCGCCAGCTCTCGCTGCTTGGCACCACGATGGGCAGCCACACCGACTGGGCGGCGATGGCCAGCTTTGTCGGCATGCACCACCTCAAGCCCGTGGTGAGCGATGTCTTTCCGCTCGATCGCGCGCCCGAGGCGTTCGATCTCATGGCGCGCGGCGGCCAGTTCGGGAAGATCGTGGTGACGATGTAGAGCGGGGGCAGCGACCGCGCCGGGCCGGTAAAGTGGGTCGGGTTTTGTCCCGACGTATCGGGCGTAAAGCCGAATCCACATGGGAAACGTGCGGCGGGGCGGCGGCCCGCCGCACAGCGCCGTCAGTTTCGCGGCAGGCGGATGGTTGCGTTCAGCCCGTGTTGCCGGCCGTTTTCGAGCACGATGTCGCCGCCGTGGCCCCGCACGATCGAGCGGGCGATCGCCAGGCCCAGGCCGACGCCGCCGGTCGCCGCGTTGCGCGAGGTCTCCAGCCGTACGAAAGGTGCGAATACACGTTCGACTTCGCCGGCGGGGATGCCCGGCCCGTCGTCGGCGACGGCGATTTCGAGCGACTCGTCGGTCTGCTGCAGCGTGACTCGCGCGCGATCGCCGTAACGCACCGCGTTTTCCACCAGGTTGCGCACCGCGCGGCGGAGCGCGTCCGGACGGCAGCAGCACGGGAGCCGCTCGCCGTTGGAGAAGGAGACATCCCAGCCGAGGTCAGCGAGATCGTCGCACAGGCTTTCGACCAGCGCGTGCAGATCCACCGCGCGCGTCGGCTCGGCCGTCGCCTCCGAGCGGGCGAAGGCCAGGGCCGCTTCGGTCATCGCCTGCATCTCCGCCAGGGTGGCGAGCAGTTTTTCGCGTGTTTCCGGATCGGATACGAACTCGGCGCGCAGGCGCAGCGAGGTGATTGGCGTGCGCAGGTCGTGGCCGAGCGCGGCCAGCATCCGCGTGCGATCTTCGACGAACCGGCGCAGGCGCATCTGCATCCGGTTGAAGGCCGCCGCCGTGCGCCGGATGTCGTCGGCGCCTTCTTCGGGCAGAAGCTCGACCTGCTCGCCGCGACCGAGTCGCTCCGCGGTGTGGGTGAGGCGCTGCAACGGGCGCGAGATACGGCGGGCGATGAGCACCGCCGCCACCGAGAAGATCACGGCGCTGATCACGAACGAAACGTAGTAGCGCGGCGGCGGCGTGGTCGCGAGGAGATAGGCGGGTTTCGCATAGACGGCGTTGAGCCAGGCGCCGTCGTCGAGCTGCACGGCCACGCCGAAGCCGTTCCACTCCTCGAGGCTGAGCAGTTGAGCCGGGCGCTGGAGCAGCCACGCCTCGGCGGAAAGCGTTTCCCACCCGGCCGCGGTCGTGCGGTCGAGCACCGGGTCGTTCGCAAAGAGGTTGGCGGCGGGGTGGAGGTGGTCGGCCGTGTGCGGGCTGTGGAGCAGGCGTTCGCGGGCGGTGCGCTGCCACGCGCCGGGCTCGGCGGGTGGTTCCGTCGTGAGCCAGTAGCGGGTGAGAGGAGTGCCGGTCGTGCGCAGGGTCTCCTCGCGCAGCTCCGCCGGGGTGCCTTGCGTGAGGCGGGCCACCGACGTCGTGCGGCCGAGGAACTCGTCGCGAATCACCTGGCGCATCGCCTGCGCGCGCTCGCCGCGGTAGATCAGCAGGGAAAACGCCTGCGACAGCACGAGCGCGAGCAGCATCAACACGATGAGCTGCCCCGTGAGGCTGCGGGTCCAGACGGGTTTCATGGGGCGGCGACGGTCGTGACGCCGGCGGTGAAGCTGTATCCACCGCCCCAATGCGTCTTGATCAATACGGGTCGCTTCGGGTCGGGCTCGATCTTGCGGCGGAGGCGGCTCACCTGGTTGTCGATGCTGCGGTCCCAGACGTCGGCCGCGCGCCCGCTTGTGAGGTCGAGCAACTGGTCGCGGTTGAGCACGATCCCGGGATGATCGATGAACACGCACAGCAGGCGGAACTCCGCGGTGCTCAACGGCACCGCGACGCCATCGGGGCCGATGACCTCGCGCCGCCCGACGTCGAGCGTGCGGCCCTCGAACTGGACGGCGGCGGCGTTCACTGTGCCGCGTTGCGGCGGCAGGCTCTGCGCGCGGCGAAGGACGGCACGGATGCGGGCGAGAAGCTCGCGCGGGTTGAAGGGCTTGGTCAGGTAGTCGTCGGCGCCCATCTCAAGGCCGACGATACGGTCCGCGTCCTCGGCCATCGCCGTAAGCATGATGATCGGCAGCGCGGTGCTCGCCCGAAGATGCCGGCATAGCGAGAGGCCATCCTCGCCCGGCATCATGAGGTCCAGCACGACGATGTCCGGCGCGCTGCGCTCGAGCTGCGTGCGAAACGCCAGAGCGTTCTCGGCGACGCTGACGCGAAAGCCGTGCTCGGTGAGATAACGGCCGACCAGTTCGCGGATGTCCTTGTGATCGTCGACCACGGCGACGTGCGGAGTGGAAACCATGACGGTGCTGACTCTTTGCCTTTTTAGCATGGGTGTCGCCGGGGCGGCGCGGAAAAAAGTGTATCAAAGTATGCCCGCGTCCAGCGGCCGGCACACTCTGCGACGAAAATGGCGGGCCGCTGACAAACTTCTGGGAATGAACCGTGCTACGTTGGCCCCACACCGCACGCACACTATGTGGATCGTCCGTCTTGCCCTCAACCGGCCCTACACCTTCGTCGTCATGGCACTGCTCATCGTGGTGCTGGGAGTCGCGGCGATTCGCACCTCCTCGACCGACATCTTCCCTGAGGTCGACATCCCGGTCGTCACCGTCATCTGGACCTACAACGGTCTCTCGACCGTGGAGATGGAGCGCCAGCTGACGCAGCTCAGCGAGTTCTCGATCTCCAACACGGTGAGCGACATCAAGCGCATCGAGTCACAGACACGCCCGGGCGTGGCCGTGATCCGCATCTTCTTTCACGATCGGGCAAACATCGCCCAAGCCATAGCGCAAGTCTCGGCGAGTTCGCAGACGATCACGCGGCGCATGCCGCCCGGCACGAATCCGCCGCTCATCCTGCGCTTCAACGCCTCGAGCGTGCCGGTGATCCAGCTTTCGTTGAGCGGCCGTAACTTCACCGAGGGCCAGCTCTACGACTATGGCCGCCTGCGCGTGCGCCAGTCGGTCGTCACCGTGCCCGGCGCCACACTGCCGCTGCCGTATGGCGGCGCGGCCCGGCAGATCCAGGTCGACCTCGACCCGCAGGCGCTGCAGGCCCGCGGACTTTCGCCGATCGATGTGGCCACCGCGATCAGCGCGCAAAACCTCACGCTGCCTTCGGGCACGGCCAAGTTCGGCGAAACCGAGTATTCGGTGAGCCTCAACAGTTCGCCCGACGCCATCGCCGCGCTCAACGACGTGCCGGTCCGCGAGGTGAACGGCGTCACGACCTACGTCCGCGACGTCGCGTACGTCCGCGACGGTTTCGCCACGCAGACCAATGTCGTGCGCCGCAACGGCGAGCGCTCCGTGCTCCTCACGATCCTCAAGACCGGCGGCGCCTCGACGCTCGACATCGTCGAGCGCATCAAGGGCCTCGTGCCCACGCTGCGCGCGACCGCGCCCGAGGGCATGCAGATCGAGCCGCTCTTCGACCAGTCGCTGTTCGTCTCGGCGGCGGTGGACAACGTGCTGCACGAGGCCGTGATCGTCTCGTGCCTGGTAGGTGCGCTCATCCTACTCTTTCTCGGATCCTGGCGCAGCACGGTTGTCGTGCTCGTTTCAATACCCCTGTCGATTCTTGTGTCGGTGATCGTCCTCCGCCTGCTCGGGCAGTCGCTCAACGTCATGACCCTCGGCGGCCTCGCGCTGGCGATCGGCATTCTCGTCGACGACGCGACCGTGGAGATCGAGAACATTCACCGCCACCTTGCGATGGGCAAGCGGCTGCGCCACGCGATCCTCGACGGCGCCTCGGAGATCGCCGTGCCTACGTTCGTGGCCACGACGTGCATCTGCATCGTGTTCGTGTCGGTCGTGTTCCTCGAGGGGCCGGCGCGGTTTCTTTTCGTGCCGATGGCGCTGGCCGTCGTGTTCGCCGTCTTCGCGAGCTACATCCTCTCGCGCACGCTGATCCCGGTGCTCGTGCGCTACCTCGTCAAGGAGGGCGAAGTACACGATGAGGAGCACGCCCACCTGCCGGCCGGCGCCGGCTTCTTCCGCCGCTTTCACCACGGCTTCAACCTGGGTTTCGCGGCGCTGCGCGAGCGCTACACCGCCATTCTGCGCTGGGCGCTCGAGCACCGCGGCGGCATCCTGGCCATCTTCGTCGTCGTGGCGGGCGGTGCGTTCGCGGCGATGCCCTTTGTCGGCCGGGACTTCTTCCCCACGGTCGACGCCGGGCAGTTCCGCCTGCACATCGCCGCGCCCACGGGCACGCGCATCGAGGAGACGGAACGGCTCTTCGGCCGCGTACAGGAGTCGATCCGCCGCATCGTTCCGAACAACGAGATCGAGCTCGTAATCGACAACATCGGCCAGCCCGACCCGATCAATCTCGGCTTCTCCGACAGCACGACGGTCGGCGCGCACGACGGCGAGATGCTCGTCGCGCTCAAGCCGAAGCACGAACGCACGCATTCAACTTCGCACTACATCGCGCGGCTCCGCGCGGCCCTGCCGCGCGAGTTCCCGGGCGTCACCTTCTACTTCATGCCCGGCGACATCGTTTCGCAGATCCTGAACTTCGGATTGCCGCAGCCGATCGAGGTGCGCCTCGCCTCGCAGAACACCGCGGCCATCCATCCGCTCGCGCGGGAGCTCGAAGCCCGGCTGAAGCAGATCCCCGGCGCCGCCGACGTGCACCTTTACCAGCCGATCAATGCGCCCACGCTCCGCCTCAACGTCGATCGCGAGCGGGCCGCGACGCTCGGCCTCACCCAGCGCGACGTCGCCAACGGCGTGTTGCTCCACCTCAGCGGCAGCAGCCAGACGACCCCGACCTACTGGGCCGATGCGCGCCTGGGCGTGAATTATCCGATCGCCGTGCAGACGCCCCAGCACCGTATCAACTCGCTGGATGCGCTGATGACCGCGCCGATCCAGGGCGCGCAGTCTGGCCGCGCGAACCAGATGTTGAGCAATGTCGCGACCGTCGAGCGGCGGGAGTCGCCGGCGATCGCCACGCACACCGATGTGCAGCCGACCTACACGGTCTACGCGAGCGTGCAGGGCCGCGATCTCGGCGGCGTGGCCGACGAAGTGAACACGCTCGTGCAGGAGTTCCGCGCCAAGCTTCCGCCGGGGGCGACGATCGAGGTCGCCGGCCAGGTGGCGAGCATGCAGCTCGCGTTCTCCCGGCTCATCCTCGGTCTGATCTTCGCCGCGATGCTCGTATATTTCCTCATGGTGGTGAACTTCCAGTCCTGGACCGACCCGTTGATCATCATCATGGCCCTGCCCGCCGCGCTCGCGGGCGTGGTCTGGATCCTGTTCGCCACGGGCACGACCTTCAACGTCCCCTCGCTGATGGGTGCGATCATGTCGCTCGGCGTGGCGACGGCCAATTCGATCCTGTTGATCACCTTCGCCAACGAACGCCTTGCCGCCGGCATCGGCGCCTTCCGGGCGGCGATGGATGCGGGGCGCACACGCCTGCGCCCGGTGTTGATGACGGCCGGCGCCATGATTCTTGGCATGATCCCGATGGCGCTGGGCCTGGGCGAAGGCGGCGAACAAAACGCGCCGCTCGCTCGCGCTGCGATCGGCGGCCTGGCGCTCGCCACCGTGGCCACCCTCGTGCTCGTGCCGGTCGTGTTCAGCGTGATACGCCAGCGCGCCGTGCCGGCACACCGTCCTCCGGTCGATGAACTCTCCGATGAAACCTTCGCCAACCGCTAATCACACCATTGTCATGCGCACCTCTCCCGAAACACCGTCGGCAGCGCCCGCGGTCCCGCACCAGACCACCGAAGTCGCTACGGATGTGAAGACGACCGTCCGCGGCCGCGGACCACGCGCGCGCTGGTTTGTCGCGACCACCGCCTTTGCCGTCGCCGCTGCGCTCGCCACCGGTCTTGTCTTCCGCCAGCGCGCGGTCGCACAGGCGGCGGAGGTGTCCGTCCGCGCCAGCGTGCCGGAGGTTCGCGTGCTCACGGTCGCGCCGGGCAAGACCCTGCAGCAACTCACCCTGCCGGCCTCGACCGAGCCGCTGCAGCGGACGCATATCCAGCCCCGGGCGTCGGGCTACGTGAAGCGCTGGCTCGTCGACCTCGGCGCGCGGGTCGAGGCCGGGCAGCCGCTCGCCGAGATCGAGACGCCCGATCTCGATCAGGATTTGCTCGCGGCCCAGGCGCAGCTCGAACAGGCGAGGGCGAACCTTGAGATCGCCCGGATCAACGCCCGCCGCGCGCAGCAGCTCTTGGAAACGCGTGCGGTGGCGCAGCAGGAATTCGACGATCGCGAAGCGGCGTTACGTTCGCGCCAGGCCGAGCTCAATGCCGCGCAGGCGAACCTCACGCGCGTGCGCGAGCTCACCCGGTTTCAGCAGCTCACGGCACCGTTTGCCGGAGTCGTCACGGCGCGCAACGTCGAGGTGGGCGACCTCGTTTCGGCCGGCGGCGCCGGCACGCGCGGACTCTTCACGCTCGAGCAGATCGATACGCTGCGCGTGTTCGTCGACGTGCCGCAGAGCCAGATGCGCGCGATCTCGCCCGGCTTGACGGCGGAGTTGCGGCTGCGCGAGTTTCCGGGGCGGACCTTTTCCGCCGAGGTCGTGCGCACGGCCGGCGCGCTCGACCCGGTGACCCGGACCCTGCGGGCCGAGCTGCGCGTGCCCAATCCCGACGGGCTGCTCCTCGCCGGCGCCTTCGCCCAGGTGCGCTTCGAGCTACCGGCCCCGTCCGATGTGTTCGCCGTGCCAGTCGCGGCGGTGATGATTCGCGCACAGGGACCGCAGGTCGCCGTGGTGCAACCGGACAATACGATCCGCCTGCAGAACGTGACGCTCGGTCGCGATCTCGGAACCGAGCTCGAGATCGTGAACGGCCTGCAGCCGGGCGAGCGCGTCGTGCAGAATCCCAGCGACCTCCTGCGTCCCGGTACGCACGTGAACGTCGTGAGCAGCTGAATACGGTTGTCGGATTGTAGGGAGGGTCCCTCCGGGCGGGCCGCTTCCGTTTCACGCCGTTGTTCCTCACCGCCCGAGCGTCATCGCGACCTCGCGCACACACACCACACCGAAGACCACGAGGCACACGACCAGCGCGAGATTGCCGCGGCGGCGGTTGGCGAGGGCGCCGAGCCAATCGCGCCGGTTGTTCAGGTAGAGCAGGGTGGCGGCCAGAAACGGCATGAAGAACGCGCCGGCGATGGAGAACGTGACCACGACGGCGACGGGTTGCTTGAACCACAGCAGCACCAGCGGCGGAATCGCGAGGTAGCCGAGCGCCGCCAGATAGATGGTGCGATCACGCGCCGCATCCCCGGCCGCCCCGCGGGCGCCGCGCCACGCCGCGGCGAGGTCGACATACACGTGCGGCACCCCCTGCCACACGCCGAGCATCGCGGTGAAGACGGTGCACCAGAATCCGGCGAGAAACACCCAGCGCCCCGCTGGGCCGGCGTGTTGCTCAAGCTGAGCCGCCACGTCCAGAGCGATGCGCGTCCCACCTCCGCTTCCGGCGTCCACACCTGCGGCGATAATGCACAGCGCGACGCCGAAGAGACCGGTAAAGACATACGCCAGGCGCACGTCGCTCCGCACGGTGCCCAGTTTCTCGGCGCCGTTCCAACCCTCCGCGCGCAGCCAGTAACTGTAGCAGATTACTGTCAGGCTGCCGCCGATTCCGCCGAGCAACGCGAGCACCGCGGCGCCGCCACCCTCGGCTGGCAGCCGCGGAACGGCCAGGCCGCCGAACACCTCGCCGAGCGACGGTGAGGCGAGACCCGCGCATGCGAAGACGCACAGCGCCATGACGGCGATGAGCGCCTTCATCACCCGTTGGAAACTCGAGTAGCGGTTGCACGCGACGAGCAGCGCGGCGGCGACGGCGTGCAAGGCGCCCCAAACCGGCACGGATAAACCCGGAAAGAGACTTGCCCCGGCGAGGCCGCACGCGCTGCTCAGCGAGGCGCCGACCAGAAACGTCCACAGCAGCAGATAACCCGCGAAGTAGACGGCGACCCAGCGCGGCAGCCGCGTCACCCACGCGCGGACGATGGTCTCGCCGGTGGCGAGTTGCCAGCGTGCGAGGGCTTCGGTGAGGGCGAATTTGAGCGCGGCGGTGAAGGCGATGGCCCACAGAAGCGTGGTGCCGAACGTGATGCCGGTGACCGACGCGACGACGACGTCGCCGGCGCCGATGCCGGCGGCGGCGAGGATGAGGCCGGGCCCGAGGGTGCGGGCACGGCTGAGAAGGGCAGAAAGCATGGTGGCGGTGGGCGGGTGAGCAGGCGGCATTCCCCGGGCGGAGAGAACGATGGAAAATTCCCGTTGACGCGGCCCGCGCGCATCCTTTGCTGTCGTCCCTCTTGGTTCTGGCAAGATAGCTCAGTTGGTAGAGCAGAGGACTGAAAATCCTTGTGTCCCCGGTTCGATTCCGGGTCTTGCCACCACTCTCGTGCGACTGCTGATGTCACTGGTAGCGAGACATTTAGCGAACCAGGACCCGCCCAAAATCGTGCGTTCGCGCACCCCGGCACACACCACATATGTGTTCCGCCGAAGGTGGCCGCCAGTGTTCTCGCGGCCTCGAAAACCGCACCGACCGTCGCGAAGATTTGTCTAGAAAAAGGGGCGGCGCCCTTTGGCCAACGAGACCGGAGGCGCAGGAACGTCGATGTGCTTCTCCGTTCCCAACCCGTCAAAGTCTGTTCGGGAGCGTTCGGCCCGACATGACCGACGGGGAGATGGCCAAGTTTGCTCGCAACGTTGCCACCTCCGGACCCGGCAAAGATCGATCGTGGTGAAAAATACCACTTCACCGCGGACATGACGAAAGACAGCCGCGTCCGCCGGACGACGGTGCCGTCAAATCTCGCCGCGTGCCTGCGGAAGCATCCACTGACGGTAGAGAGACTGAATCCAGCAAACAACTACCGTTATGGACAGATCCGCGCGCGGTTCAAGATCCCCCACGACGGTCTGCGCCACACGTGCTATTCCGCCTTCGTGGCCAAGACCGGCTCGATCGCGGAGGCGACGCAGGAGTTTGGAAACAGCGAAGGCGCAGCCAATGACCACTACTTGGACCTGATGACGAAAGCCGAGGCGGAAGAGTTTTACGCGATCATGCCTACACTCAACGCGGCGAATGCACGCTCACCACTAGCGGACCTCGCGTTCCTGCGGAAACTGGAGCGTACCGTAGCCCTTCAGGTCGAAGCTGTAGACGCGTAGCGCCACGTCGTAACGCTTTCGCATTGCGAACTCACGTTTTCGACCACGCGAGCCCCGACTTCCCGCTGGAGTCGCGGCTCATCGCATCCGTGCAGCCAAATCCGAGCGAGACAGAGGCGAGGCAGGGCTCTTGGGTGCGGCATGAGTGTGAATGCTGGGCGCGTGCCATCGATGGCCGAGACGGGAAACGATTGTTATCGGCCCGGTCGTATCTAGGAAATAACTACGTCCGAACGGGCCCCGCTCCGGCGTTGTTTTTTTCAATCCATCACGCGTGGTTTTACCGGGAATTCTCCCGGACGCCACGTTTGCGACGCGGGCGTGAAGCTTTGGCGACGGGCCTCGTTTTCTCTCGCGCCGCGGGAGCCGCGAACGCTTAAAGCGCGGCGATTTCGTCCGCGCCATGCACATTCACGACACCCGCCTGTCCTATATGAACAAAATGAATACACGGAGGCTGCGGCAGCCCTGGTCTGCCGCACTCGCCCCCGTCCTGCTGGCGCCGCTGCTGGCGGCCCAGCCCGCGACGGAGGCGGAGGAGCGGACCACTCTCGACGCGGTCGTCGTCACCGGTCAGGCGCTGGCCATCCAGCGTTCCGCCGAGGCCAAGGAGCGCGCCCCGATCATCCTCGACGCGCTCTCGGCCGACGACATCGGCAAGCTTCCCGATCACAACACCGCTGCGGCGCTGCGCCGGTTGCCCGGCGTCTCGGTGCAGGAGGATCAGGGCGAGTCTCGCTGGCCGGTGATTCGCGGGCTCAACTCCTCCTACAACAGCACGACCGTCAATGGTGCAACCGTTGCCTCGCCCGACTATCAAGGACGGCGCGATGTCCCGCTCGATGTCATTCCCGCCGCACTCGCGAAGCGGATCGAGGTGCGCAAGACCGTGACGCCCGACATGGATCACAACTCGCTCGGCGGCTCGATCGACATCATCACGCACAGTGCGTTCGATTTTCGCCGCCCGTTCCTGCTCGCGACCGGTGCGTGGGCCGACTATGCGGAGAAGGGTCATGTGCGTCCCGATCACCCGTCGGGTCGCGGCAACGTTGTCGCCGGCACGACCTTCGGTGCGAACCACGAGTTCGGCGTCATCGTCTCCGGCAACTACCAGCGGCGCGACAGCGACATTCCCCAGGTGGAGATCGCGGGAAACAATTACCAGGAGTACGACGACTCCGGCGCGCCTGTGCCGCTCGGAACCGGCAACGGCTACCTTGTACCTGTGCAGCGGCGCCTGTTCTGGTATCACAACATCCGCGAGCGGCTCGGCGGCAGCGCGACCTTTGAGTGGCGGCCTCGAGACGGCGTGCGCGGGGAATTCGGCGCTCATTACAACCAGATCCAGGACGATGAGCGCCGCGATGAGAACCGCCTCGAGCCGGTCGGCAATGTGAGCGGGCAAACGGCCACGACCGGCAGTTTTGCCCAGGGCCGCAACGTGATCGGGCTCGGCCGCTTTCAGATCGACCGCGCCACCTGGGGAACGACCGCGAAGTTTGACTGGGCGCTCGCACCCGACTGGCGCTGGCTGACGCGTTTCTCCTGGTCCGCGGCAGAGGCCGACAATCCCGAGAGCACCGAGGAGTTTCGCACCGACAACACCTACGGCCTCACGTATCGCTACGACGATTTCTTCCCTCAGTTTGTGGCCAACGACACGGCGGGCATCGCCAATTCCTCCAATTACGCCTTCCAGAATCGCTCCACGCTCGTGCGCCACTCCGAGGAGGAGGTGCTGGATCTGCGCAGCGACCTCGAGCACGACAGCACGCTCGTCGGACGACCGGTCACCTATAAAGCCGGTTTCGCCCTGCGTCGCACGGAGCGCGACTTCGACCAGGATTCCACCAGCTTTGCCTACGCGGGCGGGACGCCCTACACGCTCGCGCAGGCCACGCAGGCGGGCCCGGACTACACCTTCCAGGGCGGATATCGAATGGGGCCGCTGATCGACTCCGGGGCGGCGCTCGCCTTCTTCGACGACAATCGTGGCGCGTTCACCGGCACGGCGAACAACATCCTTCCGGACTACGCCGTGACCGAGGACGTCTATGCCGGTTATGCGATGGCCACGCTCACCGTGGACCGCATCACCCTGATCGGCGGGGCGCGGTTCGAACGTACCGAGGTCGGTGCGGATTTCCACCGGAGTAGTGGAAATTCAATTACGGCGGCGGAAAGCTCGGGGAGCAATGATCAATTCCTTCCAGGCCTCAATGCCAGCCTGCGCATGACGGAGCGATTCGTACTCCGCGGTGCGGTGACCAGGACCTTTGGCCGCCCGAATTTCGCCAGCCTTGCTGGTCGCGAACAGGTGAGCTTCACAAGTTCGATACCCACGGTCAGTCGCGGCAACCCGGGACTGAAGCCGCGCGAGGCGACCAACTACGATCTTTCGCTGGAGTATTACCTCAAGCACGGCGTCGTCTCCGTCGCCGCGTTTGCGAAGGAGGTGAAGAACGAAG
>DASWVO010000398.1:0-11192 GCA_036406235.1 Opitutaceae bacterium
CGGCGTGCACTTCATGGCCGAGACCGCCAAGATCGTTAACCCCGGCCGCACCGTCCTCCTGCCCGACCTCAACGCCGGCTGCTCCCTCTCCGACTCGTGCCCGGCCGACCGCCTCGCCGCCTACAAGGCCGCGCACCCCAATCTCTACGTCGTCGCCTACATCAACTGCTCGGCGGGCGTGAAGGCCCTGAGCGACGTGATCTGCACGAGCGGCAACGCCGTCAAAATCGTCAACCGCGTGCCGGCCGATCGCGAGATCCTCTTCGTGCCCGACCAGAACCTCGGCCAGTGGGTATCGCAGCGCACGGGCCGCAAGATGCAGCTCTGGCCGGGCTCGTGCTACGCGCACGTGCAGTTCACGGTCCGTTCGCTCGAGAAGATTCGTAGCCAGTTTCCGGATGCGCCGGTCGTCGCCCACCCGGAGTGCGTCCAGGCCGTACGCGATCTCGCCGACGAGGTGTGCTCGACCGAGCTCATGGTGAAGTTTGCCCGCGAGCAGAAGGCCGGGCGCATCATCGTCGTCACCGAAAGCGGCATGCTGCACCGCCTGCGCCGCGAGGTGCCCGACAAGACCTTCATCGCGGGCCCGACCGACACCTGCGCCTGCAACGACTGCCGCTTCATGAAGATGAACACGATCGAGAAGGTGCGCGATGCGTTGAAAAACATGGCGCCCGAAATCGACGTGCCCGAGCCCACCCGCCGCGCCGCGCTCGTGCCGATCCAGCGCATGCTGGACTGGAGCAAGTAGGTTTTTGCTCCGCAAAGACCTTAGGTCTTCGCGAAGCGAAAACCTCGCGAAGAGAAAACCCATGCTGTCCGCCTTTCTTCCGGCTCACTTCGACCCGCAGAAGCCCGTTGCGCTGATCGCGGGCCAGGGCATCTATCCCGTGCTCGTCGCCGCCGCCGTCCGGCGAGCGGGCGTGCCCCTGAAGCTCATCGCCTTCGACGAGGAGACGCGGCCGGATCTCTACGCCTCGTTCGCCGATTCGGATCGACGCATACTGCTTGTGGGGCAGCTCGGCAAAATGCTCAACGCCCTCGAGGATTTCGGCGCCGGCGCCGCGATCATGGCCGGGCAGATCACGCCGCGCCGCTTGTTCAAGGGTCTGCATCCCGACCTCAAGGCCACGCGCATCCTGTTCTCACTCAAAAAGCGTAACGCCGAGACGATCTTCGGCGCGATCGCGGCCGAGATCGAAAAGCTCGGCATCACGCTGCTCGACGCGCGCAGTTTCATCGACGAGCAGCTCGCCTCGCCCGGTTGCATGACCGGACGCAAGTTCCCCATCGAGGAGGACTACGTGGCGCACGGCGTGCAGATCGCCCGCGAGTGCGCCCGGCTCGACATCGGCCAGGGCTGCGTCGTGCGCAAGGGCACGGTGCTCGCCGTCGAGGCGTTCGAGGGCACCGACGAGATGATCCGCCGCGCGGGGGGATTCAAGACCGACGGCGCCCTGTTCGTCAAAACCGTGAAGGCGCACCAGGACTATCGCTTCGACGTGCCGTGCTTCGGCCAGCGCACCCTCGAGACCATGCGCGAGGCCGGCATCGCCGCCGCGGCGCTCGAGGCGGGGCGCGTGATCATGCTCGATAAACCCGCTGTGATCGCGCAGGCGAAAAGCTGGGGCATTCATCTGCTTGGCGTCAGTTAACCCCTTCGCCCGCTCGTTCCGACGCGCCCTGCACAGCCACGGTCTTCCGCGCCGGGCTGCTTGCACTTGAGGCCCCGGCGAGCCACCCTTTTCACCATGCAAAACGATCTGGTCGAAGTCTCCGTCCGCGGTGTCATGCCCACAGCCAATGGCTGTGCGGTGTTTCTCGGCAACGACGAGAAGACGTTCGTGATCTACGTGGATCACTCGGTGGGCAATGCGATTCAGATGACGCTCAACGGGGTCAAAAAGGAGCGCCCGCTCACGCATGACTTGATCGGCCACATCTTCCTCGGGCTCGGCGTGAAGCTCGACCGCGTGGTGGTTAACGACGTGAACGAGGGCACGTTCTTCGCCCGCATCCTCCTGCGGATGGAGAATGAGTTGGGTAAGAAGATCCTCGAGATCGACGCCCGCCCGAGCGACTCCACGGTCCTCGCCCTCCAGCACAAGCGCCCCATCTTCGTCGCCCGCTCCGTCTTCGACATGGTCGAAGACATGTCCGAGATCCTTGAACGCGTGCTCAAACAACAGGCCGAGGACACCGGCGAGCCTGACGAGGAAGAGGAAGAAGAGGACGAGCCGGGCGAGGAAGAGGAGGAGAAGTAAGGGAGGAGCAAGGCAGGGAGTAAGGTTCGGAATCTTGCCCCTTTCTCCTTGCTCCCTGCACCCGCGCGAAGCGCATCCTGCTCCCTGCTCCCGTTTTTTCGTCACGCTCACCGCATGCCCACACCGCTCCCCGCGCCCATCATCCCCGGCCAGCCGCTCACTGCGCTGGCGCCGATGCAGGACGTCACCGATCTCGCGTTCATGCGCGTGATCGCCCACTACGGCGCGCCCGACTACTATGTCACCGAGTTTTTCCGCGTTCACGCCCAGTCGCGCCCGGAGAAACACATTCTGCGTTCGATTAACGAGAACGCCACCGGCCGGCCCGTCTTCGCCCAGTTGATCGGCGAAGACATCCATCACCTCACGCGCACGGTCGGGGAACTCCTCAAGCACCCGATCGCGGGCATCGATCTCAACCTCGGCTGCCCGGCGCCCAAGGTCTACAAGAAGAACGTCGGCGGCGGGCTCCTCCGCGAACCCGCAAGGATCGACGAGATTCTCGGCGCCCTGCGCGCCGCGGTGCCCGGGCTCTTCACCGTGAAGATGCGTATCGGTTTTGAGGATACTGCACATTTCGACCGCATCCTCGATCTCGTCGACCGCCACCAGATCGACCTCCTCACCGTGCACGGCCGCACGGTGAAGGAAATGTACCGCAGCGACGTGCATTACGACGCGATCGGCCGCGCCGTGAGCCGGGTGCGCTGCCCGCTTCTCGCCAACGGCAACGTCACCTCGGCCGCCGCCGCGGTGCGCATCGTCGGTGAAACCCGGGCCGCCGGCGTCATGATCGGACGCCACGCGATCCGCAACCCCTGGATTTTCCGCCAGTGCCGGGAGGCGTTCGCGGGCCGGCCGGTCACGCGGGTCTCACTCGGCGACGTGCGCGAGTATGCGGAGCGGCTCTTCCGCGCCACGCAGACGCCCGAGATTCCCGAGCGCGCCCACGTGAACAAGATGAAGAAATACCTCAACTTCGTCGGACAGAGCGTGGATGCGCAGGGAGCGTTTCTCCACGACATGCGCCGCGCGCAGAGCGAGACGGAGCTGTTCACGGTCTGCGATCGCCACCTGCTGGCCGATCCCGCGCGGGAGTTCAGCCCCGAGCCCTATCCCGGCGTAATCGCCCGGCCGAACTGCGAAACCCCGTCCGCCGACGCCGACGGCTGTTCGCTCGAAACGATCAGCGCCTGAACTGAGCCCCCTGCCCTGTACTCCCTGCCGGGGAACAGCGGGCGAGGCACCAGAAAAGAAAACCGCGCCCGGTCCGGGCGCGGTTCGAATGAGGCAATGCGGGCGGCGGCGTTCAGGTCGCTTTTTCGTTTTTCCCGCCGCACTTCTCGCAGTTCTTGCCCGCTTTCGCGGCTTCCACGCAGCAACTGTGCTCGCAGGCCTTGCCGTTTTTCTCGGCGGTCATGCAGCATTTCGCCTGGTGGCCTTCCTTCTTGGGCTCGTCGGCACGGGCGAAGCCGGCAAACACGGTGGAGGCAGCGGCAAGGGCAAGGATGAATCGGATACGCTTCATGGTGGGTGTGATGGCTGATGGGGTGAAACGGCCGGACCGGAGAGGTTGATGCCCCAAGCGGGCGCCCGCCGCAAGCGCCGGATTTATAAGTCTGGATCGACGCCCGCCCGATTTTTCCGTTGTCAGACGCGCCCGCGTTTCGCATGACCTTCACCGTCCAATGCGCCGTTAGTATATCGGTTATTATGTGGGCTTCCCAAGCCTGAGAGGCCGGTTCGATTCCGGCACGGCGCACCAACCTTCGGCTTCAGCGCAGCCTGTTCGTCCCATACGACCGTGGCCGCCAGCGTATCGCCGCTCCTGCTTTCCGTTTTCCCAGCCCGAAAACCAGGGACGAAGCCGCCAAGGCCGCCATAAGCGACCACGCACCCCGGCGGGCGCTCACGCCGGGGCACGACACTTGCGCTGCCGCCATGCTCCCTCTCCACTGATCCTCCTCTTTCTCGTGCGCGCGTTCCTTCTCCAAACCCCGGCATCCCTCCGCCGTGTCGGCTTCTGCCTCGGATGCCTGGTCTGGAGCGGGCACACTGCCGCGGGGGTCGCCGAAGGTCAACCGCTCCGCGTCATCACCCGGATCGACGCCTACCCGTACAGTTTTCTGGACGAATCCGGCAACAGCGCCGGTTTCTCCACGGATCTCCTCGATGCCGCCGCGCGCGTCATGGCCGTGCAGGTCGAGCGACGCAACCTGACCGCGACGGCCGCCGAGCGTCCGCTTGCCGCCGGTGATTACGATGTCGTCCAGGTCCACACCCTCGAACCGGCCCGCGAGCCCGCCCTGCTCGAGACGCAAGCCTATCTCGTGCTGCGCGGCGCGCTCTTCGTCCGCCGCGGGGAGAACCGTTTTGCAGATCTTGCCGACGTGCAGCGCGCCGGCGTGCGCCTGGCCGCGGCGTCTCCGGCTTATCAATACGCCCGCGGTCACGGCATCGCCCCCTCCAACCTTCTGTCCGGCACGGCCGAGGAGTGCCTGCAGCGGCTGTTGAACCGCGAGGTGGACGCAGTCCTGCTTGCCCGGCTCACCGGCGTCACCCAGGCCCGCCGGATGGGCGTGGAAAACCAGGTCGAAGTGCTCCCGACGCGACTGGACGACCTGACGGTCCGCTATGGTTTCGCCGTGCCGGCCGGCAAGCCAGAGCTCTTTGCCGAACTGAGCGAAGCCCTCGCCGTCGTATATCAATCCGGTGAATACGGGCAGATCTACGAGAAGTGGTTCGCGCGCTACGAGCGCCCTCGCTTCAATCGCGAGCAACTGGTCGCCCTCATCGCCGGCGGGCTTTCCGTGCTCCTCGCGTTCGTCATCTGGGCCTGGCTGCGCCAGCGGCAGCTGCGGACACGCCTCGCCCGGCAGGCTGAACAACTGGCCGAGAGCCGCAGCCTGCTCGCCGAAGCGCAACAGGTCGTGCGGCTCGGCCACTGGCAGCACCGACTGCTTCCGCAGCCGTCGCTGGAATGGTCGGAGGAAACTTACCGCGTGTTCGAGCGCGACCCCGCGTTAGGCCCGCTCGGATTTGAAGAGCTCACTGCCATGGCGCTGGACGTGGAAGAACGGGCGCTATGGCGGACGATGATCACGCGCGCCGAGAAAAACGGCCGACCCTACGATCTCGACGTGGTCGTCGAGCCCAAGCCTGGGCTGCGCAAAACGATCAACGTACGCGGGCGCCCGACGGTCGACGACGCGGGACGGACCACCGGGTTGTTCGGCACGGTCCAGGACGTCACGGCGTGGCGCACCGCCGAAGCAGCCCTGCGCCAGTCGGAGCAGGTGCTGCGCGCCCTTTACGCCAACCTGCCGCATGCGCTCGGCGTGGTCGAATACGCCGGCGGCGAGTGGCGCGTGGTCTCGCTCAATCCCGAAGCGCTTCGCCTGCTCGCGCTCGATAGAGAGCCCGCCGCCGGCGTCATGCTGGTCGATCTCGGCCTCGCCCCCGAACGCCTGCAACAGTGGACCGCGCTGTTCTCCCGCAGCGTGGCCCAAGGCAGCGCCTGCAAGACCGAGATGCAGAGCGTCGACGGACGCCGCGATTACGCCGTCACCGTCGTACCGCTCGGATACGTGGCCGGCAATGCCCGCAGTTGTTTTCTCGTCGAGGACATCACCGACCGAAAGCACAAGGACGCGGAACTCGCCCAGAGCCGCCGTCTCCGCGCGATCGGCGAACTCGTGGGCGGCATCGCGCACGAGTTCAACAACCTGCTCACGCCTATCCTCCTCAAGGCCGACCTCCTGCAGATGCAACGCTCGCACGACGCGATGCTGCTGAACGAACTGCGCGTGATCACCGAAGCCGCGCGCCGCTCCGCCGAACTCACGCGCCGCCTGCTCGCCTTTGGCCGCAAAAACGATGTGCACGCCGAGTGGGTCGACGCGCGCCCTCTGGTCGACAGCGTCCTCGACCTCGTCCGCCAGACGATCGACCGCCGCATCCGCATCGAATGCCTCCTGCCCACCGGTCTCCCGAAGATTCATCTCGTCCCCGGCGATCTGCACCAGATCCTCATCAACCTCCTCCTCAACGCCCGTGACACGTTGATGGAGAAACTCGCCCGCAGCGACCTTGCTCCCGGATGGATCGCGCGCATCACCATCGACGCGCAAGTGCTCCCCGCCGACGCCGTCGAACCGGCCAGCTCCACGCCGCGACGAACGCCCGTTGAGCGCTGGGTGCGGTTGAGCGTGCGCGACAACGGGCTCGGGATGGAGCGCGACGTGCTCGAGCGCATTTTTGAGCCCTTCTACACCACCAAGCAGGTCGGCAAAGGTACCGGACTCGGCCTCGCGACCGTCTGGCACCTTGTAACCGACGCGGGCGGCCGCATCGACGTCGAGTCCACCACGGGCGAGGGCTCCACCTTCTTCGTCAGCCTGCCGGTTCGCCCGCCGGTCGCCGACACCGAGACCGCCGCGCCGCCAACGGTCCGACCGGCCGCCGCACCCGCCGTCCCGCCGCGCCGGGTGCTCCTGGTCGAAGACGAGGAGATCATCGCCCGCCTCGTGCTCGCCGTGCTGCGCCACCACGGGCATGCCGTGACCCTCGCCGCCAACGGACGCGATGGCTGGCAACTGCTCTCCGCCAGCCCAACCGCCTTCGATCTCGTGTTGATGGACCTCAACATGCCCGGGATCAATGGCCTCGAACTCGCCCGACGCGCCCGCTCTCTTCCCTACAAAGGCCACCTCGTCATCATGAGCGGCCACGTGACCGACGATGAGCGTGACGAATTAAAGCAGCTCGGCGCCGCCGCGATCCTGCCCAAACCGTTCAAGCTCGAGGAACTTCTCTCGATTCTCGCCGACCTCGACCTCGCGCCGGCGAACAAACCGCAAACCGCGCCGGCGATCGACGTGCTCTAGGGCGGATCGAGAACGAGCGGTGCACATTGTCGAACGCACTCCCGCAGCGCGGTGCTTTCAGTCCGCGCTCGTCGCGCCCGAGTGCGAGCCTTCACGGTTGGGGCTCGGATTCCGACGTCGCGTGCGGCTCAGGCGCCGTAGTCGCGCCGGCCTTCGAGCGCGCTCTTGAGGGTCACCGAATCGGCGTAGAGCACGCCGCCTCCACTCGGGAGCCCGAAGCCGATCCGGGTGGTTTTCACCTGTCCGCCCGGCGGCAGATGCTGCGTCAGGTAATGACAGGTCGCTTCGCCCTCGACGTCGTTGGATAGGGCGAGGATGAGCTCGCGCACCTCGCCCGACGCAAGCCGCGCCTGCAACGGCGCGAAATTCAGATCGTCTGGACCGACGCCCTGGATCGGCGACAGTTTACCGTGCAACACATGATAAACACCGCGATACGCGCCGCTGCGCTCGATCGCGACGAGGTCGGGGACATGCTCGACGACGCAGATCACGCCTTGATCGCGCGTTGTATCCGCACAGATTGGACAAAGCTCCCCCTCCGCCAGGTTGCCGCATCGGGTGCAACGGCGCACGCTGCGGGCCGCCGCTTCAAGCGCGGCCACGAGCGCGGCCAGCCGCCCCGGCTTTTCCACCAGTAGATGCAGAGCGATGCGCTCGGCGGAGCGATAACCGAGCCCCGGTAGCTGCTTCAACGCCTGTTGCAGTTTTTCGAAGGCGGGAGTCATGGAACTAGTTGAGAGTTGAAACTTGAGCGTTGAGAGGGGCCGAGCGCCTGGCGGATTCGGTCGCTCAACTCTCAACCCTGAACTCTCAACTGCGCGGTCGCCGCGCTCCTCCTCACATCAGCCCCGGCATCTGGAAGGCGGAGGTCACCTTCTGCATCTCGGAATCGTTGAACTCCTTCGCCTGCTTCGCCGCGTCCTGGACGGCCGCGAGGACCGTGTCGCTCACGAATTTCGCGTCCTCCTTGAGGAACTCCGGATCGAGCACGAGCGAGAGAAACTTGCCGGCACCGTTGATCTTCACCTTCACCGCGCCGCCCCCGGCGGCGACGTCGATTTCCTTCGCCTCCATCTGCGCTTGGAGCGACTCGATCTGTCGCTGCATCTTCTGGGCTTGTTTGAGGAGCTTGCCTACGCCGGCCATGGGAATGAGAGAGGGTTGGTGGTTGCGGATGAGCGTTGGACGCTGTGAGAACGCCTAGTCGCTCGCAACCGGCCGCAATCTTCAAGCCTCAAGTAGCGCCGCGTAACCTTCGCGAAACGTCGGGTACCGGGGCCGCCAGCCGAGGACGCGTCGCGCGCGATCGCTGGCGATGATCCGGTCGGGCGTGACCGCGCGCCGCCCGGTCGCGGGCTCTCCCGTAAACACCGGCACCGGCCGCCCCAGGCGCGCGGCAAGCCAGGCCACCAGCTCAGCCTTGGGCGCAGCACCGTCGTCACTGAGATTGAAGATCCCGCGCGCTTCATCTGTGGCAAAGGCCGCCCACACCGCCGCCGTGATGTCGTCGCGATGCACAAGATTCAGGTGAAAATCACCGCGTCCCGCGACCGTCGGCTCCCCGGCCCGCAGCGCATCGAGCAGGTAATGCCGCCGAGGGCCGTAGATCCCGGCCAGGCGCAGCACGCAACTCCGCGCTCCCGGCCAGCGCCCGACCAGCGCCTCCGCTTCAAGGAGCACCTGCGCCGTTTCGCCGGCGCCGGCGGTCGGGGCGGTTTCGTCAACCCGTACGCCTCCATCCTGCGGATACACCGAGGTGCTGCTCGTATAGACCAGCACACCCGCGGTCGGGTCAGGCCCCCCCTGCCCCGGTCGCGGGCGCCTCTTCCCCGCCCATTCCAGAATCGACCGGAGGCCCTCGATGTAACTGCGCCGATAGCCTTCGATCCCACCCCCGCCCGAGCTCACGCTATCGAGCACGAACTCCGCATCCGGATCGACCCGTCCATGCCAGTCGCCATCGGCGAGATCCGCGACGACCACCTCGACGCCCGCCTCAGCGAGTTGTGCCGCCTTGCCGGCGTTGCGCGTGAGCGCGGTCACCCGCAAACCGCGCCGGAGCCCCTGCCGAGCGACTTCCGCTCCGACGTAGCCCGCCCCAAAGACAACGAGGCGTTTTCCCGTAAAAAAACCAGGTGCATCCGAATTCATCCGTAATTAACGTGCCACACCATGGCCACCGTTCTCGCGATCTTGCCAGAGGCTTTTGAAGAAGTCGAAGCCGTCACCCCGATCGATCTCCTGCGACGCGCGGGCGTCGAAGTGACCACCGCCAGCCTCGGCGATACGATCCACGTCACCGGCCGCAGCGGGATCACCCTTCACGCCGACACGATCCTCGGTGCCGTGCCCGAAGTGCAACCCTTCGATGCGCTCTTGCTCCCCGGCGGCCCCGGCGTGAAACATCTGCGCGCCGATCCCCGCGTGCGCGCCCGGGTCCTCGCTCAACACGCCGCGAATCGGTGGATCGCGGCGATCTGTGCGGCCCCCACGGTGCTGCACGACGCCGGCCTGCTGGGGGAGCGCCGATACACGGCGCACTTCAGCGTCGCCAACGAACTCAAGGACATCCTCGCCAACGAACGCGTGGTCATCGATGACCGCATCCTCACCTCACGCGGCGCCGGCACCGCGCTCGATTTTGGGCTCAAGCTCGTCGCCGTGCTGACCGATCCCAAACAAGCAGACGAGGTCGCGTCGTCGATTTGTGCGTAACTCTACGCACCGCAACGACGTTGCCACGTTCCCCAGCGGCGCCGAGCTTCCCTCCGGCCTGAGGTAAAGCCCTCAGCCCAACTCCCATGGCGGTCTCTCCACCAGCCTCTGTCGCGTGCGTTTCCGGCCCCGGAAGCGACGGGGCGAAGCCTTTCCGTTTCCCAGACACATGTGCGGAATCGCCGGAGTGATAGGCACCGCCCTGTCCCCCGCGGAGCGTTCCGCCGTCGTCGCCCGCATGGTCCGCGCGATGCCGCACCGCGGACCGGACGATGAGGGGATGTTCGCCGATCCGGCAGGAGGCGCGGCGCTCGGCATGCGCCGGCTCGCGATCTTCGACCCGGCGCACGGTCAGCAGCCGATGACGACGGCCGACGGGCGGCACACGCTCGTCTTCAACGGCGCGATCTATAATTTCCGCGCCCTGCGCCGCGAATTGGAGGCGGCCGGCGAAAGCTTCCGCACCGCCTGCGACACCGAGGTGCTGCTCGCCGCGCTTGCGCGCTGGAGCGAAGCGGCGCTGCCACGCCTCCGGGGTATGTTCGCCTTCGCCTGGTGGGATCGCATCACCCGCACGCTGCGGGTCGCTCGCGATTGCTTCGGAATCAAACCGCTTTATTTCGCCGAGCGCGGCGACGGAGTTGTCTTCGCCTCCGAACTCAACGCGCTGCTGGCGGGCGGCATGGTGCCGGCGGAAATCGACCCCGCGGCGGCGGCCCACTATCTCGCGTATCTGGCGGTCCCGGCCCCCGGCACGATCTACCGCGGCATCCGCAACCTGCGCCCGGGCGAATGCGCCACCTGGCGCGAGGGCCGCTGGGAGATTCGTGAATATTGGACGTTCGCCCACGCCCGCGGTGCCGGGGACGCCGCACCGGCGCGCTCCCGCGAAGAATTCCTCGCCGGTCTGCGTCACCAGTTGGAGGATACGATCGCCGCCCACCGGTTGGCAGACGTGCCGGTCGGCGCGTTCCTTTCCGGCGGGCTCGACTCGGCCGCGATCGTCGGACTCATGGCACGCGGCGGCGGGACGGTGAAGACGTTTTCCATCGGTTTCGGCGAAGCCGCCTATTCTGAAGCCGACGAAGCCGCCGAGACGGCGAGGCATCTCGGCACCATGCATAGCGCAAGCGTGTTGACCGGCGCAGACCTTGCCGCCGACATCGAATCCCTCGTCAGCGTTCTCGACCAGCCGACCGGCGACGGGATCAACACTTACTACGCGAGCCGGGCCGCACGCGCCGGCGGGGTCACGGTCGCGCTCTCGGGACTCGGTGGCGACGAGCTGTTCGGTGGATACCCGTCGTTTCGCAACGTCCCGCAA
>DASWVO010000399.1:0-5510 GCA_036406235.1 Opitutaceae bacterium
CCGCGCTCTCCGCCACCGCCGCGCAACTGGCGACTCCGCGCCTCAACGACACCCCCGCCGAGGGCCTGCTCGTCCCCGTCGCCACGCCCGCCGATCTCGCGGCGCTGCAGGCGGGGACCGCCGCGCTGCCTGTCAGCTTCCTCGCCCTCGAACTCACCCATGACCTCACCCCGGCGGATGTCGGACCTCTGCTTCAAAGCAGCCGTGGCGCCGTGATTCTCGTCCGGACTTTCACCGCCCACGACGCCGCGCCCCTCCACGACTTCGCGCAACTCGTCCGCCGTCATGGCCAGTTCCTCGCCGTGGCCACGACTGCCACCGATCTGACCGCCCTCACCCCCACTCTGCAGGCCCTCGGCGACGACCACCTCGTTTTCACTCTCAACTCTCAACCCTCAACTCTCGACTCGCCGACGCACAGCGTCGGCGCCTACCGCGCCCTGGCCGAGGCCCTCCGCAGCGCCGGGTCGCGCGCCCCGCTTTGGATCCGTAACACGGCCGCGACGACGGTTCGGGGTGATCCATCGTTCCTCTCCAAGCTGCTGGATGCCTCCATCCTCACGGGCGCCCTCCTCTGCGACGGGCTCGGCGACCTCGTTTCGATCGAGACCGAGGCCGACGCGGTGCGCGCGACCAAGCTCGCCTACAACGTCCTCCAAGGCGCCGGCGCACGGATCTCGAAGACCGAATTCGTCGCCTGCCCGTCCTGCGGCCGCACGCTCTTCGACCTGCAGACGACAACCCAGCGCATCCGCGAGAAAACCGGTCATCTCAAAGGCGTGAAGCTCGCCATCATGGGCTGCATCGTGAACGGCCCCGGCGAGATGGCGGACGCGGATTTCGGCTACGTCGGCGGCGCGCCGGGAAAGATCAATCTCTACGTCGGCAAGACCTGCGTGCAGTACAACATCCCGCAAGCGGAGGCCGACGACCGGCTCATCGCGCTCATCAAAGCGCACGGCAAATGGGTCGATCCGGTGCCCGTTGCCGCGCCCTAAGTCGGTCCCGTTTTCGCACGTAACCAGTGTCACACTACCGTAACGTCGTTGTAACCCTGCCGTTTTACCTCTGACCGAATGGGGTTTTGTAGTGCGACCGTTGTTACAGAAATTTCGCGCATTTTTTCGCCGGGCTTTGCGCCGCCAACGCAACCCCAAAATTCCGTAAAGTTATGCGCCGCGCGGGTGTGAATAACTTGTTGGAAAGTTGACCTTGAAAGGGCTTTTCGCTTCCACGTTACTCCGACGTCTTTCTCCTCTCTCGTCGCATCGCCGACGGTTCTTTCACACGTCTCTTGGCATTCGCCATCCGCCCGGCTGCAGAGCCACCTGATAAGTTGCAGATCATCATCAGTTTATTATCGATCCCTTCATCCACCCCAACCCCCGACGATCCGCGCCGATTTTCTCTGCATCACCAACAGGGACGGAGCATTCCAAGACGTGCCTGAAAATCCCGCTCGCGCTGCGCATTGTGAATAAACTTGTCTACCTGCACTTCGTCCATGCCTGCCGTGTCCTCGTCCCCGAGCCTTTGGGAAAGCGTTAAACGTGACTTCAAGGGTCTCTTCCCGGAAGACGTTTTCCAGCTTTGGTTCGAGCCCATCGTGTGCCTCGATTCGGATGAGGATGTGCTCACCTTGGGGGTGCCGAACGATTTCGCGGCGATCTGGATCAACGACAATTATCTCGACCTGATCGTCCAGCGCCTGCGCCTCACGTCGGGACGCGCGATCAGCGTGAAACTCAAGAAGGCCGACCACCTCGTCGAGCCGGCCGCCGTGGGCAATGCGGCGTCGACGAGCATCGATACCCCGGTGGCAGCGCAGCGCACCCACGCCCGCACCTCGTCGCGTCGCGTCCCCGGCCGGACCGATGAGCGCGGCGGCGCCTACGCCGGCACGCTCAACCCGCGCAACACCTTCGAGACCTTCGTCGTCGGCAACAACAACCAGATGGCCCAAGCCGCGGCGCGTGCCGTCGCCCAAGCGCCCGCGCAGGCCTACAATCCGCTCTTCATCTACGGCGACACCGGCCTCGGCAAAACGCACCTGATGCACGCCATCGGGCACGCGATCCTGAAGAGCAATCCCGACTCGAAGATCGCTTATCTTTCGACGGAAAAGTTCACCAACGAGTTCATCCAGGCCCTGCAGGAGAACGCGCTCGTGAAATTCCGCCAGCGCTACCGCCACGTCGACGTGCTCCTGCTCGACGACGTGCAGTTCCTCGGCGGCAAGGAGCGCATCCAGGAAGAGTTCTTCCACACCTTCAACGACCTGTTCGAGTCGGGCAAACAGATCGTCCTCTCCAGCGACCGCCGCGCCTCGGAGATCGCCAAGCTCGAATCCCGCCTCGTCTCGCGTTTCGAGTGGGGCCTGCCCGCCGACATCCAGGCGCCCGACTTCGAGACCCGCGTCGCCATCCTGCGCACCAAGGCCGCTTCGCTGAAGCTCGAGGTGCCCGCGCCGGTCATCAATTTCATCGCGCAGAACATCGCGAAGAACATCCGCCGCCTCGAGGGCGCGCTCATCAAGGTCGCCAGCTACGCCGCGCTCACCGGCAAACCGCTCGACGTGCCCGCCACCGAGATGCTGCTGCAGGACGTGCTCATGGAGCAGGCGCAGCAGGTGCTGACGATCGAGACGATCCAGAAGAAGGTCACCGAGCACTACCAACTGCGGCCGGGCGACATGACTTCGAAGCGCCGGCCCAACAACATCGCCATCCCCCGCCAGATCGCGATGTACCTTGCCCGGACCCTTACCAAGCACTCCCTACAGGAGATCGGCGACGCCTTTGGCGGCCGCGATCACGGGACCGTCATTCACGCGTGCAAGGCCGTGGATAACATGATGGAGCAGGATCCCTCGGTGCGGGGCAGCATCGAGTTCCTCAAGACGCAGCTCTCGCGCTGAGGCGCACGGCGCACACGCCGTGTAATTTTCGAATTTCGATTTTCGATTTTCGAATGATGGGCCAACTTTGCAGTTGGCCGAAGTGGACAAAGGGCATGCGATTGCCGACTCCGGTCAGAAATCGAAAATCGAAAATCGAAAATCCCATGCCTCTCTCGCCTGAGCAGAAACAAGCCGTTTCCCGCTGGATCGCCACCGGTGACAGTCTCTCCCTCGTGCAGAAAAAGCTCTTCGAGGAGTTCAAGCTTTCGCTCACCTACATGGACGTGCGCTTCCTGGTCGACGACCTCAACCTCGAGTTGAAGGACGCTGCCCCCAAGGTCGACGCCAGCGACATCACGAAGGCCGAGAAGGCCGCCCCGGGCCGTCCGGCCCCCGCGGAGAAGACGGAAAAGAAAGGTTTCCTCGACAAGGCCAAGGAGAAGCTGGGCCTCAGCGGCAAAGCCGAGGACGAGGACGCTGCGATGCCGGACGAACTCGCCGAGGAAGACCTCGCCGACGCCACGCTCGCCGACGATCTGGCGGCCGGCGGCGCACACTCCGTGCGCGTCGCGGTCGACAACGTGACGCTTATCCCGGGCGCGCTCGCCAGCGGCACCGTAACCTTCAGCGATGGTGTCACCGGCAAGTGGATCGTCGACAACTACGGCCGCCCCGGCTTCACTGAAGTCAGCAAGCCGGGCTACCGTCCCAGCGCAGCCGACGCGCAGGCGTTCATGCAGGAGCTGAGCCTCGCCCTGCAGCAAAAGGGCTACTGAGCCCGAACCATGTCGGGGAGGGTCGCAGCCCCCACGTTTGAGTCGGGCTTTCAGCCCTCTGTCGTTTGGTGTTACCGGGTTCCCGGGCCGTTGGCCCAGGCTGTGATCGAACGGGCCCTCGGCCCTCCGATCCGATGTGCGTTGCAAACTTGGCCAAACTCCAGGGGCGGGCTTCACGCCCGACCTGTCGGGAAAATAAACCCGCCCCACATGACCGGGCTGGCGGGATCAGGCGATCCCGCCTTGCCACACCGGCGCAGTAGCGCGACGTAGCCGGCGGCCCGCAAGCACCCCTATTCCAGGCCGCACGCCTTCCGCGCGCGCTTGAGCACGCCCGTGGCGACGCTGCGGGCGCGCTCGGCGCCGTCGCGCAGCACTTGGTGGACGTAGTCGAGATTCGCCGCGAGCTCGGCGCGGCGCGCGCGGGCGCCGGCAAAGTGATTCCAATAGTGCTCGAACAGCGCCTTCTTCAGGTCGCCGTAGCCGAGCCCACCCGCCCGCAGGCGGTTTTCGTAGTCGGCGGCAACCTCCACCGGCGCGACGAGTTTCAAAAGCTGGATCGCGAGATTCTGATCAGCGTCGGGCTTCGGCTCGGCCGGCGTGCGGGAATCCATCACGATCGACATGATCTTCTTCCGCGTGGCTTTCTCGTCCCCGAAGATGTCGATCGTGTTGCCGTAGCTCTTGCTCATCTTCTGGCCGTCCAGCCCCGGCACCGTGGCGACTTCCTCGCGTATCGACGGTTCGGGTACAACGAACGTCTCGCCGTAGGTCTGGTTGAACTTGATCGCGATATCGCGCGTCATCTCGAGGTGCTGCTTCTGGTCCTTGCCGACCGGCACCACGTGCGAATCGTAGAGGAGGATGTCGGCCGCCATGAGGACGGGATACGCGAACAGGCCGAAGTTCGGCGAAATGCCCTTGGCCGTCTTGTCCTTGTAGCTGTGCGCACGCTCCAGGAGCCCCATGGGCGTGAGCGTGCCGAGGATCCAGGTGAGTTCGCACACCTCGGGCAGGTCGCTCTGGCGGAAAAAGACCGCCTTCTTCGGATCGAGCCCGCAGGCGAGAAAATCGAGCGCGACGCCCAGCGAATTGGCACGCCGCTCGACGGCGTCGGTGAGCGACGTCATCGAGTGATAGTCCGCGATAAAGTAAAACGCCTCGCCGCGCTCCTGCAGCTCGATCGCCGGCTTCATCATGCCGAAATAGTTGCCGATGTGCAGGGTGCCCGAGGGCTGAATACCAGAAAGGATGCGCATGACTAAGGGCCGGGAGCTTCGGGCAAGCGCCGCAGCGGCGTCAATCCTCGGACCGCGGGCTGCGAGGCTTCGCCTCGCACCGGAGAAACGAGCAGGGAGCAAGGAGCCGGAATCGAACGCGGCCTGTCATTTCCTGCCCCCGCCTCGCTTGACCGGTCAATCCCTCCGCGGGATGAAGCTCACCGTGCTGCGGATGCGCACCATGGTCGCCGGCGGCAGGTAGCCACCGAACGCGACCGTCGGCATCACCAACGCGCGTTTGCCGAGCAGCGTGCCGGGATTGAGGACCGCATTGCAGCCCACTTCCGCTGCATCGCCGAGGATCGCGCCAAACTTGCGTAAGCCCGTCTCGAGCACCATCCCGTCCGGGAGGCGCACGCTGATGGCTTGCTGATCGAGCCGAAGATTCGACAAGACGACGCCCGCGCCGAGGTGCGCCTTGTTGCCAAGGATCGAGTCACCCACGTAGCTGAAATGCGGCACCTGCACGCCGTCCATGAGCAGGCAGTTCTTGAACTCGCACGCATTGCCTAGCACGCACCCGGAGCCGACGATCACGTTGCCGCGAATGAAGGC
>DASWVO010000400.1:0-42397 GCA_036406235.1 Opitutaceae bacterium
GCGGCGACGAATGCGCCATTGTTGATGTCGGTGGCGCCGACCGCGTAGGCGAATGTGAGCCGGTTGCCGGCGGCGCTGCCGCGCCGCCACTGCTCGCCCGTGTAGCTCAGCGTGAACTGCGCGATGGTCGTGCCGGTGTCGTTGCGCAGCACGGCGCCGAAGCGCGAGGCGACTCCGCCACTGCCGAGGGAGCCGAGCGCGCGCTCGGGTACGCTCGCCGCGCCGAAGGAATACGTGCCGCCGGCCGTCCCGCTGCCGGCGCCGACGAAGAACGTGGCGTTGGCCCCCGTTCCGGCATGTTTGGCGAAGCTCCAGCCGGCGAGTCCGCCGGCGCTGATGGGCGGCTCGTTGAGCGGGAGCGGACCGCTGCCGCTCAGCGTGAAGCTGCCGCTTGCGGGGAGCGAATCAAAGTCCTGGTTGTAGTCACCGCCCAAATACGAAATCTGTGCGCGGAGTCCCGCAGCCAGAAGCACGACCCAGAGCATCGCTCCCCCGTAGCGCCGGATGAAGTTCATGTCCGGATTCGAGGACCGGGCGGACAGGATTGTCCAGGGCTTTATTGTTAATTATTGGCGAAGGGGTTCGCCGGTGGTCTGTCGGTTCAGCTTACGCGCCGCGTGTGGTTTAGCTCGGTCGGCGATGGACGTGCGCGTTATGGCCATTGGGCATGTGCACAACGGAGCGGCCCGCCCGCGGTCGGGCCTGGCAACAAAAAGGGAGAACGCCGTGGCGTTCTCCCTTGGGAAGTCGACGGAATCGCGGTCGAAGCGCTCAGGCGTCGAGCTGCGGGCGCGTGGCCTCGGGCCAGTCGATGTGGAAGAACTTGCCGCGCTTCGTGTCGACGCGCTCGTAGGTGTGGGCGCCGAAGTAGTCGCGCTGCGCCTGCAGCAGGTTCGCCGGGAGGCGGTCGGCGCGGTATCCGTCGTAGTAGGACAGCGCCGAGGCGAACGTCGGGACGCTCACGCCGTGCTCGATCGCGAGGCTCACGACCTTGCGCCAGTTGGCCTGCGCCTTCTGGACGGTCTTGTTGAAATACGGGTCGAGGAGCAGATTCGCGAGCTTCGGGTCGCGCGCGTAGGCCTCGGTGATCTTCTGGAGGAAGGCCGCGCGGATGATGCAGCCGCCCCGCCAGATCTGGGCGATCTGGCCGAAGTTGAGCTTCCAGCCGTATTCGGCCTGCGCGGTGCGCATGAGCTGGAAGCCCTGCGCGTAGGAGCAGATCTTCGAGCAGTAGAGGGCGTCGCGGATCGCCTCGATCAGCGCCTTCTTCGAACCGGTGTATTTGGCCTTCGGACCCTTCAGGATCTTCGAGGCGGCCACGCGCTCCTCCTTGATGGCGGAGAGGCAGCGGGCAAACACGGCCTCGGCGATCGTCGGCGCCGGCACGCCCATGTCGAGGGCGTTGGTCGAGGTCCATTTGCCGGTGCCTTTCTGCCCGGCGGTGTCGAGGACGACGTCGACGAACGGCTTCTTCGTGGCCGGGTCCTTCTGCTTGAGAATGTCGGCGGTGATCTCGATCAGGAAGCTGTCGAGCGCGCCTTTGTTCCAGTCGGCAAAGATGTCGCCCATCTCGGCGGGTTTGAGGCCGAGGATACCCTTCATCAACGCGTAGGCCTCACAGATCATCTGCATGTCGCCATACTCGATGCCGTTGTGGACCATCTTCACGTAGTGGCCGGCGCCGTTCTCACCGATGTAGGTCGTGCACGGGACGCCGCCCTTGACGGGCTGGCCGGGCTTGGCGCCGGGGATCGGCTTGCCGGTCTTCTTGTCGACCTTGGCCGCGATGGCGGTCCAGATCGGCTTGAGCTCGTTCCACGAGGCCTTGTCGCCGCCGGGCATGAGGGACGGGCCGAAACGGGCACCTTCCTCACCGCCGGAAACGCCGCTCCCGACGAAGCGCAGGCCCTTTTCCTTGAGGGCCTTCTCGCGGCGGATCGTGTCGGTCCACAGGGCGTTGCCGCCGTCGATGATGATGTCGCCTTGTTCGAGGAGCGGGATGAGCCCGTCGATCACCGCGTCGGTGGCCTTGCCGGCCTGCACGAGGATCACGATTTTGCGGGGCTTCGCCAGGGACTGGACAAATTCCTCGAGCGTTTTCGAGCCGACGAGGCCGCCGGGGGTGTTGGGGTTTTCGGCCACGAACTTGTCCGTCTTCTCGACGGTGCGGTTGTAGACCGAAATCTGAAAGCCGTGATCGGCGATGTTGAGCGCGAGATTCTGACCCATCACGGCAAGGCCGATGAGTCCGATGTCGGAGTGTGGCTTGGGCATAAGCGAGGCATACGGTTAGGCAAACCCCCCGCCAAAGACCAACCCGAATTTGCGCCCGTTTGTGACCGTTAACCGTGTGCCGCGGAGACGCGGCGAGGATGGTCAGCGCAGCGTCTACGACTTGGGGAGCGGACGCGTCGCCTCGTAATCCTTGTATTCGACGCGGGCCGGGAAATACGGGGCGATCTTGTCGACGTAGCGCGTGAGGATCTTCGGCTCGTTGCGCTCGTATACCCACTGGAAACACACGACGGTTAAAAACAGGAACACGACCAGGGCGATCACGAGCTTGTTCATGCGCGAGGCATAGCGGACGAAAAGGATCGCGAGCCCGCCGGCGATCAGGACGATCGCTGCGTTTATCCAGAACTGCATCGGCACCGCCTCGAGCTTCTCGAGCGTCGTCAGGGCGAACAACAGCATGGCGGCCAGCATGGTTGCACCGATGTGTACAGACGAGGCGAATCCCGCCGGCGGAAATTTTCACTTGTTTTTATCCTCCGGCAAACCGCCTGCATTCGCGCCGCCGCGCCGCATCTCCACCGTTGCCAGCGATGCGCGGCCGCGCACGTTGTAGTGACATGGATGGTACTCCGCTCACGCCGCGGCGCACGCAGCAGAAAAAACCGAGCTTCGCGATTAGCGACGGACTTCGTGCCTACCTGCGCCGCTACCGGCGCGAGCGCGACCTGCCGGTGACCTACGAGCGGCTGCGGCGTTTTTCCGAGGCGATGCCGCTGACGGATGCCGCGGGCCGGCCGACGCTGTGGGAGACCGTGGTCTATGACCGGCTAGAGATGGATTCGCTGCACGAGGACCTCAAGGAGATGTACGCCATCCTCCGCGTCGACGGCGATCTCTCCGTCATGCGCCACCTTTACATCGACCGGATCGATTTCTGCGCCTTCGGCAACTCGGCGCCGTTTCGTATCCGGATTGTGAATGCGTATAACGACAACCCCGACCATTTCTACATCAAGCGCGGCGACTCCTCGCGCGTCTACGGCCTGGAGCTCGAGCACCTGCTCTCGCCCAACCGGCTCAACTACCTCACGTATGGCGGCACGCTCGTGGAGGAGCACATCGCCGGCATCCCCGGCGACGTGTTCATCGACCGCTGGCTGAACTCGCCGGAGCTGCGGCCGATCCGCGTCGCGAAGGAACTGGTGAAATTCAACGAGCGCTGCTTCGTCCGCCTGCTCGGCGACATGCGCAGCTACAACTTTGTCGTCGTGATCACGCCCGACTTCGAGGGCGCGCAGATCCGTATCCGCGCGATGGATTTCGACCAGCAAAGCTACGAGGGCCGCATGAATTTCTACCGGCCGCAGTTCTTCAAGGACAACCAGCCGCTCGCGCTCTACTGCATCGAGCGGCTGCGCGTGGAGACCGCGCGCCAATACCAGCGTGAGGAGCAGGTGCTCATCCTCCAGCGCAAGGCCATCATCGAGGACCGCCTCGACATGCTGCTCCAGGCGATGTCGGGCGACGCGCTCGCACCGGCGGAGCATGTGCGCGAGTTGCGGGAGGCCCTCGCCGAGCATTACCGGCGCACCGCGTATCTGCGCTGCCAATCGATGGGCGACCTCGTGCGCGAGAATCTCGAATCGATCCGCCTCAATCTCGCCAGCGTCGCGCCCGCGTCGCCGACGATGGACATCGTCGAATAGCGCGGACGCGCGCGGGCCGGCTGAGAGGTAGGGCCCGACCGGAGGGCGGGCCGCATGGGAACATGCGCAGGCCGAAGCGGCCCGCTCGGAGAGCGGGACCTACCTGCCGGCAGCTCACGACCGCCGTTATTTGAACTCAGGAAACCGTTCGCCAAGCGCGGCGAGGAGTTCGTCCTGATCGGTGTGCGTCGCCCACGCGACATCGCGGGCGATGCTGAAGAGCGTCTGCTTGCTGCGGGCCTCGGGGCCGGCCAGCGCCATGGCCTCGAAGGGCGTGAGCAGCTGTCCGGCGTGCAGCGCGCGCTCGGCCCGCGCAATGGCCTCGAGAATGGCCGCAGCCGCGGCGGCGCTGTGCCGCACGGGGACGCCGGGGGCGGTGAAATGAGGTTCCGAGGTGTCGCGCTCGTGGGGATACATGGGCGGGTGCGCATCCTTTAAATTCGGCACGCGACGCTTTCACTTGAACGACGAATGCCGGCGCACGGGCCGCGGAAAAACGTTCTCGCGCCGACGGAACCGCCTTTGCACGCTCGAGGTCCCGTCGCGGCATCCCGCCCATTGTTCACCATGTTGCCACGCATCGCATTGCTCGTCGCCGGCATCGCCCTCATCTGGGGGCGGGGCGGGGGCCATCTTCGAGCAGAGTCGGTGCGGCAGGTGGTGCGCGTCTGGTGTCACCAGGGCCAGGAGGCGGAGAATGAAGCGATGCGTGCGATCGCCGCGGCCTTCAACACGGCGCACGCCGCCGAAGGCGTGGCCGTGGAACTCACGTTCTTCCCGGATTTCCAATTCACCGAGAAGATCGCGATCGCCGCGGCGGCGCGCGACCTGCCCGACGTGTTCGACATCGATGGCCCGCTCGTCGCACGTTACGTCGCGGCCGGCCTGCTTGTGCCGCTGGATCCGTGGATCGGGCCGGACGACCGCGCGGATTTTCTGCCGACGATCCTGCAGCAGGGCACGATCGGCGGCCGCCTTTACGCGCTCGGCGCGTTCGATTCCGCGGCCGTGCTCTACTACGACCGCGCGATGCTGGCGCGCGCCGGCGTGCGGCCTCCGGCTGGAGACGGCGGATGGACCTGGAACGAGTTTGTCGACGCCTGCCGGCGCTTGCGTGACGCCGGTTTCGAGCCGGTGGCGCTGCATATGAACGAAAGCGCCGACGAGTGGTTCACGTACGCGTTTAGCCCGGTGGTGTGGTCGGGCGGGGGCGCGCTCATCGGGCCGGACGGGCGCACCGTGCGCGGCGTGCTCGCCAGCCCGGAAAATATCCGCAGCCTCACCGCCTGGCGGGACCTCTTTCGCGCGGGACATGCGGCGACCGATCCGGTGAACCCGGATCCCTTCGGCAGCGGTGCGGTGGCGATGGACTGGTACGGACACTGGATGGCGCGGTCGCATCTCGCGAAGAAGGGCGACAAACTCGGGGCGATGCCCCTGCCGCGGGTTGGCCCGCAGGCCGCGGCGCCGTGCGGCAGTTGGTGCTGGGGCATCTCGGCCCGGGCGCGCAATCCCGGGCTCGCGGCGCGCTGGGTGCGCTGGGTGACGGACACGACGCACGGCGTGGTGCCGATGGTGCGGGCCAACGGAGCGGTGCCGGCACGCCGCTCGGCTTTCGCCGCCTTTCCCGAGTATTCGGAAACGCCTTACCGGTTGTTCCGCGAGCAGATCGACGGCGGCGCCCGGCCGCGCCCGCGCACGCCGTTCTACGCCGCCCTCACGCGCGGCTTCGCTTCGGCGCTGCGCGACATCGCGCGGGGAGCCGACGTCGCGACCCGGCTTCGCATGGCGGAGACAGAGATCCAGCAGGTGATCGACCGGCGCACGGAGGGCGCTGCGCCATGACGGCGTGGCAGCGTGCGCGCGGCCGCGCCGCCGTCTGGTTTCTGCTTCCCGCGCTGGCGCTGCTCGGGATTTTTGTCGTGTGGCCGCTGCTGCGGGCGATCGGGTGGAGTTTCACCAATGCCGATCTGCTCACGGTCGATCGCGCGCACGCGGTCGGGCTGGAGAACTATTCGAGCCTGCTCGGCGACGCCCGGTTTCGTCGTGCCTTTTTCAATACTGCGCTCTTCGCCGTGCTGGTCGTGCCGCTGCAGACGGTCGCGGCCTTCTTTCTCGCGCTGTGGGTGGATCGGCCGGAGCCGGCGTGGCGCTGGCTGCGCACGGTGTTTTTCCTGCCGGTCGTCGTCTCGATGCCGGTTCTCGCCGTTCTTTGGACGATGCTTTACCAGCCGGCGCAGGGCGGGCAAATGGGCCTGGTCAATGCCGCCTTTTCGCTCGCGGGCCTGCCGCCGCAGGCGTGGCTGCGCGAACCGAGCCTCGCGCTGCCCGCGCTTGCCGCGATGTCGGTCTGGCAGGGCGTCGGGTTGCAGATGATGGTGTTCCTGGCGGGACTGCAGGCGGTGCCCCGTGAGTTGCTCGACGCGGCGCGCATCGACGGAGCCGGGCCCTGGCAGCGCGTGCGGCATGTAATTATCCCGGCACTACGCAACACCGTGATCTTCGTCGTCACGGTGACGACCATTCTGGCGTTCCGCTTGTTCGTGCAGCCGTACCTGATGACGCGCGGCGGTCCGGAAAACCGGACCCTGTCGCTCATCCAGTCGATCTACGAGATGACCTTTCTCGACCAGGACCTTGGACGCGCGTGCGCGGCCGCGCTGTTGTTCCTGCTCGGCGTGGCGGCGCTCACCGCGGTGCAGCGCTGGCTGGCGCGGGAGGAGCGGGCATGAAAAGGGCGCTGCGATGGACGGTGAGCGGGGCCGTGACGCTGTTCTTCCTGGCGCCGCTGTTCTGGATGGTGCTGGCCTCGCTGCGCGAGGAGTCGCGGATCTTTTCGACGAGCGTCGATGCCTGGTGGTCGAGCGCGGGATGGACGCTCGGCAACTACGCGGATGCCTGGCGCCGCGCGGCGCTCGGCCAGGCCTTTCTCGTCTCACTCTTCCAAGTCTCGGTGATCGCGGGCGGCGGGCTGCTGCTCAACGCGATGGCCGCCTACGCGTTCGCGCGCTGCGAGTTTCGCGGCCGCGATGTGCTCTTCGCGGTCGTGGTGGGGCTCATCATCCTGCCGGTCGAGGTGCTGGCGGTGCCGATGTTCTTCACCGCCCGCGACCTCGGTCTCACCGGCGAACCGGGACCGGCGCTCGCGGGGCTCACCCTGCCGTTCATGGCCAAGGCGTTTAACATCTACTTCCTGCGCCAGCACTTCCTTGCGCTGCCGGCGGCCCTCGAGGAGGCGGCGGCGATCGACGGCGCGGGCGCCTGGCGGCAGTTCTGGAGTGTAGCGCTGCCGTCGATACGCCCGGCGCTGGCCACCGTCGTGCTGCTCGACCTGCTGGCGCACTGGGGCGATTTCCTGTGGCCCCTGCTCGTCGGCACGCGCGAGTCGACCCGCACGGTGCAGATCGGGCTTGCCAATCTTTTTACCGCGCCGCCGATTCAGTGGGGCGCCATCCTCGCGTGTTCGGTGCTGGCGACGCTGCCGATCGTGGCGCTCTTCCGGCTGCTGCAGCGCTTCATCGTCGTGAGCGAGACGGGCGCGGGAATCAAATGAGCGCCGCGGCGGTCACTGCCGCGGACGCGTTGGCGGCGTGCGGCGCCGCTCCGCCTGCGCTTTCCGGAAGGCGAGAATGGACAGCACCACGAAAGCGGCGAAGGTCGCGAAAACGAAGAGCTTGATCTTGAGCATGCGAGCGAGCGCGTGACGCAACCACGCCTCGTGTCACGTGACGATCTCGAATTCACCGAGCAGGCGCTCGCTCTCGGTCAACGTCCCGCAATCCAGGTCGATCTCCGCATAAGCCGCCCTCTGCTCCTCACGAAACGCTCGATACGCCGCCGGCGAGGTCCAGCGGTCGATGGTCACGAAGCGTCGCGGATTCGCCGGGTCGACGCAGAGTTCGGTCCCGCAGTAGTCGGCGGATTGCCGGAAGAGCGCGACCCACGGTCCGCCGGCGCCGTACGCCCGCCGGAACGCGGCGACGTGCTCCGCGCGCACCGTGAATTCCCAGACGGCAACGAATCCGGAGGACGGCGCATTCATCGCGGGGGCGTGGGCGTTATCTCACCAGCCGGATCGTGAGCGGATACCGGTAAAAGCCGCCATTGGCCGCGTGGACGGTGGCGATGATCGTGCACACGAGTGCGACCACGCCCAGCGCGATGAGCAACGGAACGCCGATCACGACGAAGACGAGCGGGACGCAGAGTACCGTGTAGATCAGCAGCGAGAGATGAAAATTGAGCGCTTCCCCCGCGTGCGCCGCCACGGCGCCGGGCTCGCGCCTTTTCACCAGGTAGACGATCAACGGCAGCACGATCCCGACGCCAAGCAGCGATGAGATGTGGCAGAGGATGATGAGCAGCGTATCCGTGCTGTCGGGCGTGAGGGAGGTGGAGGTCATGACCGCGGGCGGAGGGGGGGAGCAGCAGCCGGCGTCAGGGCGGCGGCAGGTCTTCGCCGTTCAGCCGCTTGATCTTCGACTTGTGCGGCGCATGCCGGCGGCTTTGCACGAAGCCGACCGCCGCCAACAGCAGCAGGCCGCCGACGATGAACAGGATGTCTTTCATGAGGAGAAATGCATGCGACCGCGCCCGTGGAACGCGAGGCATCAACCGTCGTTAAACAATAAATTTATGACTCTGGCTAACCTAATTGGCCATCCTCCTTGTTACCCCTAGGGCCGGGAAATCATCGCCATGCGCGTGCCCCGCTTCGACAACTGCGTGCCGAACGCCGCCCGGTGCGCTCCAACGCGCGGGGCGACCGCCTACGCCAAGCGCAGGTCCGCGGAGCCCGCCGTCAAAGCGACTTGCGTCGCTGCGGCGGGGGGCTTCGCGCCGGATGCGTGTCACGCCCTCGTGGATACGCCGACCGTCAGCCTGCCGCCTCGGCCCGCCGAAAGTCGGCGTCGCACTCCGCGCGAAAACCCGTCAACGTGGCGCCTCACCCCGGTTCACCCATGTCCCGCCGCTCCCGCTACATTCTCGCGCTCGATCAAGGCACCACCAGCTCCCGCGCCATCGTTTTCGACCACGCCGGCCGCGAGGTCGCGCTGGCGCAGAAAGAGTTTCAACAACTCTATCCCCAGCCCGGCTGGGTGGAGCACGACCCGCTCGAACTCTGGGCGAGCCAGAACGCCACCGCCGCCGAGGCGATCGCGCGCGCCAACCTCTCGGTCGAGCAGATCGCGGCCGTCGGCGTCACCAACCAGCGCGAGACCACGATCGTCTGGGATCGCGACACCGGGAAACCGGTGTGCAACGCGATTGTCTGGCAGGACCGCCGCACCGCCGATTTTTGTGCGCAGTTGAGGCAGCGCGGCGTCGAGCCGCTGGTCACTGAGCGGACCGGCCTCCGGCTCGATCCTTATTTCTCGGCCACGAAGGTGCGCTGGATCCTCGACCACGTGAGCGGGGCGCGGGCGGCGGCGGAGCAGGGGCGGCTGCTTTTCGGCACGGTCGACACCTGGCTTATCTGGCAGCTCACCGGCCGGAAGGTCCACGTGACGGACGTTTCCAATGCCTCGCGCACGCTGCTGTTCAACCTGCGCACCGGCGACTGGGACGATGCGATGCTCGAACTCTTCAACATCCCGCGCGCGCTGTTGCCGGAGGTGAAATCCAGTGCGGAGATCTACGGCCACGTCGACCGCGGCCTTTATCCGGCCGGCGCCCCGATCGCGGGCATCGCCGGCGACCAGCAGGCCGCCCTCTTCGGGCAGGCCTGCTTCGCGCTGATGAACACCGGCGCCGACATCGTGCCGTCGCGTAACAACCTTCTCACTACCGTCGCGTGGAAGATCGGCGGCCGCACGGAATACGCCCTCGAGGGCTCGGTCTTCATCGGCGGGGCCGTCGTGCAATGGCTGCGCGACGAGCTCCAGCTCGTGCGCAGCGTGCAGGAGCTCGACCAGCTCGCCGCCTCGGTGCCCGACGCCGGCGGGCTTTTTCTCGTGCCCGCATTTGCCGGGCTCGGCGCGCCGCACTGGGACCCGTATGCGCGCGGCGCGGCGTTTGGCATCACGCGTGGGACCAGTCGCGCGCAATTCTGCCGCGCCGCGATCGAGTCCATCGCCTTTCAAACCGCCGATCTCATCGCCTGCATGGAGAAGGACAGCGGCCTCGCCCTCAAAGAGTTGCGCGTCGACGGCGGCGCCTCGCGTAGCCAGCCGCTGCTGCAATTCCAGGCCGACCTCCTCGGCCGGCCGGTCGTGCGGCCCAAGTGCATCGAGACCACCGCCTTGGGGGCCGCCTACCTGGCGGGCCTCGCCGTCGGGTATTGGTCGAGCCGCGACGACATCACGAAAAACTGGGCCGTCGATCAGACGTTCCCGCCCGCCCGTGACGCCGCGGCGATGGCCCCGCTCCGCGCCGGCTGGGAAAAGGCCCTCTCTCGCTCGCTGCGCTGGGAGACGCCCGGTTGAACCGGCCTTTGAAGCACCGCCCCACCGGAAGGCTTCGAGAAAGCGCGTGGTACGCAACGTCCCCGTCCGTCCGCCGTGACCGACAAAACGCGAAGAGTGGCCCCCGGGGGAGGGGGCCACTCGTTAAGCTGCGCTACATCCCGGGAAGCTGGTCGGAATGCTTCTGCATCGTACAAGAAACGGGCGGGAGTACCGGATTCTTTCAGAATTCTTTCGGCGAACTTGATTTTTTTATACTAATGCCAGTAAGCGGCGCTCGGAGGGGCCTTAATTGTAGGAGCATTGCGTGTTCGCACCCGATTTAGTCCTCCTGCGCCACAGCGTCGGCTTCGCCGGCGATGGCGCGAACGGCGGCGATGGCGGTCGTCGCGGGACGCAGGCTGGCGGCGGAGGCCGTCACCACGATCTTCCCCTCCTGCCCGGCCTTGGCGCGCACGATCACCAGGCAAAGCCCGTTGAACGCGTGGCGCTTCGGCGCTTGAAACGGTTCGAAACTGGTCGGGTCGCCGTTGTCGGTGGCCACGATCTCGCCCGGGCCTTCGACGCTGAACTGCAGGGGATCATTCGCGCGGGGCGCCGTGTTCCCGGCGGCGTCGACGATGCGCACGGTCACGAAGGCGAGATCGCGCCCGTCGGCCTGGAGGGTGGCGCGATCCGGCGTCGCCTCCAGCGCGGCCGGTGCGCCGGCAGTTTTCTGCGTGTCCGATGCCCAGCGCTGGCCGCGTCGGTAGGCGACGACTTCGAGCACACCGGGCTCATAGACGACGTCGTCCCAGCGCAGACGGTATTCGTAGGGCCCCTTCTTCTTTCGCCCGAGGGAGCGGCCGTTGAGAAACAGCTCCGCCTCGTCGCCCGAGGTAAACACGTGCACCGGCGTGACCTGGCCCTGGCGTTCCGGCCAGGTCCAGTGCGGCAGCAGATGCGCCATCGGCAGCTCCGGCCGCCAGTGCGACTGGTAGAGGTAAAACCGATCTTTTTTAAAACCGGCCAGGTCGATGATGCCCGAATACGAGCTGCGCGAGGAATAATACGGCGTGGGCTCGCCGAGGTAATCCCAGCCGGTCCAGACAAATTCGCCCGCCACGAAGGGGTGGCGCTCCAGCGAGCCGAAGACTTTGTCGGCCGAGGCGCCGAAATCCACGGCATGGAGCTCGTAGCTGCTCACCTGATGCAGCGTGGAATCGCCGCCGCGCCCGTCGCGCACCGGGGCGCTGAGCTCCTTCGTCACGGGAAACAGATAAACGCCGCGGCTGCTGAACGCCGACGCGGTTTCGCTGCTGAAGATCACCTTTTCGGGAAATTTCGCGTGAAACGCCGGATACTGCGGGGGAGTGCGGATGCGATCCGTGCCGATGAACTCCGGCGTATCGCGGATGCCTTCGCCCTGGTAGTTCAGGCTGATGACGTCGAGGGTGGCGGGCAGGGGCATGTCGGGCTTGGCGAAGTTCATCGCGCTCGTCGCTGGTCGCGTCGGGTCCTCCTCGTGGGCGATGGCGACGAGGCGCCGGCCCACCGCGGCGCCTTCTTCCCTGGTGTATTGCTCGCCGACCTCGTTGCCCACGCTCCAGATGATCACCGAGGGATGGTTGCGGTCGCGGCGGAGGAGCGCGCGCAGGTCCTGCTCGTGCCAGTCGGGAAAAACGAGGTGGAAATCGAGCGGCGTCTTCTTGCGTTCCCATGAGTCGAAGATCTCGTCGACCACCAGAAGGCCCATCCGGTCCGTGAGCTCCAGGAGCTCGGGCGCGGGCGGGTTGTGGCTCATGCGAATCGCGTTGCAGCCCATCTCGCGCAAGATCTCGAGCTGCCGCTCTGCCGCGCGCACGTTGAACGCCGCGCCGAGCGCACCGAGGTCGTGGTGCTGGTTGACGCCGCGCAGTTTGATGAGCTCGCCGTTGACGAGCACGCCGCGCTTCGGGTCGAACACGACGTCGCGGATGCCGAAACGCGTCTCGTAAACGTCGATTGCGTCGCCGTCGCGCATGACCGTGGTCACCGCCACATAGCGGTGCGGCGTTTGGGTGGGCGGCGGGCCCCAGAGTTTCGGGTTGGCGAGGACAGCCGAGCCTTTGACGGTGCCGCTCGCGCCGGCGCCGATTGACGTTTCCGCCGGAGTGAGCGCCGCGACGGCTGCGCCGACTCGGTGGCCCTGCGGGCTCAGCGCAAAGATCTCGGTTGCGACGCGGATCGTCGCCTCGTGCTTCGAATCGTTGTCGACTGTGACTTCCAGATCGATCGTGGCGGCGGCAGCGGAGACGTCGCGCGTCGTCACGTGCGTGCCCCATTGCCCGACGTGCACCGGCTGTGTCTTCGTTAGCCACACGTTGCGGTAGATGCCGCCACCCGGATACCAGCGCGCCGAGGCGGGCGGGTTGTCCAGGCGGATCGCAAGCTGGTTTTCGCCGCCGAACGCAACGTAGGGCGTCAGGTCGACGCGCCACGAGGTGTAGCCATAGGGCCAGCCGCCGACGAGTTGCCCGTTGAGCCACACCGTGGCGTAGGACATCGCGCCGTCGATCTCCAGGAAGAGGGACCTGCCGGCGTCGCTCGCCGGGATGGGGAGCTTCTTGCGATACCAGCCGACGCCCCAGCTCGGCAGACGGCCCATGCCGCCGAAGTCGCCGGTCGTGAGAAACGGACCCTCGATGCCCCAGTCGTGCGGCAGATCCACCCGCCGCCAGCTGCTATCGTCGAAATCGCCGCGCACGTAGGCCACGTCGCCGCCGCAGTTGCCCGCCGGCCGCGGGAAGCGCCGCGCGGGATCCTTGATGAAGGCGTTGCCGGTCGGGAGTATCCACGATTTGATGACAGTCTGGTCCGACGCGGCCGGCTTCACGGCCTCGGTGGGGCGGGCGTCCGCGGGCCCGTCGTCGCGACGTCCCTGCACCGCCGGACGCACGTCGTAGAGCAGGCTGACGGTGTTTCCCGGCGGATTGTCCTTCTGGAACCGCCAGTCGTTGTTGATCGAGAGCCGCGTGCGGGGCGACGCGGTCGGAGCGGCGACGAGTTGGGCGTGAGCGGCCTGGGGTGGGTTGGCCTGTGCCCTGACGGAATCGAAAACGGTCGTGATCAGGACGACCGAGGCGAGGGCTGCGAGGGTGCGCTTCATGGAAAAAGAGAGGGGGCAATGACGGGGTCGCTGGGGGGGCGACCTTGGGGGACCATCAAGAAAGCGCCCGATTTGGGAGAAAGGCCGGCCTTGCGCTCACTTTTGAACAGACGGTTCGGGCTGCCGGTGGCGCTGGTGCTTCAGCTCGCGCTTCTGGCGCTCCCAGTCGCCGGCTTATGGTCGGGCCCTCCCTTCCCCGGGGGCGCACCGCCGAAAGTCCGGGCTTGGCGAACCACGGCCGCCTCAGGCGCGGAGCAACTCGATCCAGAAACGGCTGCCCTGCCGGCCGTCGGATTCGACGCCGTAATGGCCGCCCATCTTCTCCATGGCTTTGCGCACGATGGCCAGCCCGATGCCGGTGCCCTCGTAGCGGTCGCGCTGATGCAGCCGTTCGAAGACTTGGAAAAGCCGGCCCTGGTATTCCGGAGGCACCCCCACGCCATTGTCCTCCACCCAGAGGCGGACGTAGGGCCCGGCCGCCTCGGTGCGGAGGTGCACGTGCGGACGAACTCCGGGAGCGACGAACTTCACCGCGTTGGTAAGGAGATTATAGATACATTGGCCGAGGGAGGTTTCGTGGCCGCGCACGGGAAGGAAGGGACGGTGGACTTCCACGTCGGCAGCAGACGCCTGGAGCTCGACATGCTGGCAGAGAAGGTCGTCGACGAGCTGTTCGAGGTCTACGGCGGTCAGGGCAACGTCGGTGCGCGCCACGCGGCTGTAGGTGAGGATGTCCTGCGTGAGCTTTTCCATGCGCTCGCTGTTGCGCTCGATGCGCTGCAGGTAGTCGCGGGCGGTGTCGTCGAGGCGGTCACCGTAGTCTCCCTGCAGGATTTGCGCATAGGTGTGGATCGCCCGCAGCGGCGCGCGCAGATCGTGGGACACGCTGTAGGAGAACTCCTCCATCTGCGTGTTGGCCTCGCGGAGCGAGGCGGTGCGCTCGAGGACGCGTTGCTCCAGTTCCTCGGCATGCGCCTGCAACTGTTCCTGCGCGCTGCGCAGGGCGGCTTCCGCTTTTTTCTGATCCGTGATGTCGCGGGCGATCTTTGAGGCGCCGATCACGTTGCCGTCCCCGTCCCTGAGCAGGGAGACGGTGAGCGAGACGTTGATGCGCACGCCGTCCTTGCGAATGCGGACCGTCTCGTAGTGGTCGATCGGTTCGCCGGCCCGCAGGCGTGACAGGATCAACCTCTCCTCGCCCTGCCGTTCCGGGGGGATGATCATCGTGATCGACTGGCCGATGGCCTCGGCGGGGGTGTAGCCGAAAATCTGCTGGGCGCCTTTATTCCACGTGAGGATCCGGCCGTTGAGGTCCTTGCTGACGATGGCGTCGTCGGAGGACTCGACGATGGCGGCGAGGCGCCGGTCGGCGTCGTCGGCGCGGCGGCTTTCGGCGAGCTCGCGGCGGGCGTGCTCGCGCAGCGAAACCGCTTCGAGGGCGTCGGCCGCCTGGCGGGCGTAGAGATCGACCAGCTGGAGCTCGCGCTCGGTGGGGCGCCGCGCCTCCCGGAAATAGACGACGAGCACCCCGATCGTTCCGCCGCTGCGTTGGACCAGCGGCGTGCCGTGCACCGCGCGAAACCCGCCGCGGCGCGCCGTCTCGCGCGAGGGTTCGAGCAGGGGATCGCGTTCCGTGTCCTCGACTACGATGCGGTGTTGCTGGCGGCGGCACGCTTCGCAGGCCTCCGCGCCGGGCAATTGTTCGCCGAGCGAATACAGGTAGTCGGCCGAAAAGCCGCTGCTCACGCCGATGCGGAGGAGGTGGCGTTCGCCGTCCTCGAGCGCGATCAATCCGAGGTCGGCTTGGTGGACCTCCAGCGTGGCTCGAAGGATCTCGCGGAGGATCGGTTCTTGCGCGAGGTTGCGGGAGACGCTCCAGCTCACGTCGTGCAGCCGTCGCAGGTCGTTCACCTGCATTTCGAGTTCGGCCGTGGCGGCGTGCAGCGCCGCTTCGTTGAGCTTCTGCGCGGTGATGTCGCGGAAAAACGCGGAGAGGCCGCCGGTGGAGGACGGGTAGATTTTAACCGCGAGCCAGCGCCGCCAGGGCGTGTGGAAGTGTTCGAGCTCGATGCCGGTGCGCTCCTCGAGCGCGCTGCGACAGGCACAGGCGATCTCCCAGCCGAGCGTCGCGACCTGCAGCGCCCAACCGCCCTCGCCGAGGAGGTCGGCCGCGCGCCGGCCGAAAAGCTTCTCGGCGGCAGCGTTGACGAAGGCGAAACGCCCGTCCGCGTCGATGCCGACGAAGGCGTCCGAGAGACTCTCCAGCACGTCGGCGATTTTTTGCCGGGCGCTTTCGACTTCGAGCAGGCGGGTGCGCTCACGCACCAATGCTTCGCGTTCGAGGGCGCTGATGCGGTGTTGCTTGAGTTGCGCGATCATCCATTCGGCGCGCGCCCCGGCGCCGGAGTCCCCGTTCAGGAGCGACGGCGCGTGAAAGAAGACATTGGGGCAAACGTGTTCGCCGACGATGACGGTCGGATGCGTGTGGAGGGCGGCGATGACGGCGTCGGCCGAGAGCCGGCTGCGGTTGTATTGACAGAGGATGCGAACGGGAAAATCGGAGGTGCCGAGCGTGTTGAGGGTCGCTTCCCAGTGTTCGATCCGGGCGGCGTCGAGGTTGGGCGAAAGGGCGTTAGTCATTTCGACCGCGAGCCGGATGCCGCGAAACCCAGCCTGCCGCGCAGCGTCGATGAGCTCGCGCACTTGGGCGGCCTTCCGGTCCGAATCGAGCTCGCCGGGCTGGCGCCATTGTTCGCGCGTCCACAGGAGGAGGGCGCCGCGCGCGCGGTGGCGCGGCACGTCGATTCCTCCCCGCTGAAGTTGCGCCGCGACAGCGTCGATGGCTTGGTCGTCGGCGATGTAGATGAACTGCTCGTGTTGCGCCAGGCCCTGCTCGATCAAAGGCACCAATACCGGCATCTGCTCGGCGGGATCTTTGTCGTAGAGCAGGCAAAGAGGGGCCCCGGGCGCCAAGTCAAAGATTTCCAGAGCCAGACGATCACCCAACCCGTTGCCGTTCAAACGCAACGGCTGGGATCCGGCGAGAATTCCGAGTGAGGGATCGAGCTTTGGTGCTAACGTCGGCGCCATGAGATTTTCAGCCCGGCGGAAGCCCCGGCTGCGAGCGAACCGCAGCAAAATAGTCACCCAAAGGGGGCCGGAGTATCGGGGGATTGCCCGTTTTTTTCCCCGCCAACGGACATGTCAGAAAGCACTTGGTGGCCGGTCACTTGTCGCGCTCGACGCGGTGAGGCCGGCCGGCGTCGTCGATCGCTACGTAGGTGAAAATGCCCTCCGTCACCCGCCGCTGCGTGCCGTCGGTGAACCGTTGCACCCACGCTTCGACGTCGATTCGCAAGGAGGTGCGTCCGATCGCGGCGAGTTTGGCGTAACAGGTGATGGTGTCGCCGACGTTGACCGGCGCGACGAAGCTCATCCCGTCCACGGCGACGGTCACCACCCGCGAGCGGGCGACGGTGCGGGCGAGCACGGCGCCGCCCAGATCCATCTGCGACATGAGCCAACCGCCGAAGACATCGCCGTTGGCGTTGGTGTCGGCCGGCATCGCGATGGTACGGATGACGATTTCGCCGGTCGGGGCGGCGGGCTCGGGGCTCGCGGGCTTGGGCATGGCCTCAGGGTGCCGGCTCGAAGGAGTAGCGCAAGAGCGGGGCGCCGGCGCCTTCGCTGGTCACAATGATCGCCCGGCCGTCCCGGGTGAAGCACGCGGCTTCGGCCTGCCACAGCTTGTGGGGCGGAAGGGCTTCCGGCCTGCCTGCCAGCGCCGCCGCCCAGCTCTGCCCGGGCGCGCGGCGAAACAGCCACGCGTCCCCGTAAGTGAGAACCACCGCGGCAGAGCCGTCGGGCGCGAAGTCGAGCGCGGTCGGCTCCGCCCGGTAGCGCGAAGTCGGCAGCGGAACCAGGCGTTGCGTGGCAGTGGGCTGGGGGATGCCCGTCAGGCGCGCGACCGGCCGCGCAGCGGGAAAGTTGCGGTCCGGCTTCAGGTCAAGCGGAAGCGTGTAGAGCTTGGCCGGCGTGGTGCGTTTAGTGAGCAGGTAGATCGTGCGGGCGGCCGGGTCGACCGCGATGGCTTCGCAATCGGCGGGGCCATCGAGGAAGCGCATTGGGAGCCGGGCGACGACGTCCGCCGTGAGCTCGCGTCCCGGCATGAGCGTGGCCGGGTCGGGCTCCGCGACGAGGTAGAGCGCGCAATTGGAGCGGCCCTTCGAAGAACCGTCTCCGGTGTCGGCGATCAGCAGGTAGGCCTGGCCGTCGATTTCGAAGGACGCGAGGTCCTCCCAATCGACCAGGCGCACCCCCGGAAGGCGCAGCGAGCCTCGCGGTTCGCCCTCGTCGCTGATGGCGTAGATCACCGGCTGCCCGCCGCTGTCGTTGTGCGTCCAAAGCAGATGATCCGCGCGACGCGACGGCGCGATCCCGCTCGCTTCGCGCACGGCCGGCGAGGCGATCAGGCCGGTGAGCGTGGGCCCGCGGCTGTCGGCCGTAGGCTCGGGCGCCCCGAAGCCCAGCGCCCAGGCCAGAAATACGAGGCGAACGCTCACGCCTCTCCCCGCGCGGAGCACCAGCCCAGCCCATAGGGGACCGCCGGCCGAAGGGCGCGGGGGCGATGGAGGCGGGCCAAAAACGGGGCGGGGGCGGCGGCGTCAGACGGGCTCATGATGCGACGGAAATCTCGTGACCGTGAGCCTGAGGCGTGCCGCCGGCAAGCGAAGGCATGGTTTTCAACCCGGCGCGACGTCGCCTTTTCGCGAAGCGCGGGCGCCCTCTATTTCCGCTCCTCGAGTGCGAGCCGGGTGGCGAGGGCGCCGAGCACGCCCCCCATGAGCCAGCGTTGCGCGCGCAACCAGAGCGGCCGGCCGGCGAAAAACGCGGCGATGGTGCCCGCGGTCATCACGATCGCGAAATTCACCGCAAAGCTGATTGTCATCTGGGTGATGCCAAGCAACAGGCTCTGCAGGAAGACGTGTCCGCTCTCCGGGTGTACGAACTGCGGAAAGATCGAGAGATAAAACACCGCCATCTTGGGATTCAGGACGTTCGTGAGAAAGCCCATGCGCAACAGCTTCGCGGGCGGGTCGGGCGGGAGGGCGCGCGGCGCAAAGGGCGAGGCGCCGCCCGGTCGCACCGCCTGCCACGCGAGCCAGAGCAGGTAGGCGGCGCCCGCGTATTTGAGCACGGTGTAGGCCAGCGGCACGGTGAGGAAAATCGCGGTGAGTCCCGCCGCGGCGCAGACGATGTGGAAGAGGAAACCGGCCACGACGCCGATCAGCGAGATGCAGCCGGCGCGCCGGCCCTGGCAGATCGATCGCGAGATCAGGTAAACCATGTTCGGTCCCGGTGTGAGCACCATGCCCAGCGCCGCGGCCGCGAAGACGAGCCAATCCTGCAGTGGTATCATCGGTAGGCGAAGGAGGGAGCGCGTGTGCGAGTGCGGTGAGTGTGCGCGCGCGTGTTTTGGTTGCGTGGTGAGCGGTCGCCGCCGACCCCAGCGCACCCTCGGCGCGCCGCCAATCGCAAAACCCGCCGCGACCGGCACAGCGGACTACATTTCATTTGGCTTCATCCCGCCTTCGGCCGACAGTTTTTGCCCTATGGCCAGTTCTCCCCCCGCGGCATTTCGCCGCCTGTATGACGAACTCGGGACGGTCGACGCGGTGGGCGTCGAAGAGCGCGTCGCGAAATACGGCACGCGCTCGATCAAGAAAAAGGCCAAGGTCTTCGGCCTGAAGCTCGCCGTCTCGATGGTCGACCTCACGACCCTCGAGGGCAAGGACACCCCCGGCAAGGTCGCCGCGCTCTGCGTGAAAGCCCGGCACCCGCACGACGATCCCGCGATCCCGCCCGTCGCCGCCGTGTGCGTTTACCCGAGCATGGTCCGGCCCGCGCGCCGCGCCCTCGGCGCGGATTCGCCGATCAAGATCGCCTCGGTCGCCACCGCGTTTCCCAGCGGACAGGCGCCGCTCAAGCTCCGCCTCGCCGAAGTGAAATCCGCGGTCGCCGACGGCGCCGACGAGATCGACATGGTGATCAATCGCGGCGCCTTCCTCGCCGGCGAGTTTGCCCGCGTGCAGGACGAGATCGCCGCCGTCGTGCAGGCCTGCGGCGACGCCGCGCTGAAGGTGATCTTCGAGACGAGCGAACTTGAAACCTACGACAACATCCGCGCCGCGTCCTTCCTCGCCATGCGGGTGATCCGCGAGGGCGATTTCATCAAGACGAGCACCGGCAAGACCTCGAGCAACGCCACGCTCGGCAACAACCAGGTGATGCTCGACGCCATCCGCGACCACTACCTCGACACGGGCGTCGCCATCGGCATGAAGCCCGCCGGCGGCATCCGCACCGCGAAGCAGGCGCTCACGTTTCTCATCGCCGTCAAGGAAACCCTCGGCGACGCGTGGCTGACGAACGAACGCTATCGCTTCGGCGCGTCGTCGCTCCTCAACGACCTCCTCCGCCAGCTCGAAAAGGAAAAAACCGGCGCGTATCAGGCTCCCTATTACTTCAGCGAAGCCGCCGAAAGCTACTGATTTCTTAACCGCGAATGGACGCGAATGAACGCGAATAGAAGGAGGGCCCCGCATCCTTCCGATATTCGCGTCCATTGGCGTTCATTCGCGGTTCAAAACCCGTTTTCAAAATGCCCGCTCTCACCTCCGAAAAGAAACATCCCGCTCGCAACGGCCGGCCGGCGCCCGAGCTCATCTTCGGCGATCTCTGGGAATTCGATCCCTCGCCCGAGACCGCCGACCCGAAGCTGAAGCCGCGCTACGACCTGTTCATCAACGGTCAGTTCGTCGCCCCGCGCAGCGGAAAATACTTCGCGTCGCTCAACCCCGCCAGTGAACAGAAACTCGCCGACATCGCGCTCGCCGGCGACGCCGACGTGAATGCCGCCTGCGAGGCCGCCGCGCGCGCGTTCCCCGCCTGGGCGAAGCTCCCGGGCAGGGAGCGCGGCAAATACCTCTACCGCATCGCCCGCCTGCTGCAGGATCGCGCCCGCGAGTTCGCCGTCGCCGAGACCCTCGACGGCGGCAAGCCGATCAAGGAGTCGCGCGACTTCGACGTGCCGATGACGGCTGCGCACTTCTTCTATTATGCCGGCTGGGCCGACAAGCTCGCCCATGCCTTCCCCGGCGCGCGCTTCGCGCCGCACGGCGTAGTGGGCCAGGTGATACCGTGGAACTTCCCGCTGCTCATGCTCGCGTGGAAGATCGCCCCCGCCCTCGCCACCGGCAACACCGTCGTGCTCAAGCCCGCCGAGACGACCTCGATCACCGCCCTCAAACTCGCCGGGATCCTCCAGGAGGCGGAGCTGCCGCCGGGCGTGGTGAACTTCGTGGCCGGCGCGGGCGAGACCGGCGCCGCCGTCGTGAACCATCCGCTCGTTGCAAAAGTGGCCTTCACCGGTTCGACCGAGGTCGGCAAGCTCCTCCTCCGGGCCACGGCCGGCACCGACAAGAAGCTCACGCTCGAACTCGGCGGCAAGGCGGCGAACGTGATCTTCGCCGACGCGCCGCTCGACCAGGCTGTCGAAGGCATCATCAACGGCATCTTCTTCAACCAGGGCCACGTGTGTTGCGCGGGCTCGCGCCTGCTCGTGCAGGAGAGCGTGGCCGACGTCGTGCTCACGAAGCTCAAGAACCGCGTGAAGACCCTGCGCGTCGGCGACCCGCTCGACAAAAACACCGACCTCGGCGCGATCAACTCGAAGGCCCAGCTCGAGAAGATCCGCGAGCTCGTCGACAGCGGCGTGAAGGACGGCGCGGAGCTGTTCCAGCCGCCCTGCCGGCTGCCGGCGAAAGGCTACTATTTCCGCCCGACGCTCTTCACCGGCGTGCAACAGAGCCACCGCATCGCTCGCGAGGAGATCTTCGGACCGGTGCTGTCGATCCTGACGTTCCGCACCGTCGAGGAGGCGATCGAGAAGGCCAACAACACGGCCTACGGCCTGAGCGCCGGCGTGTGGACCGACAAGGGCTCGCGTATCCTGAAAATGAGCACGGAGCTCAAGGCCGGCGTCGTCTGGGCCAACACGTACAACAAATTCGACCCATCGTCGCCCTTTGGCGGATACAAGGAAAGCGGCTTCGGCCGCGAAGGCGGCCGCCACGGCCTGGCCGACTACGTGAAGCTGAGTTAAACCGGACCCATGTGGAAATCAGGAAAGCCGCCGGCCGAATTTTCCGCCTCCTGATTTCCCGCTTTCCACATCCTTCTCCATGAGTTCCCGACTTCCCATCACCAAGACCCCCAAGTGCTATGTCGGCGGGGCGTTCATCCGCTCCGAGAGCGGCCGGACGTTTCCGCTGAAGAACGCCGCCGGCGAGTTCGTCGGACACATCCCGCAGTGCACGCGCAAGGATCTGCGCAATGCGGTCGAGGCCGCCGCCAAGGCCGGGCCCGGCTGGGCGAAGCGCACGCCCTACAACCGCGGCCAGATCCTCTACCGGCTCGCCGAAATGCTCGAGGCCCGCAGCGCCGAGATGACGTCCGCGCTCGAAATCGCGGACGCGACGCCCTCGTCGCGTCGCTCGGCCGAGCGCGAGGTCCCCGCCGCCGTCGACCGGCTGATCTACTACGCGGGCTGGGCCGACAAATACGAGCAGGTGCTCGGCAACGTGAACCCGGTCGCCGCGCCGTATTTCAATTTCACCGTCACCGAGCCGATGGGCATCGTCGGCATCCTCGCGCCCGACGAGGCGCCGCTGCTCGCGCTCGTCTCGCTGTTCGCGCCGGCGATCGTGAGCGGCAACACGGTCGTTGCGCTCGCCTCCGAAACGCAGCCGTATCCGGCGATCGTGCTCGGCGAGATGCTGGCGACGAGCGACCTGCCGGGCGGGGTGGTCAACCTGCTCACCGGTTTCCGCAACGAGCTCGTGCCGACCTTCGCGACGCACGCGCATTTGCGCGCCGTCAGCGGCGTGGCAAGCGCCGGGGATCGCAAGACCCTGCAACTCGGCGCGGCCGACAGCGTGAAGCGCGTGAAGCTCTCGAAAGCCGAGGAGCCGCCCGACTGGTTCGCCGACGAGGCTCAAAGTCTCTACGCGATCCGCGACCTGCTCGAGTTCAAGACCACCTGGCACCCGGTCGGGGCGTGAGGTGCCTGAGCCCGCGTGAGCCAACCGGACGCGCCAGCGAGCGGCGCCCCTGCATCTGGGCTCTCTTGTCGACTTCCGCGTCGGCGTGGTGCGCGGGCTTGAGCCTCCGTGCTCTGCAGGCCATTCACACTCCCGTGCGTCCTGTTCTCGCCGTCGTTCTCGGCAGCAAACTGCTCGCCGTCCTGGTGTGCCTGCGCGCGCCATGGACTGCGGCGGCGCTGTGGTTCGGCTCGGAGTTTCTGCTCGCCTTCCATGTCTTCGTGCCGCGTGCCCAGGGATTGGGGCGTGTTTACCGCCGGTTCGATACCAGCCGCCGAGAGGTGTGGCTGACGATCGACGACGGTCCTGATCCCGCGGATACACCGCGCATCCTCGCACTGCTCGCCCGGCACGGCGCGCGCGCGACGTTTTTCGTGATCGGCCGAAAAGCCGCGGCCCACCCCGAGCTCGTGCGTGCGATCGTCGCCGCGGGCCACGAAGTCGGCCACCACACGCAGACGCATCCGCTCAAGACATTCTGGTGCGCGCCGCCGGCGCGGGTGAGGCGCGAACTGGACCAGGCGTGCGCCGTGCTGCGCGCAGCGGGCGTGGCCCCGCGCTGGTTCCGTCCGCCGGCCGGCCACAAAAGCCCCTGGCTGCATCCGGCGCTCGCCGCCCGCCGCCTGCCGTGCGTCGCCTGGACGGCGCGCGGACTCGAGCGCTCCGGACTCGATGTCGAGGGCGTCGCTGCGCGTTTGACGCGTCGGGTCCGGCCGGGGGCGATCCTGCTCCTGCACGAGGGCCCGCGCGTGCCCGCGCCGATCCGCGTGGCGGCCATCGCCCGCGTGTTGGAGCATCTCAGCGCCGAGGGCTACACCTGTGTGCTGCCGGAGCCGGAGCAGTTGCGGTAGAGAGCCGGCGGCAAACCGCCCGCGTCAAGCGGCGCGCGTGCAGGAGGCACCCGCCGGGCGGGTTTTCCCGGTGAACACCGGCAGTTGCTCGATGCGCCGGTGCAGCGCCACCGCCGCGAACCCGAGCACCGTGCCGGCGGCCAGATCGATCGCGACGTGCTGCTTGGTCGCCAGCGTTGAATACAGGATGCCGACGCACCAGGCCACGTTGACGAATCGGAGGACGCGACCGCCGCCGGCCTTGCGCAACACGCGGTCCAGGGCGAAGGCCGAGAAGACGGCGAACGCCACATGCAGCGACGGACACGCGTTGCCGGCGGCATCGATTTCTTGCAGGAAGGCGAAGGCGGGATACTGCGTCCAGTCGATGTTGGGCCGCAGAATGGTCGTCGGATAAAACAGAAAAATGCCGAGGCCGGCGGTGCCGAGGACGGCCGCCGCCAGGCCGTAGCCAACGAGCTCGCGCTTCTGGCGCAGCAGGGCCGGCGGCAGGGCCACGTAGATCCAGAGCGAGACGTAGAGCAGGATGCTTTCCGGACGAAACGCGACCCACCGGTCGACGGCGGTGAGCGGGATCGTCGTCACCGGAAACAGCGGGGACTTCAGCGTCGCGAAGTAGCCGGCGAAAAACACGCTCATGAACGCGGTCGTGCCCACCATCTTGAACATCCAGTGCGTGCACCAGCGCTGGCGCAATTCCTCCTGCAACGGTGGCGCCGGCGGCGACGCACTCATGGGACGAGCGCAGACAAGGCGCGAGGAAGGATGGCGGGGGCCGGCATGCGTGTGTCGGTCAAAAAGGCGCCGCGCGGGCGGCTTGGCGAGGTGGATTTTGGCGACCGGGCGCGGGGATTGTTTTGGGGTCGAGCCAGGCGAGCGACGCAGCGAGCCGCCGAGGTTTGGCTCGTCTTCGCGTCCGGATTCGCAAGAAGGAGGGCATGTTGCCCGCACCCGCGACGCCGGCGAAGCCCGCACCAAAGCCCCCGGCGCTTCGGGCGATCCTCTGGGGCGGTCTGCTCTGCGGCACGCTCGACGCGTTGTTTGCGATCGTGCTTTGGGGGACGATGCGCGGGGTGGCGCCGGGACGCGTGCTGCGGGCGATCGCGGGCGGCCTGCTGGGGCCGGAGGCCTTTCAGGGCGGCGCGGGCATGACGGCTCTCGGGCTGGCGCTGCACTTCGTCATCGCGCTGGGCGCGGCAGCAACCTTCGTCTCCGCGGCACGGATACTGCCGGTGCTCGCGAAACGGCCGGCGATTTCCGGCGCGCTTTTCGGGCTGGCCGTTTACTTCTTCATGAACCTCGTGGTGCTGCCGCTTTCGGCGACACCGCCGAGGGCCTTTCCGCCGCCGTTTTTCGTCGTCGGTCTGCTCGGGCACATCGCGTTCGTCGGCTGGCCGATTGCGTGGGCGGCGAACCGGTTTTTGAAGTAGTTGGCGGAGGGATGAACCGGGCTTTCAGCCTTGGGACATCGTCGAACAAATACCTGGGCCGAAGGCCTAGGCTGTGATCGAACGGGCCATCGGCCCTCGATCCGACGTGCGCGGCAAAATTGGCCAAACTCCGGTGTCGGGCGTAAAGCCCGACCCCCCCAAACCCGGCGCACGTTACTTCCGCGCGAGCAGGGTGAGGCGGGGCCACCACCAGACGATGCGGCCGTCCTCCTCACCGAGCTTCAGCGCGGCGCGCACGTGGGCCGGCGCCGTGCGCACCGCCTCGAGCACGCGTTCGCGGTTGGCCGGTGACGTGGCGGCGGTCTCGAAATACCACTGCAGGTCGGGTTGTTTCAACGGGGTGAGCTCCGAGCGCAGGACGGTGAGGCCGTGATCGCGCGCAAGTTGCTCCCAGGCGGCGCGGGAAAGAAAACGCCCGTGGCTCGGGTCACGCCACGTCTCCACGCGGTGCAGCCAGGCTTCTGTTTCGGCGTCGTGGTCGGGCACGCTGCCGTCGATGAGCAGGAAGTGTCCGCCGGGTTTGAGCACGCGGGCGGCTTCGGCGACGAAGCGGGACGGCGAACTGAAATGATGCGGCGCCACGCGCGCGGTCACGAGGTCGAAGGCTCCGGCCCCGAAGGGGATCTCCTCGGCCGGAAAAAGGCGTGTGTCGATCTCGTAGCCGGCGTCGCGCGCGAGGCGTTGCGCGTTTTCCAGCATGCGCGGCGCGATGTCGCCCGCCGTGACCTGCCAGCCCTGGGTCGCGAGGAAAAGCGCGGTGTGTCCGCCGCCGGTTGCGACGTCGAGCGCGGTCGCGCCGGGTGCCGGCGACACGCCGATGAGCCCGGCCGCCACGTCGCGGGTATCGGCGAGGATGTGCGACTTGCCGTAGCGATCGCTCTGACGGTCGAACTGGGCGGCGGCGGCCGATTGCGCGGGATTCAACGGGTTCATCGGAAGAAACGAAAGCCGGTCGTCTATTTTTTGCCGAGCGGGATGGTGACGTCGCCGCCGAGCACCGCCGGCTGGCCGCCGGCCTTGGCGCCCCAGAAGTGCGCGTGGGTGCAGCCGGCGAGCCACGCGAGAAGCGAGGCGAGCGCGAACGCAGCGCGAAGGCGGGCGGGAGCGGGAGTGCGGGACATCGAAGGCATGTTACGGGAAGCGACAAGGATTGCGACCGCGTGGCGGCGGGCGAGTGCCACGGAGGCTGTGGGGTAGATCCGGCCTGTGACCGGGCCGGGGCCAGTCTGCGACTGGCTCTACATCTGCGGCTTCCGTTTTGCGGCGCGCTCGGCGAGTTGCTCGACCAGGCGTTCGATGCGCCGCTGGCGCGTCTCCGGCGTGCGCGCGTCGACGAGATTCTCGATGACCACACGGCGGGTCGAAGGGGCGGCGCGTTCGAACTCCTTGGCCGCGTTGGGTCGAAACTGGAGTGCCCGCGCGAGGTCGGCAGGGACCTCGATGACTCGCGGCTGGGGATCGCGTGTGATCGTCACGGCGATCTCGTCGCCGACCTTGAAGCCGGCGGCGCGCAACGCATCCGCGTGCAGGAAGACCCGGCCGCGGCCGCCGCCGCCCGGCGTGACGGTCGACGCGTGCGCGTCGCCGGCGTAACGCACGATCACCGGAATCATCGCCGCGCCGCCGAGTTCCTTCACGACGTCTCGTGGCACGTCGACGGCGTAGGGCACGCCGATCCGGCGGATTTTGGCGGTGAAGGTGAGTGACATTGCCGGGGCCGTCGCTGGTCGACGCCTGGATTGGCAAGCGCGACGTTACAGGCGCCGACGAGCGACGCCCTTACCAAACCGTGCGATTTCCGCTTTTGTGGGCATCGCCGGCGCGGTGCCGAATTTCGTCACCGACAGCGCGGCGACCGCGTTGCCATGGCGCGCGGCGGCGACGATGTCGCCCCGTGCCTGCACGAAACCGGCGGCAAAGCCGCCGACGAACGCGTCGCCGGCGCCCGTCGTGTCGACGACCTTGACGGCATGGACCGGGATCGCGGTGTAACCATTTTCCTGCGACACAAACGCGCCATTCGCGCCGAGCGTGACGATGACGGTTGGCACGCCGACACGGCGGCAGAGGGCGTGGAGTTCCTTCGGTGCGAGGCCGCGCAGCTCCGCCTCGGTGAAGTCGCGACGGCCGGTTGCGGGGAGCAGGTTCACGAGCGTGGCGAACTCCGTCTCGTTGGGGATCAGGAGGTCGACGTGCTTGAGTATCGCCGGGTCGAAATCCGCGCGCATCGGCGCGGGGTTCAGCAGCGTGGTGACACCGGCGCGGCGCGCGGTTTTCAGCACGTGCGCGGTCGTCGCGAGGTTGGACTCGAGTTGCGTGACGACGATCTTCGCGCCCGCGAGGAGGCGCGCGTCGATGTCGCGCCGGGCGAGGTCAGCGTTCGCGCCGAGGGCCACGATGATTTCGTTCTGTCCGCTGGCGTTGACGAGGATCGCGGCCGTGCCCGTGGCGTGCCCGGCTTTCTCGATGAAACGCGCGCCGATGCCGTTGGCGCGGTAGAATCTTCGCGCATCCGCAGCGAAGGCGTCCCGGCCGACTGCACCGATGAACATTGTGGCGGCGCCCGCGCGCCCCGCGGCGACGGCTTGGTTGGAGCCCTTGCCACCCGGGCCGGTGACGAAGGTGCCGATGACGGTCTCGCCGGCGTGGGGAAAGGCGGCGCACTTCCAGGTGAGATCCTGCACAAAGCTGCCGACAACGACGACTTGGGGCTTCATCGGAAAAACCCAAGCGGCGCGGCGGCACGATGACAAGCGGGCGCTGAGGCCGGAGTGCCCGCCGCTCGTCTGCCTGCCCAACCGCTCGTCCAAAGTTTGCCCCGGCCGCGCGCGGCTGCTGTAACCTCGCGGGATGGTCACCTCCGCCAGCGCCATCGCCGAGGACACCGCCCGCCGCGAGCGGCGGAAGGCGCGGCTGTACACGCTCGGACAGACGCTCGGGTGGGGCGGATTTCTCACGTTGCAGATCGTGTTTTCCCGGTGGTTTGCCTCGCCCAGTTCGAAACGCGGTCCGCTCGAAACGGCGGCGCTGGTGACGATGGTGGCGTGTTCCGGCCTGCTGCTCACCCACTACGCGCGTGCCTTCATGACGCGCTGGGGCTGGAAAAACCTCGGCTGGCTCGCGCTGCTCCCGCGTGTAATGGCGATGGCCGCGGTGCTGTCGGTGCTGTGGAGCGCGTTCGGCTTCGGCTTCACCTATGGCGTGTTGCGGGAACCGTGGCCGCAGCGCTATTCGCCGCACCTGCTCTTCGTCACCAGCCTGGTCAACGGCTGGAGCATGCTGGTCGGCTGGCTGTGCATCTATTTTTTCTACCATTTGTTCGATCGATTCAACCGGTCGGAGACGGAGCGGTGGCAGCTGCAGTCGACGCTGAAGGAGACGGAGCTGCGCGCGCTGCGTTCGCAGATGAACCCCCACTTCATGTTCAACTCGCTCAACAGCGTGCGCGCCCTGATCGACGAGGATCCCGCGCGCGCCCGGCAGGCCGTCACGCAGCTGGCGAACCTCCTGCGCTATGCGCTGCAGAGCGGGCACCAGGAGACGGTGCCGTTCGAGGAGGAGTTGCGCATCGTCAACGACTACCTCGCGCTCGAGCAGGTGCGGCACGAGGAGCGCCTCCGGGTGCGCATCGATGTAGCGCCCGAGGCACTACGCCAGCCGCTGCCACCGCTCCTGCTGCAGACGCTCGTGGAAAACGCGGTCAAATACGGCATCTCCGCGCGTCCGGAGGGCGGCGAAATCTCCATCACCGCCCGCTGCGCAGGCGCCGCGCTCGAGCTGCGCGTGACCAATCCGGGCGAGCTTTCGGGTTTCGCGGCCGATCACCGTGCGGAGAAGTCGACCGGGCTCGGCCTGCAGAACGCCTCCAACCGCCTGCGCCTGCTCTTCGGCGAGCAGGCGAGTTTCGCGTTGCGCGAGGAGCCGCGGGGCACGGTGGTGGCGAGCGTTTCGGTGCCGCTGGGGCAGGCAGGGGCGGTTAACCCTCCCGATGGGGAGCGCGGGCGGCCCGTCCGCATTTCTCAGATTGTCGGCCAGCGGCCCGCGCTCCCGGGGGATGCCGCATGAACGCCCTGTTGATTGACGACGAGCGCCTCGCGCGCAGCGAGCTGCGGCGCCTCCTCGCGGCGCATCCGGAGATCGCCGTGGCGGGCGAGGCGGCCAACACCGCGCAGGCGCGCCAGCAACTCGACATGCTGCGGCCGGACATCGTGTTTCTGGACGTGCAGATGCCGGGGGAGAGCGGCCTGGAGTTTCTCGCCTCGCTCGAGCCTCCGGTGCCGCACGTGATCTTCACCACGGCCTATGACGAGTTCGCGGTAAAAGCTTTCGAGTTCAACGCCCTCGACTACCTGCTCAAACCTGTCGATCCGGCGCGCCTCGCCGCCGCCGTCGAAAAGCTCCGCGCGCGCACGGTGACGCCCCCGGTGCCGGTGGAAAAACCCGCGCGCCTCGCCGCCGAGGACAAGGTTTTCGTGCGCGAGGGCGACCGCTGCTGGTTTGTGGAAGTGCGCGCGATCCGCCTGCTCGAGAGCGAGGGCAACTACACGCGCCTGCATTTCGACGATGCCCAGCCGCAGCTCTTCCGTTCGCTCAACGCGATGGAGGAACGGCTCGACCGGAAATATTTCTTCCGGGCGAACCGCCGCCAGATCATCAACCTGCAGTGGATCGAGAAGATCGAGCCGTGGTTCAGCGGCGGCCTGCTGGTCGAGCTGAAGGGCGGCGAAAAGGTCGAGCTCAGCCGCCGCCAGGCGCAGGAATTCCGCGAGAAAATGAGTTTATAATGTGGAAAGTTGGAAATCCCGAAGAACGGCATCGTTTGATGCCTGGTTTCCAGCTTTCCACATTATCGCCCGGTCTCCTTCCCCTTTCCCATGATCCAAGCCCGCTCCCTCACCAAGACCTTCAAGGACAAGAAGCGCGGCGAAATCGTCGCCGTCGATGACATGTCGTTCACCTGCCACGCGGGCCGGATCTACGGCCTGCTCGGCGCCAATGGTGCTGGAAAAACCACTACACTGCGCCTGCTCGCGACGCTCCTCAAGCCGACTCGCGGCGGCGCGACCGTCGCCGGCTTCGACGTCGCCGCGGAAGCCGCCCGCGTGCGCGCGAGCGTCGGCTTCCTCGCGGCCAGCACGGCCCTCTACGGCCGGCTGACGGCACGCGAGACGATCCAGTATTTCGGCCGGCTCAACGGACTCGCCGACGCGGAGATCGCCGCGCGCACGCGGCGTCTCGCCGACGAACTCGAGATGCACGAATTCCTCGACCGGCGCGTGGACAAGTTCTCCACCGGCATGAAGCAGAAGACCTCGATCGCGCGGACGCTCATCCATGACCCGGCGGTGATCATCCTCGACGAGCCGACCCTCGGCCTCGACGTGATGACCGCGCGCAACATCGTGCGCTTTGTGCGCGAGTGCCGCACGCGCGGCAAGACGGTGATCTACTCCACGCACATCATGAGCGAGGTGGAGAAGCTCTGCGACACGGTCGGCATCATCCATGGCGGACGCCTCCTCGCCGAGGGCACCGTCGACGAGTTGCGCACCCGCTACGGCGAAACCGACATGGAGGAAGTCTTCGTGAAGGCGGTCGGCGCCGACGCCGCCACTGCGGACGCATCCTGAACTTCGATCGCGAATCACCGCCCCTCCATCCGCCCATGAACTTCCACAACATCGCCGTTGTCTATCTGAAGGAGTTGCGCGACACGCTGCGGGACCGGCGCACGATTATCACGATGTTCGTCATCCCGACGGTGATCATGCCGCTGATCGTTTTTGGCTTCGGGTTTGCCGCGACCAAGGTCGTGAAAAAAGCCCGCGCCGAGATCCCGGCCGTCATGATCCTCGGCGGCGCGGATTCGCCGGCCGTGCACGAGGCGCTCGCCGCTCACGAGAAGCTGAAGATCATGCCCGCGAGCGACGATTACCGGCAACAGATCTCCGACAAGAAGGTGCGCGCTGCAGTGGAGATTCCCGCCGGCTTCGATGCCATGCTGGTCGAGGGCGAGGCGGCCGCGGTGAAAATCTACCACTACGAGGGCGAGATCAAATCGGGCTTCGCCGCGGGTGAGCTCGATCGCTTCTTCCGCGACTATCGTGAGAAGACGATCGCGGCGCGTCTGGCCGCGCGGGACCTGCCGGCGACGTTGTTGAAGCCGTTCGAGATCACGCGGCAGAACGTGGCGCCGCCCGAGAAGGTCGGCGGCTCGCTGATCGGCGGCTTCATCCCCTACGTGATCATCCTGCTCTGTTTCACGGGGGCGATGTATCCGGCGATGGACCTCACCGCGGGCGAGAAGGAGCGCGGCACGATGGAGACGATCCTGTGCAGCCCGGTGGGCCGCACCGAGCTCGTGCTGGGCAAATTTCTGATGGTGCTCACGGGCTCGCTGAGCACGGTCGCGCTCGCCGGACTCTCGGCCGCGATCACGATTCCGGTCGGCGGCCTGCTGCTGTCGCGCTCGGCCGGGGCGGCCGCAGCCGCCGGCGCGGCGGCGAAATCCGGCGCCACGATTCCGATGATCGACCTGCCCGGCCTGCTCGCGTCGCTCGTGATGGTGTTGCCCGTGGCGGTGCTGTTTGCCGCGGTGATCTTCACGCTCGCGCTGTTTGCGAAGAGCTACAAGGAGGCGCAGAGCACCGTCTCGCCGCTGGTCGTCGTGGTGATTCTGCCGGCGCTTGCGGGCATGCTCCCCGGCGTGGAGCTGAGCCCGCAACTGGCGCTCATTCCACTGCTCAATGTCTCGCTCGCGTGCAAGGAGCTCGTCTCGGGCGTCTTTCACTGGAACACCCTCGCCCTGATCTTCGGTTCGACCTGCGTCTATGCCGCCGCGGCGCTCGCGCTCGCGGTGCGGATGTTCAACCGCGAGGACGTGATCTTCCGGGCGTAGGATCGGAGGTCAGAGATCGGAGATCAGAGATCGGAGATCGGAACATCTGGATTCTGGCGTCCGGCTTCTGACATCTGATCTCTGACGTCTGACCTCTTTCCCCGGCTCACCCCCACGGGTCGCGGTCGAGGAGCAGGGCCGCGAGCTGCACTGCGCTGCGCAGCTCGTCCTCGGGGGAATTGCAGCCGAAGTAGTGGCCGCAAAAATACGTCTCGGTGCGTCCGCGCGCGCGGGTGTTCAGTTCGAACAGCTCCGTTTGCGCGCGCGCGGTGCCGAGCGTGAACACCGGCTGCTCCCGCGTCGTGCTCCTGATCACGCTCGCCGGGGCGATCGGGGTGGAGGCGTTGATCGAGACGAACGCCGGCGTGCCGTCGGCCCCGGGCGACGCGGGGTTCAGCCAGCGGTGGGTCGCGCAGGCGAGCCGACCCTCGGCGTCGCGATGGAGCTGGCAGTTCCATGGCGCCCAGGCCCGTCGGGTCCGCGGCATCACGGAGCTGTCGGTATGGCGCGTGAGGGTCACGCGCTGATACTCAAACTCGCCGAGAAGGCGCGTTTCGTCGGGCGTCGGATTGACCAGGAGGCGCAGCGCGTGGTCGGCGCGGGTGGCGAGAATCACGTGCTCGAAACTCTGCGCGACGCCGCGGTCGGTCATCACCGTGGCGCCATGCGGCGTGCGCACGACGCGCGTAGCCTGTTCGGCGGGCCGGAGCCGGTCGCGCCAGGGGGCGGTGAGCCGCTCCCGATACGCCGTCGCTCCGCCGGTCACCGCCGACCAGGAGCGGGTGGTGCGGAGTTGCAGCAGGCCGTGTTCGCGGAAGAAACGCAGGAGCGGCGCGACCGGAAACGACAGCATGAACTCCGGCGTCGTCGTCCAGAGCGCGCAGCTCAAGGGGAGGAGATAGGTGTGGAAAAAATCGTCGCCGTAGCCGTGGCGGCGCACGTAGTCGCCGAGGGTCTGGCCGGCGGTCTCCGGTTCGTCGAGCAGACCGGGCGCCTCGCGATGAAAGCGCCGGACCACCCGGAGCAGCCGGACGAAGCGGGCATTCACGAGATTGCGGCGCTGGGCGAAGAGATGGCCGAGCGCGGCGTGGCTTCGCCACTCGAGCCCGTTCGTATCGTCGCGGATCGAAAAGGAGGCGGGAATGGCGCCCAGCGGTACCTGGAGGCGATCGAGGAGCCGGGCGAGATGCGGCGAGGTCGCGCGTTCGAACGTGAGGCCCGGCTCGTCGCCGGGCTCCGCGTCCGGCCCTCCGCCGGTGTATCCATCTTGTGGAAACACCGTGAGCGCGTGCGCGCGGTGGAGAAAATGCGCGCAGGCGAGTCCGGCGAGGCTGGTTCCAATGACGGCGATACGGGCCATGGCGGGATCTATGCCGGCTGAGGAGCGGAGGGGCAGACAAAAACGGCCCGCATCCTCAACGGATGCGGGCCGCGACCAGAACAAAACGGGCGGTTAGTTGCCGGCCGGGGGCGTGTCGGCCGCGTTCGCGGGCGCAGCGGGCGGCGGCTGTTTTTGCGCGAGCTCGTGGGCGAGCTCGGTGACGTCCTTGTGGACGGCGGGGCCTTCGGCCTTTTTCGGAACGTTGGCCTGGGCGGCGGCGGCGGTGGCGACCGCGAGCGCGGCGGCGGCGGGCACGACCTTCTTGAGCGAGGAATACTCCGGGTGCACGTGCGCGGCGCGCTGGGCGGCGGCGACGGAGCGGTGGTGCTCGGCGTGCGTGCCCTCGTCGAGGATCGACTGCGGCACCGGCTTGAGGCCCCAGATGAAGCCGGTCCACGAGAGAAGCTTCAGGCCGTAGTAAGTGGGATCGATTTCCCACCAGTAGAAACCGTTGCGGGTGGCGCTCTGGTAGCGGTGGTGGTTGTTGTGCCAGCCCTCGCCGAGGCAGACGATCGCGAGGATGAAACTGTTGCGGGAGTCGTCGGTCGTGTCGTAGCGGCGCTTGCCCATGAGGTGCGCCATCGAGTTGATGCACGCGGTGCCGTGGAACAGCGCGGTGGTGCTGACGAAGAAGCCCCACACGAGCATCTGCCAGCCGTTGGTGCCGAGGCCGGGCGCGAATTTTTCGAGCAACGCGCCGAGGCCGAACATCGAGGCGGCGAAGAGCAGCGGCACCACGAGATCGAAGCGGTTCAGCCAGACGAGCTCCGGGAACTTCGCGAGATCCTTCACCTTCGAGTAGTCGGTCGGGAAGTTGCGCCGGCTGGTGATCCAGCCGATGTGCGACCACAGGAACCCGTGCACGTGCGGGGAGTGCGCATCCTCCGGCTCGTCGGAATGCTGGTGGTGGTGGCGGTGGTGATACGCCCACCAAAGGCCGCCGCGCTGCACCGTGGTGCCCCCCCAGACCGCGAGCAGGAACTGGCCGAAGCGCGACGTGCTGTAGGTCTTGTGCGAGAAATAGCGGTGGTAAATGCCGGTGACGGCGAACATCCGCAGGAAGTACAGTGCGACCGCGCTCCACGCGGCAAAGGCGCTGACCCCCGTCCAGATGATGCCGAAGCAGCCGAGGTGCAGCACCACGAAGGGCATCACGCGCACCCAGTCGACCTTGTCGGGCTCCTGCCGCATTTTTTCGGCGCCCTCGGGGCAGTAATCGGAATCAATCCACTGGACGACGGCCGTGCACGCACGGCGGAGAAACGAAGGGCGGGATTTGGGAGCGGAATCGGTGGCAGGCACTGTGAACAAAAGCGGGTGGTGGGAAGGGTCCTCAGCGAACACCCTCCCATCGGCATCGCAAGCGGCGTTTAGAGGAAATTATGCGACGCAGAACTGCGTAGCCGATTTTGCCACCGCAGTTTGGGCCGTTTGGTTTGCGCACCCAGAGCAGTATATCTTTCCGCCGCCGGCACATGTCGGGCTTTCGGACCGCCACAGAGCTGTCTGCTCCAGCGACTTGTTACAATTGTCCGCAAATTTCGGATTCAGTGCGGCCGGCCGGGAACGCGGGTGGGCCCGCACCGAGAACGCCCTGGTGGGGCTGCCGGCTCGCGCCTTGCCAGCGGCTGGCGCAACGCCTTCACTCCGCGCCGCATGAGCGATACGTCCCCGCCGCCGGACCCGCCGATCAAGCCCGCCCAAGGCTTTCCGCCGGTCAGGCGCAGCGAGATCTTCGGGTGGTGCTGCTTCGATTTCGCGAACTCGGCATTCACGACGATCATCATCACCGTCGTTTACTCGGTGTATTTCCAAAAAGTCGTCGCCGAGGCCGACCCGCGGGCGGAGAGCTGGTGGGGCCGCACGCTGGCGCTGGCGCAACTGGTCGTGATTGTGCTGTCGCCGCTGATCGGGGCGGTGGCCGACGTGCGGGCGAGCAAGAAACGTTTTCTGCTGACGACGGCAGCGGTGTGCTCGGTGGCGACGGCGCTGCTGAGTTTCATCGGCCAGGGCGAGGTGGCGTGGGCGCTCGGGCTGGTGGCGGTGGCCAATATCGCGTTTTCGCTCAGCGAGAACCTTTGCTCGGCGTTCCTGCCCGAGATCAGCACGCCGGCCAACGTCGGACGCATTTCCGGTTATGGATGGAGCTTCGGCTATTTCGGCGGACTGCTCAGCCTGGTGCTGGCGCTGGTGATCATCCGCAGCGGCGAGGGGCGCGCGCCGTGGACGTTTCTGATGACCGGCGGCTTTTTTCTCATCGCGAGCCTGCCGACGCTGCTGCTCCTGCGCGAACGGGCGGTGCCGCGAGTGCGGGCGCCGGGCGAGACTTACGTTGCGCTCGCGTGGGGCCAGCTCGCGCAGATGCGCCGCGACCTGCCCCAGCACCGGACGCTCGCGGTGTTTTTTGTGGCGATGACGATCTACCTCACAGGCCTGATGGCGGTGATCGCGTTTGCGGCGCTGTTTGCGAGCAACGTGATCGGCATGACGCAGCCGGAGATCATCCAGCTCTTCATCGTGCTGCAGCTCGCGGGCGTGGCGGGAGCGTTTGGCTTCGGTTTCCTGCAGGACAAGATCGGTTCGAAGCCGGCGCTGGTGCTGTCGCTTGTCCAGTGGGTGGCGGTCTGCGCGTGGGCGGCGTTCTGCCAGACGAAGCTCGAGTTTTATCTGATCGGCGCCCTCGCGGGCGCGGCGATGGGCTCGTTGCAGTCGGCCGGACGCGCGGTGGTCTCGACGCTCACGCCGGCGGGCCGCGCCGGAGAATTTTTTGGCTATTGGGGCTTTTTCGGCAAACTCGCCGGCATGGCCGGCCCGTTCATCTTTGGCGAGATGGTGAAGCACTACAGCTACCGTGCGGCGATTTTCGTGATCGGCGGCTTCTTCCTCGTCGGACTGCTGATTCTGCTGCCTCTGCGGCTGAGTCGTGCCTCGACGGCGGGCGCCGGCGCTCCGCCGCCGCCATGAGGCGCGGGCGGAACACTCAACGTTTACCAAAACGTCACGAGACAGCCGGCACGCGATCTGCTAAGGTAGTTCCCGTCAGACATTGCTTTCGAAGGACCTCCCCCAAACGACAGGTGTGTTCTTTGAATTGATTGCGGCCAGAGCAAGCGGCCGCTGCGTCTGAGTCGGGTTTGTTGCCCGCGCCAGCTTGGTTTCCCGAAACCGTCTTTTGCGGCGTTCTGCGCCGCAATACCCGGATGTTCCGTGCCGCATTCCGCGGGAGGACGCCGGGTGATCACGAAACGATAGCAACAAACCTCACCGCCTCGCGCGGTGTTTAATACCATGAACGCAGTCCGTAAACTCGCCCTCGTGTCCAGCCTCCTCGCGCTGACGTCCGCCGCTTTCGCGGCTACTTCCGCCGAAGAGACCTATCTGGCCACGTGCCGCAAAGAACCCGGTGTGCCGGTGCCCGTCGAGGTGGTCGCGCCTCGTGTCGCACAGCGCTACGCCGGCCGCACCGTGGAGGTCCTCTTCACGGTGAACGAAAAGGGCCAGCCCACTGAGCTCGCCGTGAGCCCGTCGATCGACGGCGAACTCGCGAGCGCGGTGGTGGTCGCGGTGAAGCAGTGGAAGTTCGAGCCCGCCCAGCGCGATGGCACGCCGGTGGCGACGAAAGTCGTCCTCCCGGTGCGCGTCGTCGACAGCGGTGCCGAGGGTTCCCGCTACGCCGCCTACTGAGTAGGTCGTCAGGATAACTAAGAAAACAACCAAGGCCGTCGTCCGCGTGAGCGGGCGGCGGCCTTGCCAATTTGTAGGGCGGGGTCGCGGGCCCCGCCGGGGGCATGCGGCGGGATCATCCCCGTCACGTCGGGCGTAAAGCCCGATCCTGGAGTTTGGCCATTTCTGATCGGCAGCGCCAAAGGCGCGGTCTCATCACAGCCTGGGCCAACGGCCCAGGACCCCGTTACCACCAAACGACAGAGGGCTGACGGAGCGCGACAGCGCGGAGCTGGCGGCCGCCCGAAGCGAAGCGGAGGGAGAGCCGAGCAGGTGCCCGCTTGCGGGCGGCGAGGCGAACAATGCCCGAACTACCCCGATCATGAATCGGGCCTTCAGCCCTCGGAATGCGATGATCACCTGTCTGGGCCGTTGTGGGACGGGCCTTCGGCCCTCAATCCACGGGCCCGGTCGGGCGTAAAGCCCGACCCACCCACGACCGGTCAGCGAACCTGCCTTGCCGCCGTCGGCTTCAACCGGTGGTAGATCGCGGCCGCGATCAGGCAGACGCCGGCGCACGTGGCGACGGCCAGGCGCGGGCTGCTCGCGGCGGCGAGCGCGCCGATCAGAAGACTGCCCACCGGAAACATGCCCTGGCCCATGGCGAACAACCCCATCACCCGGCTGCGCTTGTCGTCGTCCACGCGTGACTGGATCAACGTGTTGCTCCCGGCCATGACGAGCACGGTGCCGAAGCCGGTCGCCATCAAGGCGCCATACGCGAGGCCGACCGAGGGGCTCGCCGCGAAGATCGCCTGTCCCAGGCCGACCAGGCCGGCGCCGCGCACGACCCACCGCCGCAGGTCGTCGGTGTCCGTCCGCGTGCTGAGAAACGCCGCGCTGAGCAGCGCCCCCGCGCCGATCGAGGAATAAAAATGACCGAGCAGGCGCGAGTCGCCGTGATAGACGCTGGCCGCAAACACCGGCGCGAGGATGCTCGCGCCGAAACCCGCGAGCGCGTTGACCGCCACCATGAGGAGGGGCCGGCGCAGGCCCGGTTCATGCGTCGCGTGATGCAAGCCCTCCCGCAGATCATCGAGCCGGCGCGTGGCCGCGACCCGCGCGGGGCGGGCGGGCACACGCATCGCGAGCAGACTGCCGATGACCGGCAGGTAGCTGGCGGCATCGATCGCGTAACACGCCCCCGCGCCCCAGGCCAGGATGAGCGTGCCCGCCAGCGCCGGCCCGGCGAGCCGCGCGACGTTGAAGGCCGAGGAGTTGAGCGCGATCGCGTTGGGCAGGTCGCGCTTGTCGCTCACCATTTCGACGAGAAACGACTGCCGGGTGGGAAACTCCCACGCATTGATGAGCCCCTGCGCGACGCACAGCGCGATCAGCACGGGCACGGTCATCTGCCCGGCAAGGGTGAGCGTGGCCAGGGCGGACGACTGGAGGCAGGAGAGGACTTGCAGCCACACCAGACGGCGGCGGCGGTCGGTGCGATCGCCGCCCACGCCCGTGAGCGGGGCGAGCACGAGCAACGGGATCTGCGTGGCAAAGCCCACCAGCCCCACGTAGAAAGCGCTGCCCGACAACTCGTAGACCAGCCACATCGATGCGGTGGTCGTCATCCAGTTCCCCATGAGCGACACGCCCTGGCCGGCGAAAAACAGCCGGTAGTTGCGGGAGTTGAGCGCGCGCAGGAAGGTGGGAAAGGTCACGACGCTCCAGCGCAACGCGCCGCCGCCCTGGCGTCAAACGTGCTGTCAGAGCCTTGCCGGGAGAGTGTAACCGAAAGGCGGATACAAGCGAGAACTCCGGTTGCATTCGCGTCCACGACTGCGACGCTAGCGGTGGTCTGCCAGGTGGGGCGGGGGTTATCCCGACATGTCGGGCGTGAAGCCAGTCCCACAACGCACCTGCCGCAACGGGCTTCGACGGCATTGGTCACGGGCTGTGTTACCGTCTGCATGCGGTCCGGGGCAGGGGCGTTGACGCGCGGAGGACTCGGCCTAGGTTGCCCGCGTGCGTCTCGAAGCGTTGAGTGGTCTCCAGCAACTCGTCCTGCCCGATCGATGGCAGGCCGAGGCGATTGCAAACCTGAAGGCCGGCTGTGACGTGGTGATCGACGCGCCCACGGGGGCCGGCAAGACGTATGTCTTCGAGCGCTGGGCCGAGCAGACGAATTTCTCGCGCCGCGCGCTTTTCACGGTGCCGACGCGCGCCCTCGCCAACGACAAATATGCCGAGTGGCGCGCGCGGGGCTGGCGTGTGGGCATCACAACCGGAGACGTGACGATCGATCCGGCCGCGCCCCTGGTCGTGGCCACGCTCGAAGCCGTCATGGGTTCGCTGGTGGAACCCCGAGGTAGAGCCCGACCTCCGGGCGGGCCGTCCGGGGCTTCGCGCGATGAATCGGCCCGGTCGGAAATCGGCGACTACCACATCGTCGTCATCGACGAGTACCAGTGGATCGCCGATCCCATCCGCGGCAATCACTACGAGGGTGCGCTCGCCTCGCTGGCGGCCTCGCTGCAACTGCTGTTGCTCTCCGGCTCGGTGGCCAATCCGCACGACGCCGCGGCGTGGCTGACGCGCCTGGGCCGCCGCGTCGAGGTGGTGCAGACGAAGACGCGCCCCGTGCCGCTGGAGGAGATCGAGGCCGACGACCTCGTGCACGGCTTGCCGCGCACGATCGAGGGCTTCTGGTCCAAGCGCGTGGCGGGCGCCCTGCGCGAGGGGCTCGGTCCCGTGCTGGTGTTTGCGCCGCACCGTCAGGACGCGGAGCGGCTGGCGAGGCAGTTCGCGCGTGAGCTCCCGCTGCCGGAGCCCCTCGCGCTCACGCCGGAGCAGGAGCTGATTTGCGGACCGGCGTTGACCAAATTGTTGCGGCAGCGCGTGGCCTACCACCACAGCGGGCTCAGCTATGCGCAGCGCGCCGGCGTGATCGAACCGCTGGCCAAGGCCGGGCAACTGCGCGCGGTCGTGGCCACGCTCGGCCTCTCCGCCGGCATCAATTTTTCGCTGCGCTCGGTGATGATCACGGCGTCGAGCTACCAGTTCAACCAGCAGGAGCACGAGATCGCGCCGCACGAGTTGCTGCAGATGATCGGGCGGGCGGGCCGGCGGGGCCTCGACGAGACCGGTTACGTGCTGGTGAGCGGACGCACCCCGCGGATGCGCCGCGCCGCGCAGCTCCGCCTCAAGCGCGCCGCGCCCCTGCCGTGGGCGTTCTTTCTGCGTTCGCTGCGCCGCGGGGAGGCCGCGCTCGCCGTGGCCCGGGCCAGCGCCCACCGCTTTTTCACCGAGGCGCCGCTCGTGCTCGGTGCGGAGGCGACCGGCGCGCTCGATCCCGCGTCGCTGCCGTGTCACCAGCACACGGATACCGGACGGGCCCGCCTGGTGCGACGGCAGAAGAATCCATTTCCCGGCTGCCGCGGGTGCGCGCACCGGCCGGAGTGCCTCGCGTTTTCCACGCAGCCGACGCTGCTCTGGGCCCTGCAACGCACGGGCCTGCTCGACCGGGAGCTGCGGCTCACCGCCCGCGGGGTGATCGCCAGTGCGTTTCTCGGCCCCGAGGGGCTGGCGATCGCCGCGGCGCTGGAGGACCGGCGGTATCCGCTGGATCATCTGCTCTACGACTGCGCCAACCTCTTCGGCGGCGACCGCTTCACCGGGACGAATCCGCGCAAGCTCGGCCGCCTCGCCAGCGTGTGCGAACGCACGTATCGCCGGCTCACCGTCGAGGGTTATCTCGACGAGGGGCTGCCGCCACAGTACGGCTCGGGTGCGAGCGAGGTGGTGCAGGCGCTGGTCGAAAAGACGGCGCGGGCCGGGGCGATCGTGGCGGAGATCGAGCAGGCGGGGCGGGGCGACGTCGATCGCCTCATGATCGAGTGGCGCTCGCTGCTGCGGCAGGTCGCCGGCGCCCCGTCGCTGGAGGAAAGCGGCCGCCCTCCCGGCGGTCCGACGGGCGAGGTGACGGCCCGCGACGACCGCCGCCGCCAGGAGGACGCCGTGCTCGCGGAGCGCTGGGATAATTTCCGGGCACTCTGTCGCGTGACCTTGGGCGAGACGAAAGCCGACGCCTTGCCGGACCTGCCGCCCCTCACGGCAGAGCAGCGCCGCCCGGTGCAACACCGCTTCTTCCGTAGTGTCGCGTCCGCTACGTCGCGTCCGGCCCGCACCGGATAGCGGGGACGCGCCTGCTGCCCCAGGCGGGTGGCTCGAGGTGGCGCGAGGCTTCAGCCCGCGCTCGTTGCGCTCGCAAGCGCAGGCGGAAGCAGGGTGGGGCGAGGCGTCTCCGCCGAGCCGCGGCCGGCGAGCGACGGCAGGGAGGGACGCCTCGGTCGGACTGTCCATAAGGGGCAAAGTCGCCACTTTTGCACGGCCCGGCATCGTTGCCCGTGAGCGTTCCCCTCGCTCGACCCCGCCAGCCCTACCCACCCCCCCGGACGCTGCCGTTGCTCTTACCCCCTGTTGGCGCACTGGCTCCGACCGGATACCGCCTAACCCAAGCCCTCAGCAGAGGTTACCTGCCATGACATCATTGCGATGGTCAGTCACGGACTCACGTCGGTTGGTCGCAGCACTCGCCTGCTGCCTCTCAGCCGTCTCGCCAATCTGGGCCCAAGTCACCCCCCCGGACGCCCCGCCTGCCGAACCCACTTCCACGGAGGAGGCGCGCCGGCGCGATCAAGACATCATCGAGCTCTCGCCCTTCAGCGTCGATGCCAGCAAGGACGAGGGCTACTACAGCGAAAACACCCTCGCGGGCAGCCGACTCAACACCCGCGTCGCCGACCTCGGCGCCTCGATCACGGTCGTCACCAAGCAGCAACTGATCGACACCGCGTCGCTCGATATGAACGACGTGTTCCTCTACGAGGCCAACACCGAGGGCACGGGCAACTTCACCGATTTCAACATCGACACCCGCGGCGCGGTGCAGGACCGCAACGCCGGCTTCCAGGGGGGCGCGCCTTCGCTGCCGTTCGGCCCGAGCACCTCCAACCGCGTGCGCGGCATCGGCAGCGTTGACCGGTTGCACGACTACTATCCGAGCAACCAGCGCATTCCGTTCGACGTGTACAACACCGACTCGGTCGAAATCAACCGCGGTCCGAACTCGCTGCTCTTCGGTCTCGGCAGCCCCGCCGGCATCGTCAACCAGTCCTCGGCCAAGGCCAATCTGCGCCGGCCTTCCTACCAGATCGAGGGCCGCTACGGCACCAACGACGCGTGGCGGGCGAGCTTCAACGCCAACCAGCCGATCATCCGGGACAAGCTCGCCATCTACGTCGCCGGCCTGCACGACGAGCGCGGCTTCGAGCGCGAGCCATCCTACGACATCACCCAGCGCTACTACGGCGCGTTCACGTTCAAGCCGTTTTCGAAGACGACGATCCGCGGCTCCTACGAACGGTATGAAAACCGCAATCGTCGTCCCAATTCCACGACACCGCGCGACTTCGTCTCCGGCTGGATTGCGGCCGGGCGGCCGTCCTACAACCCGGT
>DASWVO010000401.1:0-2949 GCA_036406235.1 Opitutaceae bacterium
GGACCGCCCGGCTTTGCGAGCACGTCGACCGCGCCCAGCCGCAGGGCCTCCAGGGCTTGCCGCGAGCCGTGTTGCGTGAGCGAACTCATGATGATGACCGGCAGCGGGCGCTCGGCCATGAGGATGCGCAGGAAGGTGAGCCCGTCCATGCGCGGCATTTCCAAGTCCAGCGTGAGCACGTCGGGCTGGAGCTTGAGGATCTTGTCGCGCGCGACGTACGGATCGATCGCGGTGCCGACCACCTCGATTTCGGGATCGCGCGAGAGCGCTTCGCTCACGAGGCGGCGCACGACGGCGGAGTCGTCGACGATGAGGACGCGGATGCGGGAAGAGGTCATGGAAGTTGGCCGGGAACGGTGGAGCGGGATCCGAAAAGACTCTTAGTTGCCCGGCGCGCGGTAGACGGCGGGGCGCACCATTTTCAACGTGTGACGGATGCCGGAGAGGCTTTCGGAGTGGCCGACGAGCAGCCAGCCGCCGGGGAGCAACTGCCGGGTGAGGCGTGCGATCAGCTCTTCCTGGGTCGGCCGGTCGAAGTAGATCATCACGTTGCGACAGAAGATGACGTGAAACGGCTCCTTGAACGGCGGGACGCCATCGAGGAGGTTGAGCTGGCGGAAGTGGACGCTGGCCGCGAGCTCGGGGCGCACACGATAATTGCCGGACTGCGGGCCGTAACCAGTTTGGAAATACGTACGCACGACGCCGGGATCGATGCGGGCGAGCGCCTCGGCCGGGTAAATGCCCGCAGTGGCCTTGGCGAGCACGCGGCTGGAGATGTCGGTCGCGTCGATCCGCCAGGGCCAGGGAGCCGACTCCCGGGGCTGCTGCGCGAGGGTGATCGCGATCGAGTAGGGTTCCTCGCCGCTCGAGCAGGCGGCGCTCCACACGCGCAACGAAGCCCAGCGTTTCGCGGCGCGGCGGGCGGCGAGGTCGGGCAGGATGAGCGAGCGCAGCGCGGTGAAATGTTCCTCCTCGCGGAAAAAATACGTGTGGTTCGTCGAAATCGCGTCGATCAGGTGCCCGAGTTCCGCCTCGCCGTCGGGCGTTTGCAGCAACCGGCAGTAATCGCTGAGCGACGGCAGGCGCATCGCGCGCAGGCGCTTGCCCAGACGCGCGGAAACGAGCTCCTGCTTGTCGGGTCCGAGATTGATGCGGCTGTGGCGGTAAACGAGGTCGCGGATGAACTGGTATTCGGTGTCGAGCATGACGACGGGCCGGTTTCGATATCGGCGCAAATTTTCGTGAATGAACCGCAAACACCTGTCACCGCGCGGGGGAAAAATCTGCCGCGGCCTCGGTCGCCAGCGCGCGGCGGGCCGGTCTCCGGCGTCTGAAGCAGATTTTTATCCAACTGCAAGTCAGGAGAATGCGAGGCTGCGAAGCGGGGTGGCATCCCCGTTGCTAACACGCGGCTTCTCATGATCGATCCCGTCTTCCAAACCGACAGCTACCAGTTGGCCCGGAAGCTTCTCGATGCCTCCGCGTTGCGCCACGAAGCGATCGCGTCGAACATCGCCAACACCGAGACGCCCGGCTACCGGAGGCTCGACGTCGCGCCGGATTTTGCGACGACGCTGCGTTCGCGGGTAGCGGCGGGGGAGTCGGTGCGCGATCCGCAGTCCTCGCTCGCCGGCCTCAGACCGCACCTCGCCGAGGATCCGCACGCGCGCACGGTGCGGCCCGATGGCAACAGCGTGGAACTCGAGAGCGAACTGCTCGCGATGAGCCGCAACAGCGTCGAATACGATTTTCTTTCCGATGTGGTCAGCCGCCACATCAAGCAACTGAAGCTCGCGATCACCGGCCGCGCGATCTGAGCCCTCAACCGCCTTTCGCATGGAACTGCTCTCCGGCATCGCCGCCACCTCGGGCGCCCTCAATGCCCAAAAGACCCGCCTCGACGTCATCGCCCAGAACATCGCCAACGCGCATACCACGCGCGGGCCGGACGGCCGCCCGTATCAGCGCCAGATGGTCTCGTTCGAGTCCGAGCTCATTCGCCGCACGGGCGAGGCGGGCGAAGGCGCCTCGATTCGCGGCGTGCGCGTCCAGAGCATCACGGCGGATCCGCGGCCGGGCCAGCGCATCTTCGATCCGCAGCATCCCGACGCCGACGAGCAGGGCATGGTGCTCCTGCCCAATGTCAACCTGGCGCACGAGATGGTCGACCTCATCACCGCCTCGCGCACTTACGAGGCAAACCTCGCCGTCGTGAAGAACTCGCGGCAGATGGCGATGAAAGCGCTCGAGATCGGAAAGTGATGAAAGCCCGGAGCGGAGGGATCGGAGCCAGAAGCTCAACCCATCCGCACCGCCCGGCTCTCAACTCTCAACTCGCATCTCTCAACTTTTCTTCCCATGTCCCTCATCGGCTCCGCCACCGCTGTCGCCGCTCAACGGATACAATTTCCGCAGATCGACGCCCCTGCCGCCCCGGCCCTGAAGCCGGCCGCGCTGCCCGGCGCCGCCGGCGCGCCCGGGACCGCGTCCGCGGACTTCGGCGCGGTGTTCGAGAAGATGGTCTCCGCGGTCGATGCGAAGCAGGCGGACGCCGCCGCGACCACGCGCGCCGTGCTCATGGGCGACAACGCCCAGTTGCACCAGAGCGTGATTGCGATGCAGGAGGCGTCGGTCGCGTTCCAATTGATGGTCGAGGTGCGCAACAAGGTGGTGGAGGGCTACCAGGAACTCATGCGCATGCCCGTGTGAGGTGAGGCATGAATGACGCCCTACGATCCATGATTGATGATTTGCCGGAAGCCATGCCGCCAGCCGCCGTGAGTGCACGATCATAGATCACACCGCCTAATTCAGAAATTTCCGTGAAACCCTTCGCCCAGTCGTTGCTCACCCTGTGGAAGCAGCTCGGCCTCAACCAGCGCGTGTCGCTCGTGGTGGCGGCGCTGGCGGTGGCCGGCGCGCTCGCCGCCCTGCTGGTCTGGTCGC
>DASWVO010000402.1:0-1860 GCA_036406235.1 Opitutaceae bacterium
CCCGGAAAGTCGGCTGCCGGTGCGAATGCAACTAATTAGGCGCCTAACCAAGTCGCTTTGTTTTCGGAGTGCAAACGCAATGTGTTACCTGCGATCGGGTGTGGGAGTTCCGTCGGAGTGGTATACGCTGCGGGGCGCCGGGTCGAAAGCGCTCCCGCTGGGAGGCGTTGAGGAAACGTGGTCGTTGGAGGTAGGAGCGCGCTTGCGCGCGAAATCCTGGGAGCGCGGGCCGCTGGCCCGCCATTTGGGGCAATGCGGGCGGGACGCCCGCGCTCCCCTCGGACCCGGGCGCTACACCGTCATGCTTTCACCCGGCGCCAGGGCCCGGAAGACTCTCTCCGGGACCGCGCGGGCGGCGAGGGCGGCGGCGAGCGCGGTCAACGGCGCCTCGCGCGCCTCGTCGGTGAGCTGCCAGGTGCCCCAGTGCATCGCGAGGCTGAGGCGCGCCCCGAGTTCGTGGTGAATCTGCACCGCCTCGGCGGGGTTGCAGTGAGCCGCGGACATGAACCACCGCGGCTCGTACGCGCCGATCGGGATGAGCGCGAGATCCGGCGCGCCACAGCGCTTCTGGATGTCGCGGAACATCTGGTCGTCGTAGGCCGTGTCGCCGACGAAATGGGCGGTGCGCCGGCCGGCTTGCAGAAAAAAGCCGCTCCAGAGCCGGTGATTGCGGCGGCCGCTCGCACGGTTGCTCCAGTGCCGGGCGGGCGTGGCGCGTACCGTGAAACCGTCGCTGATCTCGTGCGCCTCCCACCAGTCGAGTTCGATGACCTGCGCGGACGCAAAGCCGGCGGCGCGCAGGAGTTCGCCGTTGCCCAGCGGCGTGATCGCGAGCGGTTGCGGACGGCGGCGCGCGAGGCGCCGCAGCGTTGGCAGATCGCAGTGGTCGTAGTGATCGTGGGTGAGGAGCACGACATCGATCCGCGGCAGCGTTTCGAAACTCACGCCGGGCGCATGCACGCGCTTCGGGCCGATCAAGTGGAGCGGGCTGACGCGCTTGCTCCACACCGGATCGGTCAACACGTTGCCGTGGCGCGTCTGCAGCAGAAACGTCGCGTGATTCACCCAGGTGACGGCGAGGCCGTCGCCGGCGGGAGCCTCGGGAAGGGGATGGGGCGTGATCTCGACCCATTCGGGCCAGGCGGCGACTTTCGAGGTCGTCTTCCACTTGAGCACGTCGAGAAACGTACGGTTGTCGTGGATACGCGGGTTGAAGAAGCGGCGTCCGTCGCAGTGGTCGGAGACGGGGAAACGGGGCGAACCGGCAGACATGAGATTGACGCTGGCGCCGCCAAGGGTTGCGGCGCCGGCGCCGAGCGCAAGGGTGCGCAGGAACCGGCGGCGGCTGCAGCGTGGCGACGGGTGGCTCATCGAGCGAGGGGAGCGTCATCGACGGCGGCCGCCGGTTCAAGCCCTGCCTCGTCGCCAGGGCTGGAGCCGAGGATCTCCTCGATGCGCCGGGCGATGCTGGTCGCGAGGTCGGCGGCGTCGGCGCGGCCCTTGCGCTCGAGGTCGAACGCCAGCTCAAAGAGCTCACGGCGGAGCGCTTGCAGCCCGTCGATCGGCTCGCGCCCCGACGGAACGGGTTCAAAAGCGGGTGCTGACGAAGATCCGGCCATAGGCGGCGTCGTCGGTTTTAACCGTGAGGTCGCGGTCGTCGTAGTCGAAGCGGCGATCGGCCATCCAGCCGCCTTCCAGCTCGAGAGTGCATGCGTCCGTCAGCGGCCAGCGCATGCCGGCGCCGACCCGGATCTCGCGATACGTGACCTCGGTATCGCGCAGGCTGCGATGGCCGGGCGGCGACACCACGGCCGGATCGTCGGTGTGGAACGCGCCGCCCTGCACGCTGGCGCCGAGGAA
>DASWVO010000403.1:0-13621 GCA_036406235.1 Opitutaceae bacterium
GCGTGCGGAAACGACGTAGCGAGCTCCGGCGCAGCGTGCGCGTCTTTTCGAGGCGCCTCCGGATCACGCCACCTTCGGCTTCTTCGATTTGGCCGGCTTGGCTTCCGGCTTCGCGGCGGGCTCGGGTTTGGCCGCGGCGGCGGCCGGCTTCTTCGCGCCCTTGGCCCGCTCCATCGGCATCTTCTTCGCCTTCGTCGCCTCGATGCTTTGCTTCAGCGCGGTCATGATGTCGATGACCGGAGTTTCAACCTCCGGCGCGGCGACGATTTCGCGCCCGGCAATCTTCGCCTCGATCATCTCGCGCAACGCACCGCGATAGCGATCGGTCGTGTCGAGCTCCTTCAGGGTCGCCGCCATCGACTCGACGAGATTGATCGAAAGTTTCAGCTCATCCTTGTTCACGTCCTTGCGCTCGATCTGCGGCACGTCGTCCATCTTCCGGACTTCGTTTGCCTGGCGCAGCTTGTAGAGCATGATCCCGCCGTCCTGCGGGGTGATCATCATCGTCTCTTCGCGGTCGCGCAGCACCACTTTGCCGATTCCGACCTTCCCGCTGGCCTTCAAGGCCTGGCTCAGCAGCGAGTAGGTTTTGGCGGCGACGACGCCGTCGGGCCCGGCCAGATACGGCGCGTCGAAAAGGGTGGGGTGAACCTCGGTGGCATCGATGAAGCCCTCGATCTCGATGACCTTCGTGCTCTGGAGCTTGATCTTCGCAAAGTCGTCCGCCGACACGATCACGTATTGCTCCGGCTCAAACTCGTAGCCCTTGACGATCTCCTCCGCCGTGAGCGTCTTGCCGCACTTCTTGCACTTCTTCTCGTAGCCGACGGGGCCGTTATCCTCCTTGTGGAGTTGTTGGAAGCGGATCGTCTCCTCCGTATCCACGGCGTTGTAGATGCGGATGGGAATCGTCACCAGGGAAAAGCGAATGTGGCCCTTCCAGATTGATCTCATGATGCGCCTCCTAGCTCGGTTTTTGAGGGGTGGTTAACGTCAGGTCCGGACGCAGGCGCAGGAAGACGGGCTCGCGAAGGGCGCCATCCTGCGTCCAAGAAGCAAATTGCACCTCGCAAAAAAGCAAGGGGCGGACCCAGATCGTGCGCGCGTCGTCGAGGGGCTTTTCCGGAATCGGCCGCTGGATGGGCTCGAGTTTCTTCAGCTCGCGGGCCACCTGCTTAAGTGAATCGTCGTCGAAGCCCGAGCCGACCTTGCCGACGTAGTTAATTATTCCGTCCGTGAGTTGCGCGAGGTGCAGGGCGCCGAAATTCCCGCCTCGCTCGCCCTTGCCGCGCGTGTAGCCGATGATCAGGCACTCGGTCGTCTGCCGCGCCTTGATCTTCAGCCACGCGTCGCTGCGCTTGCCCGGAAGGTAGGGGCTGTGGCGGTGCTTGGCGACGATGCCTTCGAGTCCCAGCTTCCGCACCGCTTCAAAAAATGCCGCGCCGTCCTCGACCCAGTCGCTGAGCCGGTAGGCGGGATTGCTTTTAACGGCATCCTTGAGCCATTCGCGTCGCCGGGACAGCGGCTCGTTCACGATCGCGCGACCGTCCAGGTAGAGGCAGTCGAAGAGATAGCAAACCGCGGGAAACCTCGCCCGGGCGCGGTCGATGGCTCCGGCGGTCTTCTGCTGCATGCGGTGGATCACGTTGTGGAAATTCGGCCGTCCGTCGGCTTCGAGGCAGACGATTTCCCCATCGAACAGCGCGGAAGTCGCGCGAAACGCCGCGTCCGGAATCACCAGTTCGGGAAACTGCGGTGTCATGACCATCTGGTTACGCCCGTGAATGGTGACGACGCCCTCATCCAGGGAAATAAGCGCGCGCAGGCCGTCCCATTTCACTTCGTAAACGTAATCGTCCGGCGGCGGCACTTTCTCCGCCAGCCGCGCCAGCATCGGCTCGATGGGCGCGCGCAGCCAGTCGGTCTGCGGGTTGTCCACGCGCTCGAGCAGCCACTGAGTGTCCTTCGTGCGGTGCATGCGGTACTCGGCGTTCAGCTCGCGCGACTGCAGGCGGAAATAAAAACCGTCCCGCTTCTCCTTCGTAATCTCGTAGCGGCCCTGGGCGAACTTCCACATCATCCCGCCGCCGTATTCGCCCTTCGGAATCGCGCCCTCGAAGTCGACGTATTCGAGCGGATGGTCCTCGACGTTCACCGCGAGCCGCTTGATGCCGGGGCGCGGCGGCAGGCCTTTGGGCACCGCCCACGATTTCAGCACGCCGTTCTGCTCGAGTCGCAAGTCGTAGTGCAGCCGCGTCGCGTGATGCCGGTGAACGACGAACGCGCTGCCGCCGCCCGCGATCTTCGCCGGCGGCGGTTCCGGGGTTTTGGCGAAACTCCGCTTCTGCGCGTAGCGTTCGAGCTGCGCGGGGGTCTTGTGCTTCGGACGTTCCGGGTTCGAAACCGGGGAGGGGATGGTCCCCGGCACCCCGCGCCGCGACCCGCGCGCATCCGCTTTATGCTTACGACCAGCGGCCGGGTGAAGCGGCACCGCATAGGCGGCGATCGCCTCCCATGGGTCTCCCGTCTCGACGACGCGTTGCGGCACGTTGTGCAGGTCGAAGGCCCTGGCGCTTTCGATGGTGGCCAGCTCCTCCCAATGCAGCGGCGTGGACACGGGCGCTCCGGGCAATCCCCGCACGCTGTAGGCGGCCACGATCGTCTGCGATGCCCGGTTGCGGTAGATGTCGAGCAACACCTTGCCTGCGCGGTAGTCCTTCTTGATCTGCAGGGTCAGGGCCGGGCTGTGCGCCTCGACGAACGGTTGCGCGACCGTCTTCGCCGTCTCGAACACCTCCTGAAAGCTCCACTTCGGTTCGATCGGCGTCAGCACGTGCAGGCCCTTGCGGCCCGTCGTCTTCACGAACGGGTGGTAGCCGAGGCGCTCGAGGTGCTCCTTGAACTCCAGCGCGAGTTTGGCGACCCGTGCGAAGGCGTATCCATCCGGCGGATCGAAGTCATAGACGATGTAGTCGGGCGTGTCGAAATGCGGCGCGCGGGCGTGCATCTGGTGCAGCTCGATGCACGCGAGGTTTGCCAGCCACACGAGGGAGGCTTCTTCGCTCGCGATGACGTAGTCCTTCTGCTCCTCGCCGAGCGTCACGTGCTGGAGCCAGGCGGGCGCCCAGTCCGGGCGGTTTTTTTGATAAAACGACTCGCCGCCGATCCCGTCCGGATAACGCACCAGCGACAGCGGCCGCCCTTTCACGTGCGCGAGGATCGTCGGAGCGATCTTGAAGTAGTACTCGATCAGCTGCGCCTTGCTGATGCCGTCGTCGGGATAGAGGATTTTTCCCAGATTCGAAAGTTCGATCTTCCGTTTTCCGACCTGAGCGATCTGGGAGCTGCGGGAGGGCATGGTGCAGTTGAGGGTTGATAGTTGAGAGTTGAGAGAGCAGAGCGGAAAGCTGACAGCGAAGAGTTCAGAGCTGAGAGAGCTGAAACCAGTGCGCTGTGTGTTCGGATTGAATTCTCTCAACCCTCAACTCTCATCTCTCAACTTGTCTTTTCCTCTCAACTCGTCTCCACCCAGTCCGCCGCCGTATCCAACAACTCGACGCGAACGTCGGCGTCCTTTCGCCCCGAGCGCGCCGGGACGTGAAACGAGTGATCGGCATCCGGGAAAAGCTTGAGGGTGGCGCGGCGGCCGAGGTCGCGGCAGAGCGGCTCGAGCAAGTCCAGCTCGGCCAGTTCGTCGCGCGTGCCCTGGAGGAAGAGCATCGGAATGCCGACCTCGAAGAGATGCTTCGCGCGCTCGTTCGCGGGCTTGCCGGCGGGGTGGAGGGGAAAGCCGAGAAAAATCAATCCGCGCACGCCGGGAAGCGGCGCGGCGGCCTGCGCCTGCGACGTCATGCGTCCGCCGAACGACTTGCCGCCGGCAAAGAGCGGGAGCTTCGGGAGCTGGCGGGAGGCTTCGTTCACGGCCGCACGCACGGCGGCGTGGGCGAGTTTCGGAGGGTCCGGCCGCCTCGAACCCTGTTCCATATAAAGGAACTGATAGCGCAGCGTCGCGATGCCGCGCTCCGCGAGGCCGTCCGCGATCGCGCCCATGAAGGGATGTGCCATGCCGGCTCCCGCCCCGTGCGCCAACACATAGCACGCCCGCGCTTTCGGCGGAACCTGCAGCAAGGCGGACACGCGCTGCGCGTCGGACACAGGGATGCTGACGGACTGGGCCGGGGCGGAACTCATCTTGGTTGCGGCTCAGCGATTCGACCCGGCATGGCGTTGCCGGCGAGTCGAGCCGCTACTTCGGTCGGAGAACTCAAGCCACTCTTGAAGAGACGGCAACAGGCCTTTCCAAAAGCACGGTGCGACAGGAAGACGTTCGAAAAACTGCGTCACACGCTCTAGGTTGTCCCGCGCGTGCGTGCGGCGCATTTGCGGCCATGGAAAACGCTCAGATTGCAGACCTGCTCGACGAAACCGCCGACCTGCTCGAGCTTGCGAGCGGCGATCCGTTTCGCATCCGCGCGTATCGCGAGGCCGCCCGGACCGTGCGCACTTTGCCTCGACGTTGTGAGGATCTCGCCGGCGGGGCGGCCGATTTCCGCGAGCTGCCGCATGTCGGCAAGAGCATGGCCGAACACATCGCCGAGATTCTGCGCACCGGCGCCTGCGGACGCCTGCTCGAGCTCCGGCGCAAGGTGCCGCCGGCCCTGACCACGCTGCTGAAGGTGCCGCAACTGGGACCGCGGCGCGCGCGGCTCGTCTATGACGAACTCGGCGTCACATCGCTCGACGAACTGAAAAAGGCGTGTGAGGCGCACCGACTCGCGGCGATCAAATCGCTCGGGATCAAGACCGAAGAGAACATTCTGCGCGGTCTTTCCACGCTCGGGGCCGGTTCGGGGCGCATGCTTTACAAGGAAGCCAGCGATCATGCCGAGGCGCTCGGACGTCATCTCAGCCAGCTCAAGACGATCACCCGCTGGGAAATCGCCGGCAGTTTCCGACGCCGCAAGGAGACGGTCGGCGATCTCGATGTGCTGGTGGTTGCGCGTGACCGCACGCGAGCGGCGGCGGAGATTCTAAACTACGCGAGCATCGCCGAGGTGACGAGTCGCGGCGCGGAGCGCGTGGCGGTACGGCTCGATGGCGGCCTGCAGGTCGACTTTCGTTTCTTCGAGCCGAAGGAGATCGGTGCGGCGCAGCTCTATTTCACCGGCTCGAAGGCGCACAACATCGCGCTGCGCAAGCTCGTGCTGAAACACAGGTGGAAACTCAACGAATACGGCCTCTACCGCGGCCGCCGCCGGATCGCAGGCGCGACCGAGGAGGAGGTTTACGCAAAGCTCGGTCTCGCGTGGATTCCACCCGAACTGCGCGAGGACCGCGGCGAAATCGAGGCCGCGGCGCGGGGCGAACTTCCCGAGTTGATCGAACTCGCGGACATTCACGGCGACCTGCACTGCCATACGAAAGCGACCGACGGCGCGGACTCGATCGAGGCCATGGCCACCGCGGCGCAGGCTCGCGGTTACGAATACCTCGCGATCACGGATCACTCCAAGGCCGTTGCGATCGTGAAAGGCCTTAACGAAGCCAGGCTCAAGAAGCACGTCGAAGCCATCCGCAAGGTCGCCGCGTCGCTCGAGGGGGAGCGCGCGGTGGGCCGCGGGCGAGCAAGGGGCTTTTGGCTGCTCGCCGGCGTCGAGGTGGACATCCTGCGCGACGGCCGGCTCGACCTCGACGAGAGGGTGCTCGCGTCGCTCGACTGGGTGGTGGCGAGCGTGCATTCGCACTTCCACCTGGATGAGGCTGCGATGACGAAGCGCCTGCTCGCCGCGGTGCGCAGCGGGGTGGTGCATTGCCTCGGTCATCCGCTGGGCCGGATCATCGGCCGGCGCGAACCGATCCAGGCCGACTGGCAGAAGATTTTCGCCGCGTGCCGCGAACATCGCGTGCGCATCGAGATCAACGCGCAGCCCGACCGCCTGGATATGCCGGACCACCTGTGCCAGCTCGCGAAAGCCGCCGGCGTGGGCTTCGTGATCTCGACCGACGCGCACAAGCAGAGCGACCTCGAGTTCATGCCGCTCGGCGTCGGCATGGCGCGGCGGGGCTGGCTCGAGCGTCACGATGTCCTGAATACGCTGAGCAGTCTTTTGCTGCGGAAAAATCTCAGGAAATGACCCGATCCAGAGCGAAGCGTGGGCATCCCGAAAAATTGGGTTTTCGCGGCGCGAAAACCTGTGCCGCCAGGCTTCGCCGCGTTCTCCTCGATCACGATTACCGCTACCATGTGCTCGACGATCCGGTCATATCCGACGCCGACTACGACAAGCTGAAGCGCGAGCTCATCGCGCTCGAGGAGCGGTTTCCTGAACTCGTCACGCCCGACAGCCCGACGCAGCGCGTCGGCGGCCGGCCGCGCGAAGGTTTTGTCACGATTCGCCACGAGACTCCCGTCCTCAGCATCCAGTCGCTCTGGCAGGAGGAGGACTTCCGCCGCTTTTACGAGTCGCGCTGCCGCGAACTCGGACGAAAATCGTGCGTGCTTGTCGGCGAGCCGAAATACGACGGCGCCAGCATCGAACTCGTCTATGATGACGGCCGCCTGGTGTCGGCCTCGACGCGCGGCGACGGGCATACCGGCGAAGAGGTGACTTCGAACATTCGCACGATCCGGGAAGTTCCGCTGCAACTGCCCGCGGGGCTCGCGGGACGGAAACGCAAACGCGTCCGTGTGCCGCCACACCTCGTCCTGCGCGGCGAAGTGTACATGGAGAAGGGCGATTTCGAGCAACTCAACCGCCGACAGGAGCGGGCCGGAGGAAGAACATTCGCCAATCCGCGAAATGCCGCGGCCGGAAGCCTGCGCCAGCTCGATCCGAAAATCACCGCCCAACGCCCGCTGCGGGTCTTTTTCTGGGAGGTGGCGCCCGCGACGCGCGGCCGCCCGGCGACACACACGGAGTGTCTGCAACTTTTGAAGAACCTCGGACTGAAAACGAATGCGGAAGCGACGGCGCTGCATTCGGCCGACGAGGCCGTGCGCTGGTTCGAGCGGATGCGCGCGCGCCGCGAGCGTTTTCGCTACGAGATCGACGGCTGCGTGCTGAAAATCGACGATCTCGCGGATCAGCAGAAACTCGGCACGCGCGCCGACAGCCCGCGTTGGGCCGTCGCGTGGAAGTTTCCCGCGCGCCAGGGGACGACACGTATCCGGGAAATCACTGCGCACGTCGGCCGCACCGGTGCGGTGACGCCGGTCGCACGCCTCGACCCGGTGCAGCTCGGCGGCGTGCAGGTCGGATACGTGACGTTGCACAACCAGGATGAGATCGACCGCAAGGACATCCGCGTCGGCGACACCGTCCTCGTCGAACGCGCGGGCGATGTGATTCCGCACGTGGTGCAGGTCGTGAAAGAGCGGCGCACCGGACGCGAGAAACGCTACCGGCTCCCGAGGACGTGTCCCGACTGCGGCGGCCCGATTACGCGCGGCGCCGGCGAAGCCGTTGCTCGTTGCACCAACACGTCGTGTCCGGCGCGACTGCGCGAAGCGCTTCGCCACTTCTCTTCGACCGAGGCCATGGACATCCACGGATTCGGCGGGAAGCTGGTCGATCAACTCGTCAGCCGGCGTGTCGTTGCGAGTCTCGCCGACATCTACGCCCTCGCTCCGGGCGATCTGAAAAAACTCGGCCGGATCGGGGAGAAGGCCGCAGGCAATCTCTTCGCGGCGATCGGCCGCAGCCGGAAGAACGCGCGGCTCGATCGCGTGCTTTATGCGGTCGGCATTCCCGGCGTGGGTCGCGCGGCGGCGATGGCGCTGGCCGCGAAATTCGGCTCGCTGGGGAAGTTCGCGCGCGCCGACGCCCGCGCGCTCGCCTCGGCCGGCTTTGGATCGCAACTCTCAGCGGGCATCGCGCAGTGGCTGGAGAATCGTGCAAACCGCGAACTGCTCGCGCGGCTCCGCCGCGCCGGCATAGACCCGAAGCTCGTGCGCCGCGGCGACCGGCTGAAGGACAAGACGGTCGTGTTCACCGGCGGGCTCGACTCAATGACCCGCGAACAGGCGGCGGATGCGGTGATCCAGCAAGGCGGCAAAGTGGGCGACAACGTTTCGCGCGACACCGATCTGGTTGTGACCGGTGCGAGGCCCGGGGCGACGAAGCTGAACGCGGCGCGGGCGCACGCGATCAAGACCATCGACGAGCCTGCGTTCCTGCGACTCGTCGCGCCGCGATGAGGCCTTTTCGGAACCTTCCGGCCGGACGGCGCGCGATTCCGCAACGCGCAAAAGCGGAGCTGAAGAGGCAATTTCATCGCGAGGACTGAACGTGGCCGTCCGATGCCGGGTTCGGCAGACGGACGCTCCGGCTACGCGCCGCCCGAGGCGGCAAGTGTTGCCGGAATTCGTCGAATCACAAAAGCGCTTGATCGCGAGGGAGCTGTGAGGGAGCGGAATATTCACCGCAACGAAGCGATTGACAGACGCCTTTTGCTCGCCACGTTCACCGCCGTTCCCGCTTAGCGGGGACATTTGGGGTAACTAAGAAAGCAAATGGCCGGTCGCTTAGGGGTAGGCGACCGGCCAACTTATTTTCCGAGTCCCGCTAAGGCGCGACACCGCGCTTCGAGGGCGGCCGGAACGCCGCGGTGTAGCGGGATTTCGGCGACGCCTCTCTGGGGGCGCGTTCGCGACGCCACGTCCGCCAGTAGCCGGCCAGGCGATCGCAGAAGGTGGGCGCAGCTTCGGCGTAGAACCGCGCCCCGACCGCCAAGGCGTCGGCGCGCAGCGCCCGCTGACGAGCGTCGATCAGGCCGTTGAGCGTGGCGAGCTCCCGCGTGTTGCCCCACCGGTGCGCTTCCGCGTCGTCACGCAGGACGACGAGATCGTGATCGTTGCCCAAGTATTCGGTGAGCGTCTCCAGTTCGCATGCCATCGCTTCCATCTGTTCAGGCCAGATGGGCTGCAGCAGCCGGACATGATACCAAAGATCCTTCGCGCGCTTGCGCCACTCATGGAAATTTTCGGACGAGGGATCCTCCAGCACGGCCTGATGCGCGCGCTGCCCCTGTCGGTACGCGGCTTTCACTCCTGAGCGGACCGCCTTCCATTCTGTGCTGCGCACCTTCAGGCGCGACCATCGTTTCCCGACGCGGCCGAGGGTTTTTTTCACCGCCTTGGCGGAGCCGCTTTCGGCGAAGCGCGTCAATTCCGCGGAGGATTCCGTCCGCAACCGGGCCCGGATTCCGCGCAAGGCCCCCGGTGCGAGCTGTCGTTTGAAATGAGCCATCAGGGTGCGCAGCGCGCTGGCCTTGATGTAGGCGTCGCGCGGAGCCGCGAGCGCAGTCGCGGCCTCCCGCAACCGCCGGGTCAGCCAGCGGAATTCCTTTCTCCCAAGCTGGCGGCGCACCAGGCGGGCCACCGCGCGGATCTTCTTGATGTCCTTGCGCGCGCAGTGAACGGCGGCGGCGTGGTCGCTGTCCCGCAGGCACTCACACGCATGAGCGAGGCGTTCGGCGCCCAAGCGTCTGATCGCCTTCGAGACCGGCTCTTTTTGTTTAAAGCGGTAGGCCATCGTGCAACGGCGGGCCGTCCTTCCACTGCGGTGCGGCTCGCGGAGACGTCCCGCTCTCGATCGTGTAACCGGCGGCGGGAATCGCCGCACGCCGAGTTCGCTCCCTCTCCAGAGGCCGGCCCATGACGGAACGTCGCCACGTTGACTCGCCGGTCAAGGCGCGGCCGGTCTTTCCGGCGGAGGGCGGACTCGGTGGCGGGCAGGCTCTACGCGAGGCCGGCCTGGCGCAGCACTTCGGGCGGCGGGCCGTCGAACGTGGCCAGGGGCATGTTGCCGACGTAGCGCAGGTCCTTCCGGCCTTCCTCCGTGGTGTAGAATCCGCCGGCGGTCAGGTTGCGGAAGACAGCAAAGAAGCGGGCGTGCGGCTTGAGCTCGGGCAGGGTCGAGGCCTCGTGGCAGATGTCGTTGCAGAGGGCGGTTTGCTGCGCCCCGTCGAGGCCGGCAAAACCTCGTCCGCCGCGCCGCGCCGCCTCTTCGTTGATCCACGCGAGCCCGGGCAGAATCACCGCGCGATCGTCGCTGTGGGGCGGATACGGCGCGCTGATCCACTCGTCGATGAAGTCCACCACGCCGACGGCCGAGGCCGACGGCGACTGCCCATCCGCCGGGATGATGACGTCGCAGAGTGCGGCGGCGGTGCGACGCTGTTCGTCGGTAAACGTCAGCGGCCACAAATCGCCCGGCTTGTAGGCTTTGAGCAGATCCGGGTCGGTGCCGTAGCCGTGCGCGGGTGGTGGTGCGGCCGGCTGGCCGCGGAGCAGATGCGGCGCCAGCGTTGCGGACGCGCTGGCTACGAACACCCACTTGAGCGCGGTCCGTCGGCTGATGCGGGGTAGCGGATCCATGATCAGAGATTCTGTTTTTTGAGTTCGGCGGCGATGTAGTCGGACGCGCGCCACGCCTGGGCCATGATGGTGAGCGTGGGATTTTTGTCGGCGTTGCTGGGAAACGGCGCGCCGTCGGCGAGGAAAAGATTCTTCACATCCCACGTCTGCGACCATTGATTGGTAACCGACGTCGCCGGGTCATCGCCCATGATGGCGCCCCCGACCTCGTGGATGATCTTGCCGCCGGGCTTGATCGCTTTGGCGCCGTCGACTTCGGGGGCGACCTTGACGCGCCCGCCCATCGCCGTGATGAGATCGGCGAAGGTCCGCTGCATGTGGGCCGCCTGCCGGATCTCGTGCTCGGACCATTTCCAGTGAAAGCGCAGCACGGGGATGCCCCACTTGTCTCTCATCAGCGGGTCAAGTTCGCAGAAGGAATCCTCGTTGGGGATCATCTCGCCACGGCCGTCGAAGCCGACAAACGACCCGTAGTAGCGCCGGGCGTCCTCCTTGAATTTTCTGCCGAAGCTGCCACCCGTCAGCCACTCGAGTCCGGAGAACGTGGCGGCGCCCGGCTGGCGCCGGCCGCCGTAGAATTCGATGTGGTAGCCGCGCGCGAAGCCGAGCTTGCCGGCCTGCTGCTCCCGATAAAGCCACCAGGGCGCGTACATGTGGGCGCCGCCGGCGCCATCCTCGTTGTGCGGAGGCAGGTTCTCCAGCGCGGGAATCTGGCCGGAGAACTCCGCCCCGACCGTATCCATGATGTACTTACCGACGCGGCCGCTGGAGTTGGCCAGACCCTGCGGGAAGCGCGCGGATTTGGAGTTGAGCAGCAGGCGCACGGTCTCGCCGGAGCTGGCAGCGAGCACGACGACGCGCCCCGACGCGTGGTGTTCGACGCCGGTGGTCTTGTCGATGAAGACGACGCCGGTGGCTCGGCCGTCTTTGCCCACGGTCACCTCGCGCGTCATGGCGTTGGTCAAGAGATCGAGGTTCCCGCTGGCCATGGCGGGCGGCAGGTGGACGGTGGTCGACTGGTAGGTGGCGCGGATCGCGCACCCGCGGCCGCAATCGGTGGCCCAAAAACAGGCCGCGCGCCCTTCCATCGCTTCGCGCACGAGCTTTTGGGCGAAGGGATTTCCGGGATGCAGTTTCGCCGGCAGGCGGTCGAAATCGAGCCGCTGGGTCAGCACCGCGCGGTGGGCGGCGACGATCGGGATGCCGAGGCCGCGTGCGTGCTTCTGCACCAGGAGATCGCTCACGCGCGGCTTCGGCGCCGGCAGCAGCACGCCGGCGGGAGAATCAGGCGTGTTCTCCAGTCCCTCCGCCGAGCCATACACGCCGATGAGCATCTCGACCTTGTCGTAGTAAGGGGCGAGATCCTCGTAATCGATCGGCCAGTCGAAGCCGAGGCCGTCGCGGCGGCGGGGCTTGAAATCGTAGGGACCGTTGCGGAAGGAGTAGCGGCCCCAGTGATTGGTCCGGCCACCGAGCATGCGCGCGCGCCACCATAGGAACGCCTGGGCGGGATCGGGCGAGGCGTTGGTGTAGGGCTCACCCGGCACGCTCCAGCCGCCGTCGACCGTGGCGTCGTAAAAACCGAAAGGCTTGTCGGGTGTGCCGATCCCGCGCAGGGGCGCCTGGTCGGCCGTTCCGAACATCGGCGTTTCCGTTTCCGGTATGTAGTTGCGCCCCGCTTCGAGCAGGAGCACGCGGAGGCCCTCCAGCGTGAGGGTGTAAGTCGCCTGTCCGCCCCCGGCGCCAGAGCCGACTACGATGACGTCATAGTTTTTCTTCAGTTGCGCGGGCGTGATCAGGGGCATGAGCGGGTGGGAGAGACGGTGCGAACTGAGCGGGGAAACGCAAATGAAGTTCCCTCTCCGGCGCGACTGCGAAGCCCGTCGTGGGCCGATCGTATCCAGCCCGGTGCGGGTCGGAGTCCGCGCCGGCGACGGCCTTGGGCGGCCGCCATCGCTCCCGCTCAGCCCGCGGGCACGGCGGATGGCTGCGATGCGGCGGCAAGGCCCGCGTTTGCGAGCCACGCGTCGGCGACGAGCGCGTGCCCGTTGGGGGACGGGTGTACGCCGTCGGGCAGCCAGGAGCTCGCGGGCGCCTGTTCGGCGGCCCGGGCGAAAATCGTATCCAGTGGGATCAGATCGGCGGCAAACTCCGCGGCAAGTTCGCGCACGACCGCGATCTTCGGATCGAGGTCTTCACGCCACGTGCGCCGGCCTTCCGGGACGGGCAGGAGAAAGGGCTCCATCAGCACGAGGCGCGCCCCCAGTTGGTCAACCAGCCGGGTCAGCACGGCCCGATAGGACCGTCGAAAGTCGGGCAGGGGAGAGGGCAGGTTGGAATCATAGCGGCGCCACGTGTCGTTGACGCCGATCAGCACGGTGACCACGGAGGGCCGGTGGGCCAGTACATCGCGGTCGAGGCGCGCCTCGAGGTCGTAAATGCGGTCGCCGCTGACGCCCTGGTTCAGCACGCGCAGCCGCGAGCCGGGAAAGACGCGGCTGAGCCGGTCGGCCAGCAGCTTGACGTATCCATCACCTAATGACGCAAGGCTGGCGCGATCGCGCCCGCAATCGGTGATGCTGTCGCCATAAAAAAGAACGGTGTCGTCGGACTTGAGAATCAGGGGCATGGTGCAGAGAAAGTGACCCACCACTGCGCGAGCCCGCCGACGATGTCGAGCGTGCGGGGGGGGGACGGATCGCGTTTCGAAGTCAGCGGGCGGAGAAACGCCGAAAAGCGATCACAAGCCCGGCGCTCCCTGCCGTAACGAAGAGTTTGATACGAGAACAACGGATAAGCGTGGACAGGCGGTGCAAGGCTTGGGCGCGGCTGGCCGCCCGTGGCGAACTCCCGCATCGGGGGCGCGGCGCGCCCATGGCATAACCCAGTGCGATGTTGCGCCGCGGGTGGGCATCGAAGAACGCAGAGCTTTAGGCGACGACGGTTTGGCTGCGACGAGGCTGATTTGAAACCGGTATAGGTCAAAATATGTGTCATTGCTGGCGTGGGTACCTAGGTGAGTTAGGCCTTTCTAGATTTTTCTTGCCGGATCATTATCTGACATATACCAGATTCGGCCGAATGAATCTGCCCCATTTTCCCCGCCTGTGGTGTGTCGTTGCCGCGTTCCTCGGTTTGGCCTCCAGCCCTGCGTTCAGCGCCGAGCCTGTCTTGTCTGTTCCGTTCACCGGAACCTACACGCAGGACTTCGATGGTCTGCCCAACACCGCGTTGGGCAACTAC
>DASWVO010000404.1:0-7180 GCA_036406235.1 Opitutaceae bacterium
AGACGGCCGATCCATCACGGTTGGTGTCGTCGTAACCGGCGCCGGCCGTCACCACCACCGCGCGACCGGAGCCAAGATCGAATCGCTTTTCCGGATACACACCGGCGCTCACGTGGGTGCGCGTGCGAAAACGGCCGAAGGTGAGCGAGGTCGATTTCAATTCGTCGGTCACCACGCCGGCGCGGTAGCCGACAGCGAGGTCCGGCGCGACGCTCACGCGGCCATCGAGCGAAGCGCCGTAAACCCAGGTCGTGTGCTGGAAGAGCGCATCCTTGCCAGCCTCCGTCACGCGGTTGAAATCGTAGTCGTCGCGGTTGCGTCGATAGTAAGCGCCGGCCTGCACGTAATCGCCGTCCGCCCCGAACGCGGCCCGGTGATTGAGGGCGACGAGCGTGGTCTGCAGGTTCTCGCTCTCGAGCGCGTTGAAGGGCGTGTAGAGATTGGGCCAGCCGAAGAACTTCGACTGATAGCCGGCAAAGAGGTCGGTCTGCGTCCCCTCGCCCGCGAGCTGCAGGCGGGCGTTGTAGCGCGTGAAATCGTGGTCGCCGTACGCGATCGTGCCATCCGACTCGGAGTGCGCCACCGCGACATCAGCGGCCACGCGCTGGCCGGCGACGCGATGGTCGCTCGCATATCCGGCGTAGAGTTCCTCGCGGTGCGAATCATACTCGCCGGCGCTCAACGCCACGAGTCCGCCAGTCCGCACGGGCCGCCAGCCATAGGCGATCGAACCCGCCGTCGCGTTCCACCCCCCACGGGCCTGATCGGCTCCGGTCAGCACTTGCGGCGCGCCAAGCATCGCCGCGCTCACGGGAATCTCCGCGAAGTAATGTCCGGTCTGCGGATCGTACAGTGGCAGCGCACCGACGCGGAAACCGGTGTTCTCAAAAATCCCGCCGCGAATGGCGACATCCGCCTGACCTTCGGCGAAATTGCGCGCCTGCACATCGACCCGGGGCTCGAAGCGCAGCGCCGAAACCGGCATCGTGAAGGTTCCCGCCGGCTCCTGATTGGCCACGCGCGGAGAGGCGACCGTGAACGGCGCCAGAACCTCGGGCGACGCGTCATTGGCCGCACTGCGCACACCTTGGGCGAAAACCGCAGCGGCGGGCAGAACAACAAGAGGAACAAACAAGGGGACGCGAACAGGGTTCATGGATCGGATGTGTCGCCAACCACCCGCCCACGTCAAAATCATTTGTTAACCAACCTTAACTTTTTTATTAACATGCAGGCAACGCGGAGACTCCGGCAATGAATTCAATTCACCACTACACCCCGGAAAACGGAACACCCCGCGGCCAGGGACCGCGGGGTGTTCGCAAAGCGGAGAGAACCGTTAGCGGGACGCTTATGCGTCGCCGTCGTTGCCGATCGCCTCGACCGGGCAGCCCTCGAGCGCCTCCATGCAAAGCGCGACTTCTTCCTCGGTCGTCGGCTGCTTGTGCACGAACGAGTAGCCACCTTCGTCGTGGCGCGTGAAAAATCCCGGGGCGGTCTCACGGCAGAGATCGCAATCGATGCACTGCTGGTCGACGTAGAACTTACCGGCGACGTTATGCTCCCATTTGTCTGCTTTGTTAGCCATGGCTTCGCGGCAGCAAAGTCGGCGGCCGGTCACTTTGTCAAGCGGAGCGGCGACGCGTCAGAAAAAATCCCACCACGCCTCTGGCGATGGCTGGCAAAACGAGCGGTTGTTCGCGCACTTTTCCGGTAAAAACCGGGGACGCGGCTTGTGTTTGCCAGCCCAGCTTCCTACCGTGCATTTACGATGCTTTCCGACCGGGCCTACATGCGGGACAGCTACGGGCGACAGACGACCTCAGTTATCACGTGGATGCTGTGCGGGCTCGTGGCCGGTTTTGTTATCCAACTCATCTTCAGAACTTGGTTTAAATCGAGCGTCGTTGAGCAGTTCGCCGCCCTTTCGGCGTCGGGGTTGCGCGGCGGCCAGGTATGGACCCTCTTGAGCTACGCGCTCTTGCACGGGGGGCCTTTGCACCTGTTGGGCAACGGCTTGGCGATTTTCTTTCTGGGTCGCGAGCTTGCGCCGTTGTTGGGCGAGCGTCGGATTGCCTGGCTGTCGGTGTCAGCGGTCGTGGTCGGCGGGTTGGTCTGGTTCGCCGCGAATTACTCGCATGGCGGCCAGCTCGTGGGGGCGTCGGCCATCGCGATGGCCTTCCTCACCGTCTTCGCCTGCCTGTTTCCGCACCGCGAAATCACATTCCTCATCTTCTTCATCATCCCGATCACCGTGCGGCCGATCTGGATTCTCTGCGTGCTCGGCGGCCTGGACCTCATCGGCTTTCTGTTTTTCGAGATTCCCGGCGGTGCGTATGCGGGCGGAATCGCCCATTCGGCGCATATCGGCGGCATGATCATCGGCTGGCTCTACTTCCGCTACGTGCATCAGCGCGAGTGGCGCAGCCCGGACCGGGCAAGCGAGATCGAGCTGCCCCGCTGGTTTCGCAAGTCCAGGAAAGCGGATGCGCCCAGCCCTGCCTACAAGGTCAATCTCACGAATCGCGAGGACTTGAAGGCCGAGGTCGATCGTATCCTCGACAAAATCAACAGTGAAGGTTTCGGCGCCCTCACGCCCGAGGAAAAGCGCCTGCTCGACGAAGCCAAAGATTTGCTAAGCCGACGCTAGCACGGCGCCATCCGCCTGCGCTCGCCGGCCGCTCGCCTGTGTCATCCCTGCCGCCGGCAGCCGCTCGCTCTTCCTCGCCCGCGCCGGTTTCCCTTCGCGCCGCGCTGGAAGGCATGAGCGACCTTCCGCTCGAGCGCCTTTCCGCTGCGGCATGGGCGCGGCTGGAGAGACTCGCCGCGGCAAGTCCACTCTACGCACGTTTCCTGCGGCAGCATCCGGCGTTCGTTCTCTGGCTGGAGGATCCGCACAACCTCGAAAGCGACTTCCGTTATCAAGCGTTGCTCGACGAATGGAAGGCGCTCTCCTCGGCTCATCTCTCCGCACTCACCGACGACGAGGCGTACCTGGATTTATTGCGGCGCTGGCGCCGGTTGATGTCACTGCGCATCGCCTATCGCGGCGTGAACCGACTGGCCGACGAGCCCACTTGCACCGGCGAACTCACCCGGCTCGCCGAGTTCTGCGTGCGCGAATGCTACCTCATCGCGTTGAAACGCTGGACCGCCCGCTACGGAGAACCGTGGGACGAAACCCGCAATCGCCCTGCGCGCTTCGCGGTGATCGCCCTCGGCAAACTCGGCGGCGAGGAGCTTAATTTTTCCTCTGACATTGACCTGCTCTTTCTTTACGAAGGCGATGGCGCCTGCCGGCGCGACGACCAGCCGGCCGCCTTCACTGCGGCAGAATTTTTTGCCCGGCTCGCTGAGACGCTGACCCGGCAGCTCAGTACGACGACGGCGGAGGGCTTTCTGTTCCGCGTCGACGCGCGCTTGCGGCCCGAAGGCAGCCACGGTCCGTTGGTGCGCTCGCTCGCAAGCCTCGAATATTATTACGCGTCGCAGGGACAGACTTGGGAGCGACTGGCGTTGCTCAAGGCCCGTACCGTTGCCGGCGATTTCGCCCTCGGCGGAGAACTGCTCGAGAGCCTGCAATCGTTTCGCTACCCCCGGCATCCCCCGTCGTCGTTGCTGGCAGAAATTGCCGCGATGAAGGCACGCACCGAACGCGAAATCGTGGGTGTCGAGGACTCCGGCAGTGATCTGAAGCGCGGCGCCGGCGGCATCCGCGAAATCGAGTTCATCGTGCAGTCCTTTCAATTGCTGCACGCCGGGCGCTATCCGTTTCTGCAGACGCATCAGACGGCGATCGCACTGGAGCAGCTTGAGCGCTACGAACTCCTCGCGCCCGCCGACGCCGCCTTCCTGCGCGAGGCCTACTGGTTCCTGCGGCAGGTCGAGCACCGCTGCCAGATGCGCGAAGAGCAACAGACGCATGCGCTGCCCTCCGAGCCCGCGGCCCTGGAGGCAATCGCCCGCTCGCTTCAGCACGCTGGCACCCCGGAGTTTCTGCAACACCTCGCCGCCACGCGGCGGCGCGTGCGGGCCCTCTACGAGACGCTCTTCGCCCCCACGCTCGCCGACGCGGAGCTGGAAGCCTGGTGGCAGTTCTTCACGACCAAACAGATCCCGCCCCATGTTGCGGCGCGTCTCACCGCGTGGTTCGGCGAAACGGTGCCCGCAGCCGAAGCCGTCAGCCGTTTCACCTGCGGCGATCGCCGCCAGCTCGTCACTCGCGAATTGGTGACGCGTTTCCGCGAGCTGAGCCGGACCTTCGACGCGCTGATGCCGACGCTCGCCCGGCCCCTGACCGTGCTGGCCCGTCTGACCCGCTTCGCCGAGAGTTACGGCACGCGGCAGCAATTCTTCAACAGTTGCGCGATGAACCCGCAGTTGCTGCGCGTGCTGGCACTCCTCTTCGATCGCAGCACCTATACTCATGAGTTGCTGTGCACGCATCCCGAGATCCTCGAGGAGGTGCTGCGTCCGGAAATCCTGCGACAGCACAAGGACCCGGCGGCCTTTCGAGCCGATCTCTCGAACGGGCCGGCGGGCGACGCCTTCGATACATGGCTGCCACTCTACGTGCGCGCCGAACAGGTGCGCTACGCGATTGGCGAATTGCTCGGCTTTTTCACTCTCCCCGAGGTCGAGGCGGCCCTGACCCAACTCGCCGACGCAGTCGTCGCGCACACGCTCGTCCGCTCCGGCGTCGCGGATCGGCTGCTCGTCGTGGCGCTCGGCAAATACGGAGGCGCCGAGCTCACGTTTGGCTCCGATCTCGACGTGCTTTTCATTGCCGACGATCACGATTTTGCCATCGCCGACACCGCGGCGCGCGAGTTGCGCCGCCTGCTCGGCCGCCACGGACCGTTGGGTCCGGTGTTCGCGATTGACGTACGGCTGCGGCCCCACGGGGATGCCGGGCCGCTCGTCACGACAATCGATGCGTTGAGCGCTTACCATGCCTCCGGCTCCGGCCAGCTCTGGGAGCGACAACTGCTCACACGGGCGCGCACCGTCGCGGGTCCCTCACCGCTGGCGGGAGCATTTCTCGAGTTGGCGACGAGATTGCTCTACGCGGGCACATTGACGACCGCTGAGGCCGCAGCGATCTGGGCCATGCGCAGCCGCATCGAGCGCGAACGCGACGTTGTGAGTCCGCCGGAGCGCGCGTTCAAAACCGCCCCCGGAGGGCTGATCGACTTCGAGTTCTCCGCGCAGATCCTGCAGCTCCGGCACGGGCAGGCTTACCCCGGTTTGCGTCAGACTGGCACGCGCTCGGTTTTCCAGGAACTCGCCCGCTTGGGCCTCGTCGCCCCGCCCGATGCGGCGATCCTTCTGGAAAATTACGATTTTTTGCGGCGCATCGAGATCAGGCTGCGTTGCGACGAAAACCAGGCCGTGAGCGTTATTCCGCCAGCCGGCAGCGGCCAGCTGCTCCTGGCGCGCTGGCTGGGTTTTGCTGAAGAAGCGCCCTTCTGGGCCGAATATACGGCGCGTCTGGCGAAAACGCGCAACTTGGTCCTCACTATGCTTTCACTGAGTGAATCTACGCTCGCTTCTTGAATCGCCGCCGCCTTCGGCTTGCTTTTACTGCCAACCCTCGCGGGAACCCTTTCCTCCGCCAACGCATCTTAGCCGATCATGATTTTTCGCCGCTTCCGCCCACTCGTCGTCGCCCTTGCCCTCGTCACGTCCCTTGCGACCCTGAGTGCGCGACCCGACCGGACCTTTTCCACGCCCGCGTCGCTCACCCTCGAGATCCGCACCCTCGTGCGCCTGCTCGAAGAGGCCCACTACAACAGCTCATCAGTCAAACCCCGCGATTACAGCGAGGTCATCCCGAACTACATGAGCGATCTCGACGGTCAGCGGCTGTTCTTCCTCGCGACCGATCAGGACGATTTCAACAAGCGCTTCGGTGAGGGCCTTTACTGGAACATCGCCTCGGTCGGCAAAATCGACGCCGCCTACGAGATCTTCAACACCTACGAACAACGCGTCGAAGACCGCATCAACTGGGTGTTCGAGGAGCTCAAGAAAGACTTCGATCTTTCCGCCAACGACTCGTTCGCGACCGACCGCGCCAAGTCCCCTTGGGCCGCCAATGCCGCCGAAGCGGACGATCTCTGGCAGCGCCGCCTGAAATTCGAGCTCCTCCAGGAGATCCTCAACAAGAAGACGCTCGACGAGGCCAAGACGACGGTCCGCAAGCGCTACGAGCGCATGCTGAAGAATCTCGCCGACCTCGATGGGACCGACCTCGCCGAGCTTTTCCTGTCGACGATCACGCGCCTCTACGACCCGCACTCAACGTATTTTTCCGCGGATACGTTTGAGGACTTCGGCATTCAGATGCGCCTGCAGCTCGTCGGCATCGGCGCGCTCCTCGGCATCGAGGAGGACTATTGCGTCGTGAAAGAGGTCATCACCGGCGGCCCCGCCGACCTCGACAAACGCATCAAGCCGAACGACAAGATCATCGCCGTCGGCCAGGTCGAGGGCGAACCGGTCGAGGTGATCGGCATGAAGCTGCGCAAGATCGTCGACCTGATCCGCGGCCAGAAGGGCACGCAGGTCAAACTGGTCGTCGAACCCGCCGACGCCGCCGACCCCTCGGTTCGCAAGGAAATCCTCCTCACGCGCGACGTCGTCAACCTCGACTCCGCCCGCGCCAAGGCCGCGATCTTCGACGTGCCCAACATCGAAGGCACGCAGACCGTGCCGATCGGCGTGATCACCCTGCCCGCGTTCTACGGCCCCGACGCCTCCAGCGACGGCAAACAGCAGAACAGCGCGACGAAGGATGTCGCCGAGTTGATCAAGCGCCTCCAGCAGGCCGGCATCCATGGACTGGTGCTCGATCTCCGCAACAACGGCGGCGGTCTCCTCTCCGAAGCGATCGAGCTCACGGGTCTCTTCATCCAACAGGGGCCCGTCGTCCAGGTGCGCTCTTACTACGGAGACGTGAAGGTGGACAGCGACGAAGACTCCCATGTCGCCTACACCGGTCCGCTCGCCGTGCTGGTCTCACGCTTCAGCGCTTCGGCCTCCGAGATCGTCGCCGGCGCCCTTCAGAATTATGGTCGCGCCGTCGTCGTCGGCGACAGCTCCACGCACGGCAAGGGCACCGTCCAGACGGTGGTGGAGATGCGCAACCTGATTCCCCAGCTGGCGCGCGCCCCCGTGA
>DASWVO010000405.1:0-10723 GCA_036406235.1 Opitutaceae bacterium
TCAACCATGGCACCGCTACCGCCACGACCAAAGTAAATAGTGTCTATGTATTTCATTAACTGAAGAGACCATCCAGGTGACGATTGCGGCACGCTGCCCGGTCCGCGCGCTTTTGCAGCGCTGGGCATGTCATCCCCGCACCGAAGTGAAGGGATAACGCGACGCGCTGTTGATGAAGCCCGGCGCGGCGGGCGCGCTCCAACTCGGGAAGGACGGACTCGACCTCCTTGGGCGCGAACAGCTCGGCCTTGGGCGCGGCGGCGGAGGCACGCTTCACCGAGCCGCCCCGGCCCTTGCCTTTTTGAGGAGGCCAGCGGCGACGAGTTCATCGCTCACGGCGTAGGCGGCCTCGTCCTACCCGAGCTGCTCGCGGAGAGACGTGTTGCCGACAGAGGAGCCGCTGTATCCCGCCCGTCAGCGAACGCTGCGCCCAATACGACCACAGAGACCGAACTGACTTCGAATGCGTCGTTGTAAGTTGTTGTAAGATTCGCCGGGTTCGAGGCCACGAAAAACCCGCTTTCCTCTGAGGAAAAGCGGGTTAAGGAAATGGTGGACGCTACTGGACTCGAACCAGTGACCCCGTGCGTGTGAAGCACGTGCTCTAACCAACTGAGCTAAGCGTCCAAAACGGAGGGCAGAACGTGAGGAGTGCGCCGGGCCATGGCAATATCGTTTTCGGCGGCGGCTTGGGAAAGCAGCAAGGCGCCAACCAAATGGCCGTAGCCACGCCGGGTACAGAGCCATCACGGAGGGCCGAGGAGCGGCGCGTCCGGCGCGTCCCGGGCTCGGGGGCCGTCCCTTCGCTCAAGCGCGCCGACACCGGCGCCTCAGGCCTTGGCCACCCGCACGGCCCGGCGGCGGTTGGGATACAGCGTGCGGCAGATTTCGCAGACGGTGCCGTCGCAACCGCGCGCCGTGCAATGCTCGCGTCCGTAGTAGATGATCCGCAGGTGCAGCGGATTCCAGTGCTCGCGCGGGAAGAGCGCCTTCAGATCGCGCTCCACGCGCTCGACGCTCGCGCCGACCGGCGTGAGGCCCCAGCGCTGCGCCAGCCGGTGAATGTGGGTGTCAATCGGAAACGCCGGCTCGCCGAACGCCTGCGCCATGACGACCGAGGCCGTCTTGTGGCCCACCCCGGGAAGCTCCTCCAACTCCTCAAAAGTCCGCGGCACCTGGCCGCCGTGTTTTTGCAGCAAAATCTCCGAGAGGCCGCGAATCGCCTGGGCCTTGCGGGGCGAGAGACCGCACGGACGCACGATCGCGTCGATTTCCCCGACGGTGAGGCGCGCCATCGCCTCCGGGTTGTCGCCCCGGGCGAAGAGCGCGGGCGTGGTGAGATTGACGCGCTTGTCGGTGCACTGGGCCGAGAGCAGGACGGCGATCAGGAGCGTGTACGCGTCCTTGTGTTGAAGCGGAATCGGCGGCTGCGGATACAGCTCGGCAAGACGACGGTCAACGAAAGCAGCGCGTTCGGCCCGGGTGGAATACATCTCGGGGAGCGGATGCAGCCGATGCCTCGCAGGCAAAACGAAAAACCAGCGGCACGAAAGCCGCTGGTTTTGAGGCAAACCAGAATTCCAATCAGCTGCCGTGACGGCGGCGCACCCCGAGCACACCCGCGAATGCACAGATGGCCGCAATTGTCACATAGGTTGATGGCTCCGGAATGGCAGATGCGCTTCCTGAGATAGCGAAGTTGTCGATGCGAAAGCTTCCACCTGCTTCCGCGTTAAAAGCATAGAGGCGGAACGTAATGGCGGCGGTCACGTCGGTGAAATCGCCACCCGTGAGCGTCACGCTGTTACCGGCGTACGTCGAGGACGAGTTGTTGTCGACAAACTGGAAGATATTTCCGCCGGTCACGCTAATATTCGTGTTCGACGCCGCACCCGTAAGGTTCGTCGCGAAGCCATCCGCCCCCGCATTCGATCGTAAGGAAAACTGCCGCGGCCCGGTGCTGCTCCGTCCGGCGCCAAAGGTGAGCGACGTTAGCGACAGGGCGTAGCCAGCCTCCGGCGTGATGGTGAATTCATAATAGGCAGCGGCGTTCAGCGTTCCGGAAAATTCATCGCTGCCATCCTTCGCCCCAGTCGGCCAACCGGTGAAGGAGAACACACCGCCTGCATTTGCCTGGGTGCTCACTCCCTCCGCCGTGAAAGATGAGAAGGTCATGTGATCCGCCGAGCCTCCGGCCGAGGAGTCACTTGTCCCGTTGAGGACATCAGCAAACGTATAGGTGAAAACCTGCGCGCGCAGGTTGCTAAACAAACAAACTGCCGTGATACATACGGCAGCGACGAATGGCTTTCGCACTGTTCTTCCTGTGTAGTAAGTTGCCCGTGTCCGACGGGCGCGGTGAGCGCTAGAAACCTCCCTGCCGACCGAGCGGCTAACACGAACTGCGAGCCCAGAATTGGGCTGAGCGAAGCGTTGGACGCTCGAGAAGCTGGAAAGCTTCTGCTGTGTAACCAACCGACTGGGCAATGCAATGCTGAATGGCGATTGTCGCTCCACCGGTTCAGCGCCTCATGTTGAGCCCGTGTGCCGAGGCTTAACGAAGCGCGCCAAACCAGAAGGTTGGTCTCTCCGTTCCAGAAACCCGTTGCGCCTACAATACTCACGCCTACCGTCCGCGGCATGTCCGCCTCCGCGCCTGTTGCTGCCACGTCTTCCGCCGAACTCCTCGCTCCTGCCGATACGTTCGCCCGCCGCCATCTCGGGCCCAACGCCGGCGAGCAGGCCGCGATGCTCGCCGCCCTCGGCTATCCCTCGCTCGACGCCTTGATCGACGCCGCCGTCCCCGCCCACATCCGCCGCGGAGGGTTGCACCTGCCGGCCGCGCTGGGCGAAAGCGCCGCGCTCGCCGAACTCCGCGGCCTCGCCCAACAAAACCAGGTTTTCCGCAGCTTCATCGGGCTCGGCTATTACGACACCGCCACCCCGGGCGTCATCCAGCGCACGATCCTCGAAAACCCCGGCTGGTACACCGCCTACACGCCCTATCAGGCCGAAATCTCCCAGGGCCGCCTCGAAGCCCTGCTGAATTTCCAGACGATGGTCACCGATCTCACCGGCCTCGAGATCGCCAATGCCTCCATGCTCGACGAGGGCACCGCCGCCGCCGAGGCGATGATGATGTGCCACCGCCTGAAGGAAGGCGACGCCGCCGCGCACCGCACGTTCTTCGTCTCGGACCAGTGCCACCCGCAGACGATCGACATCGTCAAGACCCGCGCCAAGCCGCTCGGCATCGTCGTCACAGTCGGCGATCACCGCACGTTCCAGCCCGCCGCGGACTGCTTCGGCGTGCTCGTGCAGTACCCCGACACGACCGGCAGTATTCACGATTTTGAGACATTCTTCGCGGCGGCCCATGCCGCGGGCGCGTTCACCATCGTCGCCACCGATCTCCTCGCGCTCACGCTCCTGCGCGCGCCCGGCGAATTCGGCGCCGACGTCGCGGTGGGCTCGGCCCAGCGCTTCGGCGTGCCGATGGGCTTCGGCGGGCCGCACGCGGGCTTTCTCGCGACGAAGGATACGTTCAAGCGCCCGATGCCCGGCCGCCTCGTCGGCGTGGCGAAGGACGCCCAGGGCGATCCCGCGCTGCGCCTCGCCCTCGGCACGCGCGAGCAGCACATCCGTCGCGACAAGGCCACGTCGAACATCTGCACCGCGCAGGTGCTGCTCGCCGTGATGGCGTCGATGTATGCGGTCTACCACGGCCCCCAGGGCCTGAAACGCATCGCGCGCCGCGTGAAGCTCCTCACCGAGCTGCTCGCCGCCGGCCTGCGTCAGGCGGGCGCGACGGTAAACGCCGAGCCGGTGTTCGACACGCTCACGGTCGGCCGCATCGCCGCTGCGCGCGTGCATGCCGCGGCCGCCGCGAAGAAATTCAACCTGCGCGCGATCGACGACTACACCGTCGGCATCTCGCTCGACGAGACGACCACGGTCGAGGACGTGCGCGCGCTGCTCAGCCTGTTCAGCGAATCCGCCGCCGCCGACTTCGGCTCCCAACCCTCATCTTTCAACTCTCAACCCGGTGGCGCAGCCACCTTCCCCGCCCCCTTCGCGCGCCAGTCGGCATTTCTCACCGCGGGCGTGTTCAACCGCTATCACACCGAGCACGAAATGCTGCGCTACATCAAGCGGCTCGAAGCGAAGGACCTCTCGCTGTGCCACTCGATGATCTCGCTCGGCTCGTGCACGATGAAGCTCAATGCCACGAGCGAGATGCTCCCGGTGTCGTGGCCGGAATTCAGCAAGCTGCATCCGTTCGCCCCCGCCGAACAGACGCGTGGATACCAAAAGCTTTTCCGTGATCTGGAGACATGGCTCGCCGAAATCACCGGGTTTGCCGCCGTGTCGTTGCAGCCCAACGCCGGTTCGCAAGGCGAATACGCCGGCCTGCTCGCGGTCCGCGCGTATCACGAGGCGCGCGGCGAGGGCCACCGCAACGTGTGCCTCATTCCCACGAGCGCGCACGGCACGAATCCCGCCAGCGCCGCGATGTGCGGCTTCAAGGTCGTGCCCGTCGCCTGCGACGCGCAGGGCAACATCGACGTCGCCGACCTCCGCGCCAAGGCCGCGCAGTACAGCCGCGATCTCGCCGCGCTCATGGTCACGTATCCGTCGACCCACGGCGTGTTCGAGACGAGCATCAAGGACGTGTGCGCGCTGATCCACGAGCACGGCGGCCAGGTTTACATGGACGGCGCCAACATGAATGCGCAGGTGGGCCTCACCTCGCCCGGCCACATCGGCGCCGACGTCTGCCATCTCAATCTTCACAAGACGTTCTGCATCCCGCACGGCGGCGGCGGGCCCGGCGTGGGTCCGATCGGCGTCGCGGCGCACCTCGCGCCGCACCTGCCCGGGCATGCGCTGGTCAACTCTCAACTCCGAGCCGACGGCGCCGTCTCGGCCGCGCCGTGGGGCAGCGCGTCGATCCTCGTCATCTCGTGGATGTACATCCGCATGATGGGTCCGGACGGCCTGACCGACGCCACGAAGGTCGCGATCCTCAACGCGAACTACATCGCGAAGCGCCTCGAGAAGTTCTTCCCGGTGCTCTACCGCGGCAACGCCGGCCTCGTCGCGCACGAGTGCATCGTCGACCTGCGCGCCTGGAAGAAGCACGGGATCGAAGTCGAGGACGCCGCCAAGCGCCTCATGGACTACGGTTATCATGCGCCGACGATGTCGTTCCCCGTGCCCGGCACGTTCATGATCGAGCCGACGGAGAGCGAGACGCAGTTCGAGCTGGACCGCTTCTGCGACGCGCTGATCTCGATCCACGGCGAGATGCAGGCGGTCGTGAACGGCGAGTCCGACAAGGCGAACAACCCGCTCAAAAACGCACCGCACACAGCCAAGGTCGTCTGTGGCGACGAGTGGACGCGCCCCTACTCGCGCGAGTTGGCGGCGTTCCCGTCGCCGTTCGTGCGCGCGAGCAAGTTCTGGCCGAGCGTGGGCCGCGTGGACAACGTTTACGGCGACCGCCACCTCGTCTGCTCCTGCGTCGGCATGGAAGCGTACGCGGAGAGCAGCGCGAAGGCCTGAGGTCCGCCCGAAAAGGGAAGGTTCGTGATCCCTGACGCGCCGCGAGCTGGGTGCGCGCGTCGATCTCCCCAACGTAGCGCTGGAGGGCTTCGCCCGCCCGCCAGCGCACTGCGTCGGCTCGTCAGCGCGCTTCCCGCGCCCGCCAGCCCGCTTCCCCGGCCCGTCAGCGCGCTTCCCTCGCCCGTCAACGCGCTTCCCTCGCCCGTCAATGCGCCTCCCCGCCTCGCCAGCGCGCTTCCCGCGCCCGCCAGCGCGCCTCCCCGACTCGCCAGCCCGCTTCCCCGCCTCGTCAGCGCGCCTCTCCGTCCCGTCAACGTGTTTCGCGCGCCCGTCAGCCCGCTTCCCCCGCCCGCCAGCGCGCAATGCTCGCCCCGCAGCGCGCTCCGCCCGCTTGCAACCGCTTCCGCTCCGGCAGCCACCGGAAGCGCGCCTGGGGAGAACGGTAAATTTTTCACGCCAACCGGGATTTTCCCTTGGCACCGGCGGGCTGTCGCCGTGTCCTTCTCGCGGGGTCGCACTCTCTTGCGAAACGCGCCGTCCGCGGCATAACTGTTTCGCTCTCTTCAGTGCGGCGTCACCAGGCGCCGGCCGCTGAGTCGGCGCCGCCACGGCCCCGGCCGTGTCCACGCCCGCCGCGTTTGACCTCCGGGTCGGGCGCTCAACCCACCGAATCCTTATGCAAGAGCTGAAAACCGACTCCGAGCTTCCCCGCATCGGCATGGTCTCCACCCACGGCTACGTCGCCGCCGAGCCTCCCTTGGGCGCCGCCGACACCGGTGGCCAGGTCGTGTACGTCCTCGAATTGTCCAAGAAACTCGCCCAGCTCGGCTTCGAGGTCGACATCTGGACCCGCCGCTTCGAGGACCAGCCGGAGATCGATGTCGTGAACGAACGCGTGCGCGTAATCCGCATCCCCGCCGGCGGCCGGGCCTTCATCGGCAAGGAATACCTCGTCAAGCACCTCGACGAGTGGGCGCAGTCCGCCCTGCGCTTCATCAAGAAGCACGGGCTCAAATACCAGTTCTTCAACAGCCATTACTGGGATGCCGGCTGCGCGACCCAGCGGCTCGCCGAGGCGCTGGATGTTCCGCACGTCCACACGCCCCATTCGCTCGGACTGTGGAAAAAGCAGTTGATGGAAAAAGACTTTCCCCAGGACGCCGCGAATTTCGAAAAGAAGTACAACTTCACCGAACGCATCCGCCAGGAGACGCTGCTTTACCGGCACGCGGACGCCGTGATCGCGACCACGCCGCCGCAGCTCGACATGATCATCGCCGACTACGATGCGCCCGCCGAGCAGGTGCACATGATCCCGCCCGGCTACGACGACAACCGCTTCTATCCGGTGAGCGCGGCGTCGCGGCAGCGCATCCGCGAAAAGCTCGGTTTCCAAGGCCACGTCATCCTCGCGCTCGGCCGGCTCGCCCGCAACAAGGGCTACGATCTGCTGATCGAGGCGTTCACCGTGGTCGCCCCGCGCATCCCCGACGCCGTGCTGCACCTCGCCGTCGGCGGCACCCAGCTCAACGCCCACGAGCAAAAGCACCTCGACGAGCTGAAGGAGCTCGTCGCCCGGCACAACCTCACCGACCGCGTGCATTTCGGCGGCTTCGTCCCCGACGCCGAACTCGCCGACTACTATCGCGCGGCGGATCTGTTTGTCCTGAGCAGCCGTTACGAGCCGTTCGGCATGACGGCGATCGAGGCCATGGCCTGCGGCACCCCGACCGTGGTCACGACCCACGGCGGCCTGATCCGCGCAGTCACGTTTGGCCGGCACGCGCTTTATGCCGACACGTTCGATCGCGAAGACCTCGGCATCATGATGCTCAAGCCGCTGAAGCACCCGCGCCTGTGGAACCGCCTCGCGCGCATGGGCGCGCACAAGGCCCGCAGTCTTTTCACCTGGACCGGCATCGCGCAGCAGTTGATCGCCCTGGTCGAAGAGCGCGCCGTGCCCCAGGCCTTCATCGACAACGAATGGGACGAGCCGTGGAACGATAGCGACTGACGGCCCGTCCGAGGCCCACGCCGATCGTCGGCGAGAGGCCGCCCTCTCGAAACTCCACACCCGCCATCCGAAATCCGACTGCCGAAATCCGAAGCCCGCTCCGAACGCCGCGATCTCAGCCATGACGAAGCGCCATGTGCGGACGCATTCCGCCTTTCAGCGTGATGCGTGGGGCTCGGATTTCGCGTTTCGGATTTCGGACTTTTCATCTCCATGACACCCTCACCCGTCCGCCTCCTCAGCACCGATCTCGACGGCACGTTGATGGGCAATCCCGAGTCCGTCGGCCGCTTCAAAGCCGCCTGGCAATCGCTCGATCCCTCCGCCCGGCCCCTGCTGGTTTACAACTCGGGGCGGTTGATCGACGATGTACGCCGCCTCGTCCATTCCGGCGCGCTGCCGCCCGCCGACTACTACATCGGCGGCGTCGGCACCCAGATCCACGACGCGAAGACCGGCAACGAGCTCGATGCGTTTCGCACCTTCCTGGCCGGCGGCTGGGATCGGGCGCGGGTGGAAAAGATCGCGCGCAGCATCCCCGGAATCCGTCCGCAGCCGGCGGAGTTCCAGCACCCGTTCAAATCGAGCTGGTTCCTCGATCACGCCGAACCCGCGCAGCTCGACGAGCTCAAGCGCCGCCTCGCCGAGGCCGGGCTGGACGCCGCGATCGTGTATTCAAGCCGTCGCGACCTCGATCTGCTGCCCGCCCGCGCGAACAAGGGCGGCGCCCTCGCCTGGTTGTGCAACCACCTCAACATCCCGTTGGAGACCGTGCTCGTCGCCGGCGACACCGGCAACGACACCAGCATGTTCCGGCTGCCCGGCGTGCGCGGCATCATCGTGGAAAACGCGCAACCGGAGCTCTTCGAAACCACGGTCGACGTGCCGACCTTCACCTCGCGCCGCGTGATGGCCGACGGCGTGCTCGACGGCCTCTGCCACTACAATGTCGTGTGCGAGCTGCCCAGCGCCGCGCAGACGGAGATTCCCACCGAGAAAATGCCGCCGGGCTTCCGGATGCTTTTCACCGGCACGAAGCTCCGTGCGCTCAACGACGAGGACAAGCACTTCCTCCTCACCGGCTACGAAAAGGCCCTCGTCGCCCTGCGCAAAAACATCACGCCGCTCGGCTTTTCCGCGTGTTCGCTGACCGACAACACCGTCACCGGCACCGACGCCAACTACCGCTCGGTGTGGGCGCGCGACGGCGCGATCACGATCACCAACACGCTCGAGCTCGACGATCCCGACATCCGCGCGGCGCAGCACGCCACGCTGGAGACGCTGCTCGGCGCCGCCGCCCCGAACGGCCAGATCCCCGCCAATGTGCGCATCGACGACGGCAAGCCCGACTACTCCGGCGTGGGCAACATCTGCTCCATCGACAGCGGCTTGTGGCTGATCATCGCCGTCTACAACTACGTGCTCAAAACCGGCGATCACCAGTTCCTCCGCCAATACGCCGCCGTGCTGCAGCGCGCGATGGACTGGATCAGCGCGCACGACAGCAACAACGACGGCCTGCTCGAGATCCCCGAGGCGGGCGACTGGACCGATCTTTTTGGCCGCAGCTACAACGTGCTCTACGACGAGGTGCTCTGGTATCGCGCCAACGTCTGCTTTGGCCGCATCTGCGAATTTCTCGGCGACTTCGACAAGGCTGCCGACTACCTGCGCTGGTCGCAGCGCATCCGCGGGCGCGTGCTCGACGCCTTCTGGCCGCGCACGCGTTCCGACCAGCCGGATACGCGGCCCAACCGTTTCGCCGACCGCCAGTTCAATCTCGGCGACACTCAATACCTGCTGGCCGAGATCACGCCCTTCGCGTTCAACTGGCGCTGCGACGTCTTTGGCAACGTCCTCGCGTTCCTGATGAACCTGCTCGATGTCGAGCGGGCGCGGCATGCGTTCCGTTTCATGTGGGGCGTGGGCGTGAACGACCCGTGGCCCGTGGCCAACCTCTACCCCGTCGTGCAGGCCGGCGATCCCGACTGGCGCGCCTACTACACCGTCAACCTCCTGAATCTGCCCCACCATTACCACAACGGCGGCATCTGGCCGTTCATCGGCGGCATGTGGGTGCGTTTCATCCACCGGCTCGGCTTTCACGAAGTCGCGGCCCGCGAGCTCCTGAAGCTCGCCCGCCTCAACCAGCTCGGCCTGCAGCACGAGTGGGAATTCAACGAGTGGGCGCACGGCCAGACCGGACGCCCGATGGGCAAGGCCTTCCAGGCCTGGTCGGCCGCCTCGTTCCTGCGCGCGTGCCAGGAGGTCGAGGTCGACCCCGAGCATCTGCAAAGCGAATAGCCCTGATCAGACGACGGACGACAGACGCCCGACAACCGATCAGCCCTCCGCCTTCCGCCCGCTGTCGTCCGCATTCTGCCCTCTGTCTTCCGCCCTCTGTCGTCTGTCTTCCGCCCATGCCTCCCCGCCCCATCGTCCTCTGCTTCGGTGAAATCCTCTGGGACTTCCTTCCCGATGGCCTCTTCCCCGGCGGAGCCCCCTTCAACGTCGCGTATCATCTCCACCAGCACGGCATCGACACGCGCCTCGTCTCGGCCGTCGGCCGCGACGTGCTCGGCGACGAGTTGCTCCGCCGGCTCGGCCAGTGGGGATTGTCGACCGGCCTTGTCACGCGCGACCACGCCCTGCCGACCGGAATCGTCCGCGCGAACATCAGCCCCAAGGGCGACGCGACCTACGAGATCGTGACCCGCGTCGCCTGGGATGAGATCTTCATCACCGAGGACGCCGTGCACGCCGCCGCGCCCGCCCGGGCCGTCGTCTTCGGTTCCCTGGCGCAGCGCTCCCCGTTCAACCGCAACAGCCTCGAGCGCCTGCTCGACGCGCTGCCCGACGACGCGTTGCGCGTGTTCGACGTCAACCTCCGCCCGCCCCACGACGACCTCGTGCTCGTGCGCGACCTCGCCACGCGCGCCACCGTGTTGAAGCTCAACGCCGCCGAGGCCGCCCGGATCGCCACCGGCGGCCCGGAGACGCCCGGTCGCGAAGAGGCCGATGCGCGCGCGCTCGCCGCGGCCACGGGCTGCGCCTGCGTCTGCGTCACCGCCGGCGAGCGCGGCGCCGGCCTGCTCCGGGGCGAAGCCTGGCACTGGGAGCCGGGCCGGCCCGTGCCCGTCG
>DASWVO010000406.1:0-5334 GCA_036406235.1 Opitutaceae bacterium
AAGCTGGCTTTTGCGACGGCGTTTCTCACGGCCGAAGGCGGCGAAGCGGCCGGGACGAAGTAGGGCCCACCGCCTGGAAAGGCTTCCAAGGAGCGGCGGCATTCTTGCCGCCGTCGAGTGAGTTCAGGGCGGCAAGAGTGCCGCCCCTCCTTGAACCTTTTCCTTGCCGGGCGGGGTCCGGGTCTCTTCGCTGGGGCGCTTTTGCCGCCAATGAAAGTCCTCGTCGCCGACAAGATCTCACCCAAAGGAGTCGCCTACCTGCGTCAGCAGCCGGGCTTTGAAGTCGTTGAGGCCTACGGTTCCTCCCCGGCCAAAGTCCTGGAACTCGTCAAGGACGTGCATGCCATCGCGGTGCGTTCGGAGACGAAGATCACCGCCGAGGTGTTCGCCGCCGCGCCGCTCCTGAAAGTCGTCGGCCGCGCCGGTGTCGGCGTGGATAACGTTGATGTCGAAGCCGCCACGGAGCGGGGCGTCGTCGTGATGAACACGCCAGCAGGCAACACCATCGCGACTGCCGAGCTCACGTTTACGCACATCCTCTGTGGCGCGCGCCCGGTGCCGCAGGCCGCCGCCTCGATGAAGGCCGGCCAGTGGGACCGCAAGAGTTTCAGCGGCATCGAGCTTTTCAAAAAAACCCTCGGTATCGTCGGACTCGGCCGCATCGGCGGTGAGGTGGCCAAGCGCGCCCAGGCCTTCGGCATGCGCGTGCTTGCTTACGATCCGTACCTCGCGCCGAGCCGCGCCAAGGCCATGCAGGTCGAGGCCGTCACGCTCGACGAACTCCTCGCGCAGGCGGACTACATCACCGTCCACATGCCGCTTACCGAGGACACGCAGTACATGATCGACGAGGCGGCCTTCGAGAAGTGCAAGAAAGGCCTGCGCATCTTCAACTGCGCCCGCGGCGGCATCATCAAGGAAACCGCACTGCTCGCCGCGCTCAAGTCCGGCAAGGTCGCCGCCGCCGGCCTCGACGTGTTCGAGGACGAGCCGCTCGCGAAGGAGAGCGAGTTCCGTGCGCTGCCGAATGTCGTGCTCACGCCGCACCTCGGTGCATCCACGGCCGAGGCGCAGGACGCCGTCGGCGTCGAGATCGCCGAGCAGATCGCCGACGTGCTCGCGGGCGGCGTCATCCGCAACGCCGTCAACATGCCGTCGATCGACGCCGCGGCGCTCAAGGTTCTCGGGCCGTATCTCGATCTCGGCACCAAGCTCGGCACGCTGGTCCAACAGATCGCGCCCAAGCAGATCGCGACGCTGCGCATCACGTATTGGGGCAAGATCGTCGACCTCGACGCCAATTCCATCACCCGCTCAATCCAGCGCGGTTACCTCCGTCGCATCAGCGGCGACGAGGTGAATTTCGTCAACGCGCCCGTTTTCCTGCAGCGCCTCGGCATCCAGGTCGACGTCATCAAGTCGAACAGCGAGTCCGGCTACAGCGAGCTGATGCAGGTCGAGGCGATCACGCCCGACGGTACGTCCTACTCGGCGCAGGGCACGCTCATCGGCAAGGGCAACCAGCCGCGCATCGTCGGCATCAACGGCCGCGAGGTCGAGGTGGTCGCCGAGGGCAAGCTGCTCGTGCTCGAGAATGTCGACCAGCCCGGCATGGTCGGCGAGATCGGCACCATCCTCGGCACGGACAAGGTCAACATTGCTGACATGTCGCTCTCGCGTCTCGCTCCCGGCGGCACGGCCTACATGGTGGTGCGCGTCGACACCGAACCGAGCGAGTCGGCTCGCCAGGTCATCAAGAACCATGCCGCCATCAAGCAGGCGAAGTTCGTGCAGTTGTGAGCGGCGTTGTCTCAGGTAGGGGCGGCTGTCCCCGGCCGCCCTTGTTGGGCGATCGCCAATCCCAGGGCGCGTAAGGATCCGCGTCGCTACCTTCCCATGCTCCTCCCGCTTCTCATCGCCGGTGTTGTCGGATATTTCCTCGGCGCGATTCCGTTTGGCTACGTCGTCGCGCGGGCGCATGGCGTGAACATCTTTCAAGAGGGCTCCAAGAATCCCGGCGCGACGAACGTGAAGCGTGTGCTCGGCGAACGCTTCGGTGCGCGCGGCAAGCGGGCGGGCAATCTTGTGTTCGCGCTCGACGTGTTGAAGGGTGCACTCGCAGCGGGGTGGGGGCTGCTCGCCTTTACGCGGATGACCGTGAGTTATCGGTTTTATAATTCTGAGGCACCGGGTGGCGGTGTGGCCGGTGAGGACTGGCTGCTTGTTGGCGTCGCCGGCCTCATCGGCGCCCTGCTCGGTCACAGTTTTTCGTGCTTCACGAAATTCAAGGGTGGCAAGGGTGTCGCCACCGGCGCGGGCGGGTTTCTCGTGCTCGCCCCGGTCGCCACGTTGATCGGCGGCGCGGTGTGGATCGTCACGTTCTACACCTCGCGCTACGTGTCGCTCGCCTCGATCCTCGCCGCCGTCGCGCTGCCGATCGCCGCGTTTTTCCTCGGCTTGCCGACGGCGGTGACCGTGATCGCGGCGATCGTCGCGGTGTTCGTGGTGATCCGCCACCGCGCCAACATCAGCCGCCTGCTTGCTGGCACGGAGTCGAAATTCGTGAAGAAGCCGAAGCCGGCGAAGTCCTGAACACGTTCCCCTTTCCATGACTGATCTTTCGACCATCAACATTGGGATTTGCGGCCTCGGCACCGTGGGGCAGGGGGTGTGGAAGCACCTCGAGCGGTCGCGAGCCTCCCTCGAGTCGCTCACCGGCGCCAAGCTCGTGCTGCACTCCGCTTCGGTGCGCGACCTGAAGAAGAAGCGCATCGTCAAGATCCCCGCCAGCCGCCTCACCACCGATCCGCTCGCGATCGCCACCGATCCGGCCGTGCACATCGTGTGCGAGCTCATCGGCGGCACCAAAATCGCCCGCGAGGTCACGCTGGCCGCGCTCCGGCTCGGCAAGACCGTGGTTTCCGCCAACAAGGCCCTGCTCTGCGCCCACGGCCCCGAGATCTTCGCCGCCGCGCGCAAAAGCGGCGGGCATTTCTTTTTCGAGGCGTCGGTCGCCGGCGGCATCCCGATCATCAAGGCGCTGCGCGAGGGGCTCGTCGCCAACCGCTTCGGCCTGATCTACGGCATTCTCAACGGCACGTGTAACTACATCCTCACGCGCATGGAGCGCGAGGGGCTGTCGTATCCCGCGATCCTCACTGAGGCGAAGACCCTCGGGTACGCCGAGGCCGACGAGTCGCTCGACGTCGAGGGCTGGGACACCGCGCACAAGGCCTCCATTCTCGCCTACCTGGCCCACGGCACCTGGGTACCGACCGACAAGATGCTCGTCGAGGGCATCACGCAGCTCACGCAGGCCGACATCACCTGGGCACGCGATCACGGCTACGCGATCAAGCTCCTCGCGCTCGTCACGCGCGATTTCGCCACGGACGAACTCTCCGTGCGCGTGCATCCCACGCTGCTGCCGCGTACCAAGGTCATCGCCAACGTCAACGAGGTCTATAACGGCATCGCCGTCACCGGCGACGTCGTGGGCGAGACGGTTTACATCGGCCGTGGCGCCGGTCAGGACGCCACCGCGAGCGCGGTAATCAGCGACATCGCCGACGCGGTCATCCTGCTGCGCCGCGGCAACACGCCGCTGCCCGAGCCGGTCGAGCATCGTTGTCCGCTCGCGCCGCCGGAGAAGATCCGCGGCAGCTATTACCTGCGCATGGACGTGAAGGACGAGCCCGGCGTGCTCGCCAAGATCGCCACCGCCACCGCGCGCAGCCGCGTGAGCATCGCGAGTGTGCTGCAGCGCCCGAGCGAGCGGCCCAACGCCGCGACGCTCATCCTCACCACCCACGAGAGCAACGAGAAGGCGATCCGCGCCACGGTCTCGGCGCTCAAGAAGCTCTCGAGCGTGCTCGGCGAGCCGCTGCTTCTGCGGGTGTTCGCGGGCTGACCCGCGCGAGTTGAGGGTTGAGTGTTGAGACATCGAACCTCCCGACCACCGCCCTGAGACTCTCGACCCGCAACCCGCAACTCTCTCAACTCTCAACTTTCCGCATCTCTCAACTCTCAACTCAGATGGCCCTCATTGTTCAGAAATATGGCGGCACCTCCGTCGGTGACGTCGAACGCATCAAGAAGGTCGCCGAACGCATCAAGAGCGTTCGCGACCAGGGCAACGGCCTCGTTGTCGTCGTGTCGGCCCGCGCCGGCGTGACCAACGAGCTCCTGGCCCGGGCAAAATCCGTCTGCAAACAGCCGAGCGAACGCGAACTCGACATGCTGCTCTCCGTTGGCGAGCAGGAGACGATCGCCCTCACCGCGATGGCGCTGCACGGCGTCGGGGTCGAGGCAGTCTCCTACACCGGAGGCCAGGCCGGCATCTTCACCGACAAGGTCCACACGAAGGCGCGCATCAAGACGATCAATCCCAAGCCGATCGAGAAGGACCTGAAAGAGGGCAAGGTCGTCATCGTCGCGGGCTTCCAGGGCATCAACGAAGACGGGCATATCACCACGCTCGGTCGCGGCGGCTCCGACCTCACCGCGATCGCACTCGCCGCGGCGCTGAAGGCCGACAAGTGCGAGATCTACACCGACGTGGACGGCGTTTACACGGCCGATCCGCGCGTCGTCACGTCGGCACGGAAATTGCCTGAAATTTCTTACGATGAGATGTTGGAGCTCGCCTCCTCCGGGTCGAAAGTCATGCAGTCGCGGTCGGTCGAATTCGCGGAGAAATACGGCGTCGTGTTCGAAGTTCGTTCATCGTTTAACTACAACCCGGGAACCATCGTGAAAGAGGAAGTCGCCTATATGGAAAAAGTCGTCGTTCGTGGCGTGGCTGTGGACAAGGATCAAGCCAAGGTCATCGTCAGCAACATCCTGGATAAACCCGGTTCGGCAGCGAAGGTCTTCCGTGCGATGGCGAACGCAAACATCGTGGTCGACATGATCGTGCAGAACGTCGGCCGCAACGGCATCGCGAACCTCACCTTCACCGTCCCACAGGGCGACACCGTCAAAGCCCAGAAGGCGCTCGAGCCCGTGCTCGACGAAGTGGGCGGCGGCCACGTGGCCGTGCACGAACACATCGCCAAACTTTCCGTGGTCGGCGTCGGCATGAAGACGCACTCCGGCGTCGCCGCCGACCTCTTCCAGGCGCTGGCCGACGCGGGCATCAACATCGAGCTGATCACGACGTCGGAGATCAAAATTTCCGTGGTGATCGACCAGGATCGCGCCGACGAGGCCGCCCGCGTGGCGCATCAGGCGTTTCATCTCGATCAGGTCTGAGCGGGAAAGAAGCGAGAAGCGCGAATCGGGGAGCATGGCGGCATCCAGCCGCCGCCTTTGTTTCCGACTCGATTCCCGCTC
>DASWVO010000407.1:0-5181 GCA_036406235.1 Opitutaceae bacterium
CGCGAGTGGTTCGAAGTCGGGCGCGTCGCAGACCTCAAGCCGCTGCGCGTCGTGAACGGCCGCGGGAAGGTGGTGGGGCAGGGCAGGGTGGTCGGGCATCTCAGCGCCCAGGATATCGATCCGGCCCGCGCGCTGGAGATCCTCGCGCAGCGCGCGGCGGCCGCGGTGAAGTTCGGTGGAGAGTTCTCGAACCTTCGGGCAATCGCTCATGCGGTTGCCCGGGCGTTGCGGCCCGTGGCGCGGTGGGTGTCTGAGACGGATGTACCGGCCTCCTGTTCCGGATCAACGGTCTGAAGAGGGCGCCTCTAACCCGGCCAAGTCTTCGAGCCACTCACGAGACACGATATAGAACCCCTCATGGTTCACCATGCTGCGCACCGCCGGATCAACGCTCTCCGTCACAACCAGGATCTGATGGTTCATAGGTGCGAACTCCCGCAAGGTTTTTAGTTCGCGCAGCAGCTGACCGACGGGCGTTTCGAGGGTGCGAACATCGATCCACAAGGACACGACTTTGCTACGCATCTTCCATGTTGGCGCCTTAACCTCCTGCGACTCGATGTCCCGCAAGTCATACGGGTCCCTGCGAAACAGCGTCGCACGATGTATTTCGTGGCGCGACGGCTCGATTGTATGCAATCTGCATGGAAGGTGATCCTCCAACTCGAGCCTGCTGGGGCACGTGACGGTGCATGCGATGTCAATGAACCCGACGGTCTCGGTACGAGATGCCCGTTGCTCCTCAATGGGCGCCTCAAGTATCCGCTCGGTGATGATGGCGGTCCGTAGCGCGTTGTCAGGGGCCGGTATTCGCTTCTTGCCCATTGCCGCGACGGCCTTGCCCAAACGCTCCAGCGCTTCGGCTCGTGGTTGGTCATATTCCGCGGCCTTCTTGCGGGCGTCACTAGCCGCGTAATCGGCATGTTGGCGATAGCTCTCTTCCTCTTCAATCCGTTGGCTTTCGAAGGTAGCGTCGCTCATCGAGAACACGTTCTTCACCGCCGCATCGAGGTTCTCCCAGACGAGCTTGAGCAACGCCGCATGCTGCTCGGTCGCCGCATCTGATGACTTCCGGTGGGATCGTGGAGTCGGACGCGACAGGGGAGTGGGCACTTTGCTCATGGCTTCGAAGCTCCTTCGGATGGTTCAAGCAGTCTAACGCGGCGTGGCCTATGACGTTTTCGGAAGACGTCAGCTCCCGTGCTTTCAACACCGATCTAACATGAGTATCGAGAGCTGATTGCGATGTGGTCTGATCGCCCCGCACCGGCAATGGGCGATCAGCGCCTTCGAGCGCTTATTCGACGACCGGCAGGCCCGCTTGGCGCAGGATGTCGTTGAACCGCTCCACGTAGGCGTTGAACTCATCGAGCGTGGTGAAAACCGCCGTGGGTTCGGGCGGGGCATTCGTGAACCGGCGTTCAATCGTCACCGTTTTCCCGGCCGCGAGTGCCTCGCGCGCGAGGCGGAATGTCATCGCAACCTCTTCTGGCCGATTCATGGCGAGCGGGTCGTTGATGCGGCCGTCGATGTCGATGATTAGGTCGTCTTGCATTGAATGGCTCCTGGTATGGGCTCATGCCCTAATGGGTTGTTGCCGCTTTTCCGTGGGGAAACAGGGGTGTTTTCCGTCTCACTCGCCCAATGCCGCTCCCTTGGTCGACCGAAACGCGGTCGGGCGTGCATGCAGGGCGTCAAGAATCCCGCGCGCCGTTTTCGCGCCAATCCCCCGGACTGCGCAGAGTTCAGCCTCTCCTGCGGCAAAGACCGCTGCAGCCGAGCCAAAGTGCAGGATGAGTTTTCTCGCCGTCTCGGCGCCCACCCCGGGCAGACCTTCGACCAGGTACTGCGCGCGTCCGCCATCGGTCTTGGGTTTGGCCGCGCGCAAGGCGATTTCGTAACCGAGGCCTTCGGTGACGTGGCGCGCGAGCCGCCCAATGAGGCGAGCTGTGTGCTCCGGACTTGGCGTCGGGATCACCGGCAGACCGTAGTAGAGCGTCAACGTCGAGAGCGCGCCGGCTACCGCTTCAGGGTCGATCGAAGAGTAGAGTTCGCCGAGTGATCCCTCGATCACCACGCAGGCCATCTTCGCGTCGGCCGAGGCGAGCAGTTCTGCTTGTCCGAAGAGGCGTCCGTCCATGATGCTCAAGGCCAGGTCGTTTGCCGCCTTGCGTTCGACGAGGAGCTTGTCGGCAATGGCGTAGTCGCCTACCGCCAGTTCAGCGGTGGTGATCGCGTACCCCAATCGGGCGAGCCAGCGCGGGACGTCCGAGCGGCTTTCACGGCTGTCGACGCAAATTTCCATTGTCGTGATCTCCAGTTGGATGCGAAGAGTGCCCGACTACGCGCGATGTCGGCTTACTCGACGACGGTTGCTAGCGTTTGGTGCGTTTTTTTCGTCACGTGTGGGGTCGAACGGAAGCACTCATTCCGCTCCGAGCCCCGAGAACCGATAGGACGAGCCGGCCTTCTCATAGATCACGACGCGGATGCCGGCCTTGCCGGTGATCGGCTTGCGGTGCAGCCGCTTAGGCTCCGCGGGAAGCACCAGATGCCGTTTGACCGGCAATTCCAGCACGTCCGCGAGGCACTCGCCGTGAATTAGCAGCTGACCCACTCCGGTGTAGACGTCCGTGGTCCGCGCCGAGGTCTTCACCTCGTAGAGATCGACGTGCTCATCCCCGACGATGGCCAGGTCGATTGCTTGGGCCTTCTGGCTCATGCCTGCGGTGCGTAGCTGGGCTTCAAGCGCCTTCACGACGTCGCCATGCTCGACGGTGCGTTTGCCGCCCCCGTGGCCCGCGTGGCTACCTTCACCGGCGTACTCGTCGAAGTAGGCGCGCAACTTGAGCATGCGCTCCTCCCGTGTGCCGGACTTGCGCTTGCCGTTCTTGCCGGAGGCGCGTGAGCCACTTGCGCCCATGTCCGGGTCGGACTCGGAAGTGTCGTTCTCCGCCGCCAAGCGGGTCGCCACCTCGCGCGCCATCTGGCCAAACTCCCACAGCCGGTCGGCAAGAGCGGGATCATCGAGTGCTGAGATCAGAATGAGCTTTGAGGTCTGCTTGTTATCCTGAGCCTCGATGGTTTGCGCGGCGAACTCGCGAAAGACGCGGCGTTTCTCAAGCGCGGCGTGCCCTCTGGTGAGCCTCCCGCGGTGGGCGATGAAGATGTCTCCGTGGTCGTCGACAACGAAAGCTCCCGCCCTGCGCCGATTGTACTTACCGGCCGGGAAATTTAGCTGTACCGAGATCTCCATCCAGTGCGAGCTTCCCGGGCTGCCCGAGAGGATAAAGTTGCAAAGCTTGGTGTCGCTGTTCTGAGGCGACCAGGCTCTGACAGCTTCGCCCGACGGCTCCTCGAAATACACAGTGCCCTTGTGATTACCGGCTGGGTACGTGATGCGGCGCGTCTCACGGTGCCCGAAGATCTTCCGAAGGTATTCGCCGAGACGTTTGTTCAATCGCGCGATCTCGGCGATGTCGGTCACAACTTGGTATTGGCTCATGTCTTGTCACTGTTTCCTGTCGCGAGGTTTTCGTTTGCATGCACCGGAGCGCTCGACCTACTCCTCCCAACGCTTCATGCACGGCACTTGGGCGACCCTGCGGTAGCGGCCGGGCAGGCGTAGCGCCACGCCGGCGCGCGTGATCACCAGCACGTTCAGGTCAGTGGCAATGCGCTGGTCCGGGATCAGCCGATCGGTCTGCTCGACGCCAATGCGCACCGCGAAAGGCGAGTCGGAGCCATCCTCGAAGAGCAGCTCGAGCGCGTCGCTCGCACGCTTGGCTGGCCATGGTCCGCGCGAGATGATCACCTCGCGGGCGGTGGCCATCTCGTTGAGCCAGCCGTGCTGGTTATCCGGCACCAGCAGTCGGGCTGCTCCTGCGCTCCACGAGAGATAGAGCAAACCTTGCGCGGCATGGTCGCTGTCGAAGAAGTCGGTTTTCGCGATCTCGGCGCCATCGTTGGCGATCAGGAACATTCCTCAAGTCCTCGGTGGAATTCAGGCAGCCGGAAAGCCGAGCCGGTTGCGTACCTGGGCGGCCAGAGCGTCGGCCGCTTCCTTCGCTGACGCCTCCCCGCCGTGCTTCTTGCTGCCGAAGAAGATCGATGCCGGCACAACCCCGTCCGATACTGGCTCTCGCCAGCGCACCTGCCAGCCGTCGACTCGGGTGCCCATGATTCGTTGTACCGTCACGCCGGGGCTGCCGAACCGCTGTGCGAGGATGCGCTCCATTTCCACGCGCTTTCGCTCGGCCTGTTCGCGGGCACCGTCCTCGCCGTAGCGATGAACGGAGAACTCGGCCCTGCGATTCTTGTTGGTGTCCGGATCCATCCAGTTGGCCATCCAGACGTGGCGCCCATCGCTGCGAACCCTGCGGAAGACGCCGATCCGGCCCGAGGAGTTCCGGTCGGTCGGTGTCGTGCGGAAGGCAGCGTGGCGCATTGTGCGAACCGCCGTTATCGGACGTGTGGCATGTCCGCGACGGGGCGGTAACTTTGCCCGGCGGCGTCCTCAAGGATGCCACGGCAGGCCGGAAACCGGGTGCAGCCCCAGAAGGCCTGCCCTGCGCGCTCGCCGGACTTGCCCACGCGCTTGACCATCGGCCCACTGCACTTGGGGCATTGCGGAGCCGCTTCCGTATTGTCCGTTGCGGACACCGTGGGGCTGGGCGCTGCGTCGGCGGCGAGCTCGACCGGCGGGGTGGCGCTTGTCGTCGGCAAAGTGGAGGGGGTCTCGGGCGCGGCCACGGCGGGCGGCGCAAGGGCCGCGCTCGCGACTGTCAGCCCCATGGCCTGGCGCACCGCTTCGCGCACCTCGGCGATGGAGTAGGCGCGCTTGGCGGCGAAGAACACCAGCGGCAGCTCCGCGCTGCGGCAGGCCTCGGCGAGCATATCGTCACGGTCGCGCCGTGCCGCCTGTTTGTGGGAGGCGTCGTTCAACTCGATCGCACACCGCACCCGAAGATCGTCTGGGGCGCACAGCACGAAATCGAGGTGCTTTGCGCTGATGCGGTTGAAGGCGCTGCGCCGCTTGCTCGCGTCCGTGCCGCGGGCGATCGCCAGAACGTCTGCTACGCGCACCTTGCCGAACACCCGGTACTCCGCCCCAAGCGCCTGATCGAGCACCCCCAGGAATGAACGCTCTGCGGGCGAGAAGAGTGGGGTGCGCTCGTAGTC
>DASWVO010000408.1:0-6741 GCA_036406235.1 Opitutaceae bacterium
GCCGCCATCGCCCGGCGTCTCGCCACCGACGGCTTCGCCGTCGCCGTCAACTACGCCGGCCGTGCCGCCGATGCCGACCAGGTCGTGCGGGAAATCCAGGCGGCCGGCGGTCGAGCCGCCGCCGTTCAGGCCGATGTCTCCCGCCCGTCGGATGTCGACACACTTTTCACTCGGGTCGAGTCGCTCTTCGGCGGCGTCGACGTCCTCGTCAACAACGCCGGCATCATGCAGACCGGTCTCGTGCCGCTCGCCGAAACCGACGACACGCTCTTCGACCGCCTCATCGCCGTGAACCTGAAGGGCACCTTCAACACGCTGCGCGCCGCGACCAAGCGCCTGCGCGCCGGCGGCCGGATCGTGAACTTTTCCACGAGCGTGGTCGGCCTCACCCCGCCCGGCTACTCCGTCTACGCCGCGACGAAGGCGGCCGTCGAAACGATGACCAACATCTTCGCGAAGGAGCTCCGCGGGCGCGGCATGACCGTCAATGCCGTAGCGCCCGGGCCGACCGCGACCGACCTCTTCCTCAACGGCAAGACGCCGGAGCAGATCGCGCACCTGTCGAAGCTCGCCCCGCTCGAACGCCTCGGCAGCCCCGAGGACATCGCGAGCGTCGTCGCTTTCCTCGTCGGACCCGACGGTGCCTGGGTCAACGGACAAACCCTACGCGCCAATGGCGGCGTCGTCTGAGGTGGGACGTTTCAGAAGGGAACCTCGGATGAACGCCGATAGACACGGATAGGAGAAGCAGTCGCCGGGCTACCCGGCGTTGCTGTTTCACACACCGGCTGTGTCGGCACGCCGTGGGGCCCGGACAAAGGACTGCAACGCGCTCTGGAGATCGGTCAGTTTGATCGGCTTCCCGATGACCGCATTCATCCCGCTCTCGATGCAGTTCCTGCGCTCCCCCGGCAACACGGCGGCGGTGAGTGCAATCACCGGCAGGGCGGCCGCCCTCCGGCGGGAGGGCGGGGCGTCGGGTTCGCCGCTCCACGCCCGCAGGCGCCGGGTGGCCTCCCACCCATCCAGTCCGGGCATGTGGCAATCCATCAGCACGACGTCGGGCAGCGGCTCCTCTTGCAGGGCCGAGAGCGCCTCCGCGCCGTTGACCACCATGGTGTGCCGGCACCCGAGCTGATCGAGTTGTGCGCCGAGCACCTTCCGATTCACCGGATTGTCCTCCACGACGAGCACCGCGAGTCCGAGATTCTGTATCCGATCTTTGGATTCGCCCGCGGGCACCGGAGTTTCCTCGACCACCCGGAGCGGCACCCTGCAGCAAAAAACCGACCCCTCTCCGGGCGCACTCCGGACCTCGATCCGGCCCGCCATCATTTCGGTGAGGCGGGAGGTGATCGCCAGCCCCAGCCCCGTGCCGCCGTAGCGGCGCGTCGTGGAGGAATCGGCCTGAGTAAAACGTTGGAAGATTCGTTTGAGGGTGGCCGCATCCATGCCGATGCCCGTGTCGCTCACCTCGAAGATGACCGGCGCCACCCCGTCCTGCGTCGGGCCGCACGCGACCGTGAGGCGCACCTGGCCGCCGGGCGGAGTGAACTTGACGGCATTGGACAACAGGTTGAGCAGGATCTGCCGGAGCCGGAAACTGTCGCCCTCGACATGTGCGGGCAGACCCGGACCGATCGTGCAATCAAGCCGCACGCCGCCCTGCGCGGCGTTCGCCGCCATCAACGCCAGGGAATCCTCCACCATGAGCGCGAGCGCAAAGGGGTGGTTCTCCAGCGCGAGCTGTCCGGCCTCGATTTTCGAAAAATCCAGGATGTCGTTGAGCAGGCGCAGGAGCAGTTCGCCCGAATCCGAGATGAGCCGGGCATGGGCCGAGGCGGCGGGCGGAAGATCGTCCCGGTGGCATAGCAATTCCGAGGAGGCGATGATCCCGTTGAGCGGCGTGCGGATCTCGTGGCTCATGTTGGCAAGAAAATCGCCCTTGGCGCGGGCGGCGTCGTTGGCTCGCGCTGAGGCTTCCTCGAGTTCGCGGGTGCGCTCCGAGACCAGCCGCTCCAGGTTCTCGTTGGACGCCAGAGTGGCGCGCAGGGCCGCCTCGCTGCGGCCTTGCGCGGCATCGACCATCAGCATCAGCGTCATCCCGAGGATAAAGACGAACGCGATCGCTATCAGTCCGTCGCGGAGCAAGGCGGACGCCGCGAAGGCCGTGGAGCCGCCGATCGGCGCGCCGGTGAACGCGAGGCGGTGAAATCCGATGTGGCTTGCCACGATCACGACCAGCATCGCGAACGCCAGACGCCGGGAGGCGAAGACGAGGGCGAGCAGCAGAAAGGCGAGATTGAAGGCAAAGAGCTGCACCGCCGCTCCCCAGCGGTTCCGCGTAGGGCCCGACCAAAAACAACAGAAGGGTGCTCGGAAGGATCGCCCCCAGCACGACGGCGTTACCCGCGGCCTCGAGGCGCCCCCGGCGCAACCAGCGCAGCGAGATTACCGCCGCCACCACCAGGCACAGGTTGAACGCAATCCGGGCCGGAAGCGCGGGCAGCTGCACCCATGCGATCTTCGTCACATTTAGCGGCACGAAAGAAAGGAGGAATACGTCGAAGGCCGCCAGCAGGCGCGCCTTCAACCGAAAAAAATACGCGCGGTCGCAGTAAACGGCGTCGAGCCGCTTAACAAAAGCTGGAAGGGCAATGGGCATCAGCGGCCCGCACAGTAGCCATCGCGACTGCCGCAGCCATCAGATTCTCGCTTGGCTCAGCCGTGTCCGTGCCGTCGGGCGGGATTTCGCGAGGGAAATACGCGTCACTGAAGGGTGACGCAGGTAGGGCGATGCCTCTGGCCGGACCGCCGCTGGTCCGCGTCTCGGCGGGGACGCCGCCACGGGCACTCCAACCGCGAGGACAGGCTTCAGGCACCGGCCGGCTCGGAAAAGGCCGTGCCTCTATACCACGCGAAAACCCAACGCCTCGAGTTCGCTCAGCAGGAAAGGCGCACTCGCCAGAACGTCCTGGAACTTCGCCAGCGCATCCGCCTGCGAAGGCACCTCGCACACCGCCACGCCATCGTCGCTGTCATGCACCTGGAGCGTCCAGGCGCCGTGGACGGCGTCCGCCGTCGCCTGCGCGAGGGAACCGTGGAGGTAATTGCCCGGCAGTCCCGGATGCGGACCGCTCCCGGGGACGAGAAAAAGCGCATGCACCGGATCCTGCACCGCCGCGCCGTGTTTTGCCCGATGATGGAGCTTGCGCGCGACCAGCACCGGCCGGAACGCCTCCGCCCGCTCCCGCGCCGCCGCCGGCAGGGATGCGAGGTAGCGGCTGAAGACGCTCGCGTCCGGCTCCAGGGCGTCCGCCGGCACCGTGCCGGAAAGGAACGCCTCGATGTTTTCGGCGTGAAAGGCCGGCTGCGCCGTCAGCGACCGCACGGTCACAAAGCCGCCCTTGTAATCAGCCGATGGATACACCTGGTGGGAGGCCTGGAGATGCTGGAGGGCGTCCTGATAGGCCGGCGTATGGGGCACCGCCCCCACGGGGCTGTGCTCGATCATCTCGAGGACGGTTTGATCGAATTGCGCTTGGGGATTCTGGGACATTGCAGCTCCCGGATACCCGCCGAAACCGGCGAACACGAGCCTGATCAAGCGACGGCTGGGCAAGGTTCGGCCCGGCGGCCTGCGAAGATTTTTCGTCTTGCAATAAGACACTTGTCTCATAGTGATATCTATGTCTCCCCACCCCAAGACGGAATTAATCTGGAGGATCCCATGTCTCTTACACCCCGACAAATGGACGCAAAGATCGACGAACACTTCGGCTTCGAGGGAAATGATGATGTCGATGGCGTGCTAGCCACCCTCGCGCCCGACGCGATCCACGACGTCGTCGGATCACCGCTCGGCCAGCTTCACGGCCGCGAGTCGGCGAGGCCTTTCTACGAGGGCCTGTTCGCAGATTTGTCGGAAGGCACAGTCACTCCGATCCGGCGGCTCTACGGCGCGAACTTTCTGGTCGACGAATCGTTTTGGGAAGGGCGCGCTGCGGGACGCCCCTTCGGGCTCGAGGGCCGCGGGCGCCCGCTGTCCTTCCGTCTTCTGCATGTGGTCGATTTCGCGGAGAACGGCCAGATCCAGAAAGAGCAGGTCTGGCTCGACCTGGCGGCCATCATCCAACAACTCCCCCAGGACCAGTGAGCCACGAACGCCAGCCAAGCAATCAGGAGCTGCGGACACGCAAGGATCTCCTCCTCGCGGCCGGCCGCCTCATGAAACAGGGCCGCCAGCCGGGCATGGACGATGTGGCCCGGGAGGCCCTCGTCTCGCGCGCCACCGCCTATCGATATTTCCCCAGCATCGAGGCGCTATTGGTGGAGGCGCCGATCGATGAGGCTGTCGGCAGTCCCGAGGACGTTTTTGCGAGCAACACCTCCGACGACCCCGAAGCGCGCATCGACGAGGCGGAGGCGTCCATGCACAAGGCCGTCTTTCAAAACGAAGCGCAGCTTCGGATCATGCTGGCCAACTCGCTCGCCCGCCCCCCGGGAGATGCCACCTTCCCGAAGCGCCAGAACCGGCGCACGGCGCTGATCGAGGCCGCGCTGGCGCCGTCGCGCCACCGTTTCCGCAAGGAGGACTACGAGAAGCTCTGCGCCGCGCTGGCGATGATCTTCGGCACGGAATCGATGATCGTGTTTCGCGATGTCATCCGCACCGACGAAAAGACGGCCCGCAAGGTCAAGGGTTGGGCAGCGCGCGCCCTCGTTCGCGCCGCGCTCGAATCGTCGGAGTCGAGCACCCAGCCTTCACGTTCGCGGAAGCGTTCCTGACCCTGGCGATCTGCAGGCAGTTGTGACCTTCCGTATCGCAGCGGCCGCCGCGTATCCGTTCGGTTACGACACAGGATCGCGCGCCGGCTAACGCCTCAGCGAGTGCGGCGCCTGCGAATTTCGCCGGCTCGCGCATCGCGTCTTGCCGTGAGCGGACGCATCGGCACAGCGTGGCGACCACTCAACCGCCGCCTCATGCTCACCCGCTGCACACTTTTCCGTCTCCTCACCCTTTCCTTTACCCTCGCCGGCACCGCGCTCCCGGCGTCGGTTGACCGCGCGTTGCTCGAACGCGAAGTGAGCGCCGCGATCACCGGAGGCGGCGGACGCTTCGGCGTCGGCGTGAAGGACCTGCAAACCGGGGAAACGTGGTTCCGCGCCGCCAACGAGCGCTTTCCCATGCAGAGCGTCTTCAAAGCACCGCTCGGCGCCGCCGTGCTGCATCACATCGCGCGCGGCCGGTTGCGTCTGGACGATCCCGTTGTGGTGCAGCGCGAGGACCTGGCGATGCAATGGAGTCCGCTCGCCCGGGAATTCACCGGCGAGCGTCGCACCTACACCGTGCGCGATCTTCTCGAACGCGCCGTCGGCGCGAGCGACAACACGGCCGCCGACGTGCTCATGCGCCTGATCGGAGGTCCGCACGTCGTGCAGGAGTTCCTCCAAGCGCACGGCATTTCCGATCTGCGGGTCGATCGCTACGAGCGCGAGTTTCAGCCCGAGTTGCTGGGGCTGCCGCCCTTCAAGCACGGTGAGCGCATCGACGAAGCGGCCTATCAGGCCGCCGCCGAAGCCCTGCCGCGCGCCGCCCGGCAAGCCGCGCTCGATGCCTACCTCGCCGACCCGCGCGATACCGCGACGCCGCACGCGGCGCTCGCTTTCCTCGAGCAACTCGACGCGGGCACGCTGCTCAACGCCGAGCACACGGCCTTGCTGCTCGACATCATGACCCGGTCGCCGAGTGGTCCGAATCGCCTCAAGGCGGGACTGCCTGCCGGTTCCAGCTTCGCCCACAAGACGGGAATGTCGGGCGAACCACTCGGGATCGCAGCCGCGACCAATGATATCGGTATCGTCAGGCTGCCGGACGGGCGCAAGTTCCTGCTCGCCTCGTTTCAGGCGGGCTCGCCCCGGCCCGAAAAGGAGCGTGACGCCGCGCACGCCCGGATCGCCCGCGCCGCCGTGACGGCGCTTGCTCAACCCTGACCACAGTTGCTGCAGCCACCGGGCTACCAGCTCCGCCAACCCCACTCCCTCGCTCGCCGGCCTGCCTCTTCACTCTGGCACACGCCTCGTTCGGAAAAGCCCGGACGAGGGCGACCGATCCTCCGAGCTTCCGCCGTCCTGGTTGAGCCAGATCAAGGTGCGCACGGCTCGTCGGGGGTAAGGTCACTCCGACCCGAAACTGCCATGAGCTTTTCCTGCCCACACTTTGATCCGGAGCGCGACTACTGCCGGCGGCTAAAGACCGACTGCGTTCCCGGGCGCAAAGGGTGCGTGCTCGATGGCAGCATGTTCGCGGTGCCGGCCGAGGAGCGGGTGCGCGAGCGCGAACAGGAGAACCGGCGGCGCGAACTGGCCCGGTTGCTCCGGGGCGAGCCACCACCGCCACCACCGCCGGCCTGAGCCGACGTCAAGGAAGAAGGCCGCGACCTGGCTCGAGGCTCGCGTTCCTTTGCGACGTCCTTTGAGCGGAGGGAGCGCCCGGCGCGCGGCGACTCCCCAAGGTAGCGCGATGCTTTAGGCCCGCGCTCGGGAGCGCCATACGCGCAGGCCGAAGCACGGCGCCACGAGCCACCCAAGAATCACGGTCAAACGTTTGAGGTCGCATCCGACAACCCCGGACTGCGGCCAGGCGGTGCCCGCCGTTATGGCGGCGACGGCGTGCCGGGAAGTCGGGCGAGGATCTCTTCGGGTTTCCACCGGTTGCCCCGCCAGATGTCGACCACTCGC
>DASWVO010000409.1:0-4153 GCA_036406235.1 Opitutaceae bacterium
AAGCGCCGCAAGGAGGGTCTGCTGGTGTACTACTCCGTCGCCGACCCGACGATTTTCGATCTGTGCGAACTGGTTTGCGGGAGCCTCGAAAAACAGCACGCGTTGCGCGCGACGTTGTTTCGCTGACGAGGCGCGAGACGGGCACCGCCGCGAGCCGCGGGCCGCCTCCCTGGGAATCCGGCGTTATCGCGTGGCCCTCAGGGCGGCGTTCAACCGCTCAGGCCCCTTCATCGCGACGTCAGGTGCCACTGGCCGCAGAGGGGACACCGGTAGGCCTTGCGGTTGCGCTCGCCGCCGATCAGCGCCGCCGCGTCAAGCGCGTCGCCCTGCGTGCGATAACGTCGCTTCCGCACGCACATGCGCTGCCGGACTTCCTGGGTCGGCTTCTTCACGCCGCGAGAGTGGCTGCCCACCGCCGTGTCGCAACGGAGAACCGCAGCGGCCCCGTCCTGCCGTGTGCCGCTCGCCCCACGGCGCTCCGCCTGCAGACCGCCCGTCATTGATCGCCAGGCGAAGACATCGGGCATAAAGGCCGACCCGCCACCAACCCCAGCCCACCCCAAACCGCCCGCTTGATTTTCCCCAAACCCTGCTAAACTAGCGGGCTCTTTTGCCGTCGCTCTTCACTCTCAACCCATAACCACCATGTCCACCGCCACGCCTTCGCAAACCTTCGAGTTCCAGGCCGAGATCAAGCAGCTGCTCGATATCGTCATCCACTCGCTCTACACGGAGAAGGAAATCTTCGTCCGCGAGCTGGTGTCCAATGCCTCCGATGCGCTCGAAAAGCTCCGGCACCTCCAGCTCACCGAGAAGGAAGTCTTCGACAACAACCTCGAGCTCGAGATCAATCTCACCACCGACGACAAGGCGAAGACGCTCACGATCCAGGACTTCGGCATCGGCATGACGCGCGCCGAGCTGATCGAAAACCTCGGTACGATCGCCCACTCCGGCTCGAAGGCCTTCCTCAAGGCCCTCGGCCAAAACGGCCAGAAAAACGCCAACCTCATCGGCCAGTTCGGCGTCGGCTTCTACTCGGCGTTCATGGTCGCGAAGCAGGTGAAGGTCTACTCGCACTCCTGGCGCGCCAGCGAGCCCGGCCACGTGTGGACGAGCGACGGCAGCGGCAGCTACAGCGTCGAGGAGGTCGAGGGCCAGCGCCGCGGCGCGAAGATCGTCATCGAGCTGAAGGACGAGTGCTCCGAGTTCTCCCAGGAGCACCGCATCAAGGAGATCCTCGAGCGTTACAGCGCGTTCGTCTCGTTCCCGATCAACCTCAACGGCAAGCGCATCAACACCGTTCAGGCGGTCTGGCTGCGCAACAAGAGCGAGGTGAAGGACGAGGAGTACACCGAGTTCTACAAGTTCCAGGCCCACGCCTTCGACGAGCCGCGCCTGCGCCTGCATTTCTCGGCCGACGCCCCGCTGCAGATCAACGCCCTGCTCTTCGTCCCGAAGGAGAACCCGGAAAAATTCGGCCTCATGCGTGCCGAGCCGGGCGTCTCGCTCTATTGCCGCAAGGTCATGATCGAGGCCAAGCCGAAGGACTTGCTGCCCGAGTGGCTGCGCTTCATGAAGGGCGTCGTCGATAGCGAGGACCTCCCGCTCAACATCTCGCGCGAGACGATGCAGGACAAAGCCCTCATCGATAAACTCAACAAGGTCCTCACCAAGCGCTTCATCAAGTTCCTCTCCGACGAAGCGAAGAATCATGCCGACGCCTACACCGAGTTCTACGCGCAGTTCGGCATTTACCTAAAGGAAGGCGCCGCACTCGACTTCGCGCACAAGGACGAGCTGATGAAGCTCCTGCGTTTCGAGTCGTCGCTCACCGAGGCCGGCAAGACCACGTCGCTCGCCGACTACGTTTCGCGGCTGCAAAGCGAGCAGAAGGAAATTTACTATCTCATCGGCGCCAACCGTGCCGCGATCGAGTCCGGTCCGTACCTCGAGGGTTTCAAGGCCCGCAATCTCGAGGTGCTGTTCTGTTACGAGCCGGTCGACGAATACGTGATGAACAACGTGCGCGAGTTCGACGGCAAGAAGCTCACCGCCGCCGATCATGCCGACGTGAAGCTGCCCGATGTGCCGAAGCCGCCGGCGGAAGGCGCGCTCAGCGACGACGAGGTGAAGGACCTCGCGAAGTGGCTCAAGGACACGCTCGGCGAGCGCGTGGCCGAGGTGAAGGGCAGCGATCGCCTGGTCGACTCGCCCGCCGTCGCGCTCAACGCCGACAAGTTCATGTCGCCGCACATGCGCCGCATGATGAAGGCGATGAACAAGGAGGGCGCCGAGTCCACGCCGCTGCGCGTGAACCTCGAGATCAACCCGCGCTCCGCGGTGATCAAGCGTCTCGCCGCGACGCGCACGAGCGCGCCGGAGAAGGCGACGCTCGTCGCCGAACAGCTCTTGGACAACGCGCTCATCGCCGCCGGCCTCCTCGAGGACCCGACGAAGATGGTGCAGCGCTTGTACAAGCTGCTCGAGCAGGTGTGAGGTGATCGTGCGGGGCCCGCCGTGAGCGGCGGGCCTCAAGGAGCAGCGGCTGGTTGCTTCCCGCCCTCTCAACTCGGCCTGCGGAGGCCGGCCGAAAATTCCAAGCCACGACGATTCCGCCAAACCGGCGATTCCGTTTTCGTGCCGACTAGCCTTTGGCCCGAGCCAGCCTCGCGTAGCGAGGCTCTGACACTAGCCGTGGGCGTTCAGCCCACGGTTCTTTTGATCGACAACGATGCGTCGCTTAGCGACGCCTGAGGGTATCCGAAACCAAGCCGAGCATCACCGCGCAACGACGTTCCCAGAAGAATACCGCGCATTCCTCCAGCGCCATCAGATCGATTACGATGAGCGGAATTTGTGGGGATGAGGAGAACGTCAGACGTCGCAACGCGACGCACTCGGATTCACTGAAAATGCCCCGCGCTGAAGCGCGGGGCTATTTTAAAACGCCGCTGACGCGGCATAGCTTTCGCAAGCTACGCCCGCGCCAAGCGCCCGCACACCCGCCGATACAGCGCCACATACTGCGGCACGATCGCCGCGGCGGAGAACTTCTCCCGCGCCCGCTCCTTCGCGCGCTTCCCCATCTCCACGCGCCCGGCCGGGTCGGCCATCAAGCGCTCCACCTCGCGCGCGAGCGCATCCGGGTCGTGCGCGGGCACCAGCAGGCCGCTCGCTCCGTGCTCCACCACCTCCGGGATGCCGCCCACGCTCGTCGCCACGCTCGGACAACCCAGCGCCATCGCTTCGAGCAGGCTCAAACAAAAACTCTCCATCTCCGAGGTGAACAATCCGAGGTCGGCCGCCTGCAGGTAGTCCTCCACCGCGCTCACATTCTCGCGCACGACCACCTGCCGGCCGATGCCGAGCCGGCGCACATGCTCGACATACGGCGTGAAGTCGCCTCCCGCCAGGATCACGAGCTTGAAACGCTCGCGCGGCCGCACCCGCGCCACCGTGTCGAGCAGCAGATCGATGCGCTTCACCGGGCGCAGGTTCGAGACGTGCACGGCGAGGACCTCGCCGTTGCGCAGCCCCAGCTCCGCCCGCACCGCCGCCCGCGTGCGCGCGGCCGGCTTCGGTTCGAAGAAATTATGAATCACCTCGATCGGCCGCTCGATCTCGAGCAGCCGGTGCGTTTCCTGTCGCAGAAACTCGGATACACTCGTCACCGCGTCCGAGCATTCCACCGCGTGCCGGATCGCCGGCCCGTAGCCGGGGTCGCGCCCGAGGAACATCGTGTCGGTCCCGTGCAGCGTCGTCACGATCCGCGGCCGCTGCTCCGGCGGGAGCATCGTGTTGGCCAGCAGCGCCGCCGTCGCGTGCGGCACCGCGTAATGCGCGTGGAGGATGTCGAGCCCGTGCTCGCGGCTCACCTCGGCCATTTTCACCGAGAGCGGCAGCGTGTAATCCGGAGACTTGAACGGGCTGTAATCGTTGATCCGCACCGGGTGGAAAAACACGCGCGGCGCGTCAACTGGCATCCGGACCGGCCGCTCGTAGCTGATGAAGTGCACCTCGTGCCCGCGCGCCGCGAGCTCCTCGCCAAGCGCCGACGCCAAAATCCCGCTCCCACCCACGGAGGGGTAACACACGATGCCAATCTTGAGCGGCGTCGTCATCGAATGAATCAGAAGGAGTTGCCCACGAA
>DASWVO010000410.1:0-1775 GCA_036406235.1 Opitutaceae bacterium
CGGCCGCTGCCTCGGCCGTCATGACAGCGGCTTCACGGCGTTTGCCTTCGATGTGACCGCGGCACTCAAGCCGCCGGGCGAGGTGAACCGCCTCGCCGTGCGCGTGCGCCAGCAAGACAAGTTTTGGAAGATGGACCAGAACGACGACTGGTCGCTTCCGGGCATCTATCGGAGCGTGTGGCTCGAGTTCCTGCCGAAGCCTTTCCACCTCGACCGGATCGAGGTGACGACGGATTTCGATGAAGACTACCGCGACGCCGAGTTGCGGGTCCGCGCCCTCGTCGCCCGCTACGAAAAAGGGCACCCCTGGCTGTCGGTGTCCGATCCGGTCGAGGTCCGCGCCGTGCTCTCGGATCGGAGCGGGACCGAGGTGCAGCGCGCTGCCCAAACCGTCCGTATCACCGGCGCGCGTACGGCGCGCGACGTGCCGCTGACGCTTCGGGTGACGGCGCCGGCGCGGTGGACGGCAGAGACACCCACTCTGTACGAGCTGCGCGTCGAGTTGGCGGTTGGCGGGCGGGTCGTGCACACCCGCACCGAGCGCGTCGGTTTCCGCGAGATCGCCACGGCCGGCGGCGTGCTGCGCCTGAATGGCCGCGAGATCAAACTCCGCGGCGTGGGGCGCCACGACCTTAATCCCGAAGTCGGCCGCGCTACGCGGCCGCAGGACTGGCTCGCGGATCTGCGGGCGATGAAGGCGGCGAACATCAACACGGTGCGCACGGCGCATTATCCGCCCGCCGAGGGCTTCCTGCGCCTGTGCGACGAACTGGGCATGTATGTGGTCGACGAAGTGCCTTTCTGCCTTGCGGACGAGGAGCTCGCCGATCCCTCCTTCGCGGGAGAGGCGCTCAATCGCGTGAGGGAAACGGTGGCCCGCGACCGCAACCGTCCGAGTGTGATCATCTGGGCGCTCGGCAACGAGGATCCGCTGACGGATATCCACATCACGTGCGCCCGGGCGCTCAAGGGCATGGATCCGACGCGGCCGCTGCTGCTCCCCTGGCGGGCCGAGGCGGACCTGCCGCCGGAAATCGACCTCCTCGCGCCGCATTACTGGACCGCCGAGGAATACGACCGTCTCGCCGCCGCCGCGCGACGGCCGATCCTGAGCACCGAGTACACCCACGCGGTGGGCCGCGATGACTTCGGCGGCCTCGCGGATCGATGGACGTCGTTGACCCGTCATCCGGCGGGTGCGGGCGCGCTGATTTGGGCTTGGGCCGATCAGGGGCTGCGCCGCCCGGTCAACGGCCGGCCGGTCTACGATCCGGTGCGCGATCTGGCCAGGTATCCGGCGCGCGGCAGCGATCTCGTGCTCAGCCGCCGGCTCGGATCGAACGAGATCCTCGATGTGCACGGTGTCTACGGCGGCGACGGCATCGTCGATGCCGACCTCACCCCGCAGCGCGATTACTGGGAGACGAAAGCGGTTTATTCGCCGGTGCAGGTCCTCGCCGACCGGGTGGCGTTTGCGCCGGGGCAGGCGGAGGTGTCGATCCCGGTGCGCAACGCCTACGACTTCACCGATCTGGCGACCGTACGCGCGACGTGGATACTTTATCGGAATCAGACGAAACTCGCGGAAGGCGTCGCGCCGCTGGCCGGCGCACCTCACGCGGAGACGGCGCTGATCGTGCCCGCCACAGCGGTCCCCGCGGACGCTCCGCCGGGCGCTTACTTCCTGCATCTCGCGTTCGCCGATCCGGCGGGCGCGGAAATCACGCGGCGGAGCGTCCGTCTCGGCGACCTCCCGACGCGCCCGGCGGCGCCGG
>DASWVO010000411.1:0-3960 GCA_036406235.1 Opitutaceae bacterium
TACCGTCCGGTGGGTGGGTCGGAAAACTTCGGCATCGACCTGAACAGCCCGTACGAGGGTCCCGCGGAGACGAACTTCGATTTCTGGATCAGCTACGGAAGAAAACTGACGGCCAAGGTGGACTGGCGGATTCAGTTGAACGTCCGCAACGCGTTTGAGGGCGACAAGCTGATTCCCATCTCGACCCAGCCCGACGGTTCGATTGCGGCCTATCGCATCGCACCGACCGAAGTCTGGACGGTATCGAACACCTTCCGATTCTAGCCTGGAGATTCCACGGAGCGGCGCCGAGAACGTCGCCGCTCCATCGGACAGTGCCCAAAAGAAGCGGCTAAGAGGGCGTCTAAAAAGTCCGAAGGCATGGCGTTTTGATCTTCGGCCGCGTTGCTCGCACGGGCCAAAGGCCCTCCGGGCATTGGCACCACGCTCGCGCCTTGCCCAATATCAAAATCACTCGCCGCGCCATGCCTCCGGTCCTTTTTAGACGCCCTCTAAAGCCTCAGCGGCGTGACTCCACGTGTCGTGCAAAACGGTCTAGAATCGCCTGCCAGCCTTCGCGCTGTTGCTCGAGTGAGTGGGTCTCTTCCGCGTCAAAAGTCTCTCGAATTAAGACGCTCTCATCCTTTGGAATAAATTCGACGACCGCAGTGCGGCCACCGAATTCCATCTCGATCAGTCGATGAGGGACAACCTTCGTATAGGTTCCAGCAAAGTCGAAGCCGAAACTGCCGTCCTTGGCTTCCATGCGAGACGAAAACGCGCCGCCAACTCTTAGGTCCACAATGGAGGCAGTGGTGTGCCAATCATCGGACGCAGCGTTCCACTGTTTTATGTCATCTGGCGTCGTCCAAGCACGCCATACTTCTTCTACGGGAGCTGCAACAGTGGTATCTATCGTGATCTTCATGTCGGGCAATTTCGTTCGATGGCTATTGTGTGATGGGTGAGTTTATAGGTTCCCTATCCCAACGAACGAGCTTTGCGCGTTCGGACAGGTGGAGAGCGATTTTTTGCCGAACGCTTAAGATGACCCACGACTCGCTCGGCACCCTCGGACTCGACGTCGGAATGTCGAGCTACGGACCGCTTCGCCGGATCCATCGTTTTCCTGCGTGCATTTCCTCGGATCGAACGCGCCAAAAGCGTCGACTCCGAGGTCACGGAAGAGGCACCGAGGCCACGGAGTGAGTGAGTCTCCCGGTCACTCCCGGCTCGTCGCCTCCGCCATCCGAGTCAGGACGGCTGATCGCAGCCTGACGACTCGCCCGCGATCAGCGGGCCCGCACCCCCCCGCGCAGGCGATAGCCGGAGCTCACTTCCAAGACTTCGGCCCATTGCCGAAATCCCATGAGCGTTCCTCTGTCTCCTCCCCCGCACCTTCCAACTAAAGCCCGCCGGGGACGTCGGGCTCCACCCAGCTCCTGAAGGGCGGCAAGAGTGCCGCCCCTCCTTGGAACGCTGAGGAGCCTCACCAATGGCGCAGGGATCCGAACCGTTAAGAGGATCGTGTTGGCATCAGGCCCGACCGCCGAAAGAGCAGTGGTCGTCGAGGTCAAGGAAGTCGAAGCGAGTTTTGATATCCTCCCGGTTGGGATGGAGACGCCGCATTGACTCTGCGAAGTCTTCAAGGGTTTCGGAATCGCTGTCCACGGGTCTCCTGGCTTGGAATTCACTCCACGCAGCAATTTCCCAAGGCTGCCGTTTGAATTTCGCGTGAGCTTCGATCCAGGCGAGGATGTCGGCATCACCACCGCCCTTGGCGATGACCCGTTTTAACGCGGCATGCGTGATGCCGACGAACCGTAGAAATTGCCCGTTCATGCCATCGGGGCCATCGTAGTAGTCCCCAAGCTTGCCCGCCCCGGCCGCGCGGACTTTGTCAATGAATCGGGGAAGGATCACGTATCCCCCCAGACGAACGTAGCAACTGCGGGGCGGACGCTGGGTGAGATCGCAGGCCCCCTGGTGTTTCTTTCCGGTTTCCATCGTGTCCTCTCAGATTTGCGCGGCGCCGCCGTCGACGAAGAGTTCGATGCCGTTGACGTAGCTCGCGTCGTCGGAGGCGAGAAACAGCACTGCCTTCGCGACTTCGTCGGGCGTGCCGGTGCGTCCGCTGGGCGCAGTGGCGGCCACTTGGGCCGTCATGCCGTCGATCTGCTCGTCGTTGAGGCCGAGTTCCGATTTGTAGCCGGGCGTGACGATCGTGCCGGGCGCAACGACGTTCACGCGTATCTGCCGCGGCTTGAGGTCCACGGCCCAGGTCCGGGCAAAGGAACGGAGGGCCGCCTTGGTCGCGGCATAGACGCCGAAGGCCGGCACGCCCTTGACGGAAACCATCGAGCCATTGAGCACGATGGCCGAGCCGGCGGGCATGAGCGGCAGCGCCTTTTGCACCGTGAAGAGCGTGCCGCGGACATTGATCCCGAAATATTTGTCGAAATGCTCTTCGGTCACGTGCTCGAGCGGCACGAAGGCGCCGCCGCCCGCGTTGGCGAAGAGGATGTCAAGCCGCCCCGCCTGCGCTTTGATGGTGGCGAAGATCCGGTCAAGATCGGCGGATTTCGCGATGTCGCCCTGGATGGGTGTAGCCTGCGGACCGAGCTCGCGCGCGGCGGCGTCGAGTTCGGCCTGGCGCCGGCCGGTGATAAAGACGCGTGCGCCCTCGGCGATGAAGCACCTGGCGGTGGCGAGGCCAAGGCCGCTGCTGCCGCCCGTGATGAGGGCGATCTTGCCGGCAAGTTTCAGGGAGGAGGTGGTGTGGGTGGGATTCATGGCAGGTGGATGTGAGGCGGATGAATTTTCGCGAAGCGACACCGGCGGTTGGTTGTTCGCCCGTGCGCGCAGAAAATATCACCCGCCGGGAAAATGCCCATTGCCGTGCTCTTGGGCTCACCGATACTTTTGGTTAATCGCCCTCTCATGGAGCTTCGCCATCTCCGTTATTTCGCGGCGGTCGCCGCCCACGGCAGTTTTCAGCGCGCAGCGCGGAGCCTGCATGTCACGCCTCCGGCGTTGAGCCGGCAGGTCAAGGATCTGGAGGACGAACTGGGCGTGATCCTCTTCGTCCGCGGGAAGAACCTCATCACCCTCACCGGCGCCGGCGAAATCTTCTACGAGGAGGCGCGCGACGTGCTCGCACGCGCCGATCAAGCCGTCCGACGGGTGCGCGGCGAGGTGAAGGCGGAAACCTTGCGGGTCGGATTCGTGCCCTCGCTCACCGCGAGCTTGCTGCCGGCAACCATCGCGCGGTTTCAGATCAGCGCGCCGAAGGTAAAACTGGAGCTGTCCGATCTGACTCCGCGCGAAATGAGCGAGCGGGCTTCGGCCGGCTTGCTCGACCTCGCCATCATGCCCGCTGGCCTGGAAGCGGCCACGCCGCACTACGCGTGGACCGAACTGGTCCATCAGTTGCCCGTGCTGATCATGCCGCAGACGCACCCGCTCGCAAAGTTGAAGAGGATACCACCGGCGCGGCTGAGAGATTTGCCGCTGCGCGGACTCGGTCGCGTCAACTTCCCGGAGTATGCCCCACGGCTGCGGGCGATCCTGAAGCCTTTCGGCGTCAATCCCCGGTTGACCGATCAATCGGCCGAAAGCGTGGCCACGCTCTTCGCCGCGCTGGAGGCAAACAATGAGGCGGCGGTGTTGACGGAAGGTATTGTCGGGGTGCTGCCGCAGACGCTGGTGATGCGTCCGTTTTCGCCCGCGCTCGCCGCCATCGTCATTAAGCTGGGACTGTCGGCGGTGCGGCCAAGCCCGCACGCCGAGATCTTCACCCGGCTGCTGCGCGAAGAGGCGACCCGGCTGAAAAGCCGGACCGCGTAGTTCCGCTCGCAGGATGGCCTGCGGCCGCGCCCGTGGGTTGGCCGAGCGCTCGCCTCGCTCGGTACGTGGGCTCTCAACGTCGTTAGTTCGGGCCGCCTCAACGCCGGCCGCGACGAGGGCGTCGCGGCTCCATTG
>DASWVO010000412.1:0-10605 GCA_036406235.1 Opitutaceae bacterium
GAAGATGCAGACCTTTTTGCCGAAATGCGCCAGCCGGATGCCGGCGGCGAGGCCCGACATGCCGGCGCCGATGATCGCGACGTCGTAGTGCGAGGCAGTGTTCATGAATGAAAAAGGCCGGGAATTTTTGCCCGGCCTTCCTCTGGGAGCGCAGGCGGCTCGCCCGCAGTCTTCTTCAAACAAGGCGGGTGAGCCGCCCGCGCTCCCAGCGCAACTCTCCGTCTTACTTCGACCGTGCCTCGAACTTCGGCGTGAGGTAGGCCGCGCAACTGTCCAGCGACGCGAGTTGCGGATAGTCGGCTTCCGGCACCTCGATGCCGTGGCGCTTGCGGAGCTCCATGACGATGTCCAGGAAGTCCATCGAATCGAGCTGGAGTTGGTCGCGCAGGCGAACGTCGGGCTTGATACCGGAAAGATCTTCGTCGGGGGCGATGTCGGTGATGATATCGAGCACCACCTTTTTGCATTCGTCTTTGGTCATGATCGTGAGCGAACGGTCAGTTAGGGCACAAAGCGTTTCACAATCAACGTGGAATTTATGCCGAGCATGCCGAAGGAATTGTTCAGGATCGTGTCGACCCGGGCGACCTTCTGCGGCTCGTTGAGCACGAGGTTGGGCAACGCACAGAGCGGGTCGAGATCGTCGACGTTGATCGTCGGGTGAACCACGAGGTCCTCGAACGACGGCAGGTTGCCCGCCAGTTCGAGCGCGCCGGCCGCGCCCATGCAGTGGCCGATGAACGATTTGGTGTTGTTGACGTAGGTCTCCGGGCAGTCGGCGCCGAAGACGCTGCGGATCGCCTCGCACTCCTGGACGTCGCCGAGCGGCGTGGCCGTCGCGTGGGTGTTGACGATATGAATATCGCGCGGCGCGAGCCCCCCGTGAGCGATGGCCTTGCGCACGCACTCGGACTGGCGCGTGGGGTTGGGCAGCACGTAGTCGCTGGCGTCGCTGTTCACGCAGTACCCAGAAATCTCGCCGTAGATCTTCGCGCCGCGTTTCTGGGCGTCCTCGAGGCGCTCGAGCGTGTAAAGGCAGCCGCCTTCGGAGATGACGATGCCGTTGCGGGCCCGGTCGAAGGGGCGCGACGCTTTTTTTGGATCCTCGTGCGAGGCGAGCGCGTTCTGCGATTTGAAGCCGGCGAAGATGCCGAAGGTGTGAATGCTCTCGCTCACGCCGCCGCAGATCGCGAAGTCCACCTCGCCGAGCCGCAACATCTGCGCGGCATGGATCAGGCCGAGATTACCGGCGGCGCAGGCGGCGCCGATCGTGTAGGCCGGGCCGGTGATGCCGAGGTTCAGCGACGTCTCGCCCGCCGGGTTGTTGGCGACGGTGCGCGGGTTGTGATAATGCGACCAGAACTTTGTGTCGTAGTTAAACTTGGAGATGGCGTAGATCTCGTTCTCGGTCTCGACATTGCCGTGCTCCGTCGTGCCGATGTAAATACCGACGCGGTCCTTCGGCATCGCGTCGAAGTTCACTCCGCTGTCGGTCACGGCCTCGCGCGCGCAGTAGATCGAGATCGAGCCGGCGCGGGTGCCGACGCGCACTTCCTTCTTCTTCTGATACTTCAGCGGATCATAATGGCAGACGCCCGCGAGTAGCGTTCCCATGTAGCGGATATCCATCCGTTCCACGCCGGCGACGCCGTTGAGCAAGTTTGTGCGGAACTCGGGGAGCGAGTTGCCGTTCGGTGCGGTCAAGCCGACACCGGTGATGACGATCCGTGGAGGCGTAAACGACATGAGTAAAAAACCGCTAGCCAACCAAGGCATTAAGGCAATACAAGCCTCGCCCGCATGAACGTTCTAGTCGTCGGAGGAGCCGGATACATCGGCAGTCACTGCGTTCGCCAACTCATCGCCGCCGGGCACCGCCCGGTCGTGCTCGACAATCTGGTCTTCGGCCACCGCCCGGCCGTGGCCCCGGATATTCCCTTCTACAGCGCCGATCTCGGGGATGAGGCGGCTGTGGGCAAGATCCTCGTCGAGGAAAAGATCGAGGTGGTGATGCACTTCGCCGCCTTCGCCTACGTGGGCGAATCGGTGACCGATCCCCTCAAGTACTACTTCAACAACGTCGTCGCGACGCTCCACCTGTTGAAGACGATGCTCGCCAAAGGCGTGACGAAATTCGTCTTTTCCTCGACCTGTGCGACCTACGGCATCCCCACGCAGATGCCGATCGTCGAGACGCTTCCGCAGTCGCCAATCAACCCCTACGGCCAGACGAAGCTCGACATCGAGAACGCCCTCAAGGCCCTCGCGCACGCGCACGGCCTGAGTTTCGCTGCGTTCCGGTACTTCAATGCCGCGGGCGCTGCCGAGGACGGCTCGATCGGCGAGGACCACAGCCCGGAGACGCACCTGATCCCGGTCGCGATCGACGCGGCGGTCGGCAAGCGCCCTGCCCTGCAGGTCTTCGGCACGGATTATCCGACGCCCGACGGCACCTGCCTGCGCGATTACGTGCACGTGGACGACTTGAGCCGCGCCCACATCGCGGTCTTCGAGAAACTCGCGAAGCCTGGCACGGCGCTTTTCTACAACCTCGGCACGGGCAAGCCGACATCAGTCTTCGAGGTCATCCGCGCCGTCGAAAAGGTGACGGGCAAGAAAGTGCCCTACGTCACGGCGCCGCGTCGCGCCGGCGACCCGCCGGCGCTCTACGCCGACTCGTCGAAGGCGCAGACGGAGCTCGGCTGGAAGATTAAATACACCGAGATCGAGCCGATCGTGGCGACCGCCTGGAAGTGGCACTCCGCGCACCCGAAGGGGTTCGCCGACCGCTAACGGCGACGCTTCGCAAGCCGCCTTTTCTGAGGTAGGTCCGGTCTTTTACCGGACCGCGCCGGTCACAGACTGGCCCTCCTTCGTCGAGGACCAGTCGGGCCGCGCAATCGCGTTTTCGGCCTTCGCCCTGTCGCGGGCGGAATTTGCCGCCGTCGTTTACGACTCCGCAATCGTGCTGCCCAAGCCGGCAATCGTGATTTCCGACTCCGTAAACGCGTTTCCCGACTTCGTCGGGGCGACTCTTGACCGTGCCCTCACGCGGGCAGACTTCGTCAGGACGATTTCTGACCGTGCCCTCACGCGGGCAGACTTTGCCTCCGCGATTGCAGACCGTGCAATCGCGTTTCCAGACCCCGACCACGCGTTAGCGGGCTTTGTAACCGGGCGGGCAAACGCGACAATTGCTCGGGCAGGGTCGGAAAATGCGTTTTCAGAGTCTGGATTCGCGCCGGAATGCCCTGGTTTCGGCGAGGCAAAGGCGTCCGCGAGGCCGCCCGACTCCGGCTGCCCCGGGGCGGACTTGTCCGGCGACGTGACGGACGCACCCGATCAGCCTTTGAGGCCCAACTCCTCGATGCGCTTGCGCAGCGTCGCACGTGTGATGCCGAGTTTTTCGGATGCACGCACCTGATTGCCGCCCTCGGCCTTGAGCACGCGGGTGATCATCTCGCGCTCGAGGCGCTCGAGGATCGGCTCGGTGCCGGTGGCGAGTTGCACGTGCAGATAATCGAGCGCGGCTTCGACCGTCATGGGCGCGGGCGCCGCCCCGATCGCCGCGGGCGGCAGTTCGGCGGCCTCGGGTACTGGCATGGGCGGGATCGATTCGCCGCTGACGGGAGCCGCGGCTCCCACGGCCGCACGGATCTCCGCCGGCAGGTCTTTGAGGAGAATCGTGTCGCCCTGCGCGATGACGGCGCTGCGGTAGACGACGTTCTCGAGTTCGCGCACGTTGCCTGGCCACTTGTAACGCGTGAGCACGTTCATCGCCTCGGGCGAGACCTTGCTCACGCGAGCCTTCTTCTGCTTGAGCAGATTCTGCACGCAGAAATCGACGATCTGCGGAATGTCCTCGCCGCGCTCATGCAGCGGGGGCATGCGGATGCGCACGACGTTGAGGCGGTAGTAAAGGTCTTCGCGGAAGGTCTTCGCCTTCACCATCTCCTCGAGGTCCTTGTTGGTCGCAGCGAGGATGCGCACGTCGACCTTGATCGTCTCGGTGCCGCCGACGCGCTGGATCTCGCCCTGTTGGAGCACGCGGAGGATCTTGGTCTGCGTGGCGAGCGCCATGTCGCCGATCTCGTCGAGGAAGATCGTGCCGCCGTCGCAGAGCTCGAACTTGCCGAGTCGCTGGCCGGTGGCGCCGGTGAACGATCCCTTCTCGTGGCCGAAGAGCTCGCTCTCGATGAGATTGTCGGGGATGGCGGCGCAGTTGACGGCGATGAAGGGCTTGGAGGCTCGGTGCGAGTGCTTCCAGATCGAGCGCGCGACGAGCTCCTTGCCCGTGCCGCTCTCGCCGGTGATCATCACGGTGACGTCGCTCGCCGTCACCTGTCCGATGATCTTGAATACATCCTGCATGACCGGCGAGGAGCCCACTATGCCTTCGCGGTAGTCGTCGGCGTTGATCGTGGGCTTGTAGTCGCTCACGGCGCGCATGTCGGCGTGGGCCTTGAGGGCGTTCTCCGCGATCGCGAGCACCTTCGCCGGGTCGAAGGGCTTCATGATGTAGTCGAACGCCCCGTACTTCATCGCCTCGATCGCCGTCTGGGCGGTACCGAACGCGGTCATGAGGATGACCATCTGCTTCGGGTTGGCGGAGCGCACATGCTGCAGCGCCTCGATGCCGCTCATCCCGCTCATGCGGATGTCGAGAAAGATCAGGTCGGGCGGCGGGCCCTTCTTCACCAGTGCCACGCCGGCTTCGCCGCTGGGAGCCTCGATGACCTGGTAGTGACGCGACGAGAGGACGCGACCGAGCGAGTAACGGATCTCGGTGTCGTCATCGATGATGAGGATGGTGGGCGGCTTGGCGTTGGTGTCAGTCATCGGAACTTTCGAGGCGCCCCGCGAGTCGTCAGCGTATCGACGCTGGCGCTTTTCGCAAAGCTGGTTCTGCTTACGTCACATGCTCGGCTGGTCAATCAACTTGTTCCGCATCCGCGGCATTCAACTCGCCTTGCACAGCAGCTTCCTGCTGCTTCTCGGCTACGTGGCCTGGGCCGGCTGGGACGAAAACGGCGGAGCTGGGTTGATTGGCAACATCATCCAGGTGGCGCTCTTATTCACGTGCGTCGTGCTGCACGAGCTCGGGCATTCGTTCACCGCCCGCCACTTCGGCGTGGAGGTGCCGCGCATTCTTTTGCTGCCCATTGGCGGAATGGCGGAGTTTGATTCCATCCCCCGCAAACCCGGCAGCGAACTGCTGATCGCGCTCGCCGGCCCGGCCGTGAATTTCGCCCTCGTTTCCCTTTTGCTCGTCGCTGGCGCCCTGCCCGGGTTCTGGACCCCGTGGCCGGCCATGCCGCTGTCGGTGCTCGAAGTCCTGCAGCTGATGCTCGTGGTCAACCTCATCATGGGAGTCTTCAATCTCGTGCCCGTGTTTCCGATGGACGGCGGACGGGTGCTGCGCGCGCTGCTGGTGGGCCGCTTCGCGTATCTGCGGGCGACCTTCATCGCGGCGACGGTCGGTAAGTTTCTCGCGGCGGCCGGCGCATTTGTCATGGGTTGGTGGTTACACAACCCGATCGGCGTCGTGCTGTTCGCCTTCATTTTCATCGCCGGCGAAATCGAGTATCGTGCGGTGAAGCGCCGCGAGTTCGAGGCCGAGCACTGGCAGCGCACTTTCGTGCGGCTCCACGGCCATCCCTCCGAACCGAGCGACGCGTCGTTCACGCCGCCGCGCTGAGGCCTGCCCTTTGACCGATCATGGCCAAGCTTTCCGCCGGTCCCGTGCTGCAGGTCGATGCGGTGAGCAAGAGCTACGGCGAGCGCCGCGTGCTCGACCGCGTCTCATTCGCCGTCGACGCCGGTGAACGCGTCGCCCTCACCGGTCCTTCGGGCAGCGGCAAGACCACACTCCTCAACTGCCTCGGTGGCGTCGACCGGCCTGACGAGGGCCGCATCACGCTGCACGACGCCGTCATCAATCGTCTCGACTCCGATGCCCTCGCGCGCCTGCGCCGTCAGCGCATCGGCACGATCTTCCAGTTTTTTCACCTGCTGCCGACGCTCAGCGCGGCGGAAAACATCGAGTTGCCGCTCCAGCTGCTCGGCACGCCCGCGGCCGAACGGCGCAACCTGGTGAGCGGTTATCTCGAGCGCGTCGGTCTCACCTGGCGCGCCGCCGCCCTGCCCTCGCAGCTTTCCGGCGGCGAACAGCAGCGGGTCGCGATCGCCCGCGCGCTGGTGCATGCCCCCGACCTCATCCTGGCCGACGAACCCACCGGCAATCTGGATACCGCCAACGGCGAAAACATCCTCGCGCTCCTGCGCGAGCTGACCGACGAGACGCACACCGCGCTCATCCTCGTGACGCACAGCGAGGAGGCGGCCGCCATCTGCCACCGGCGGATTCACCTGCGCGACGGATGCATCGTCACCGGAGCATGAATACTGCATCGGATGCAGGCCCGCCCTTGGGTCCGGGCCGGATCGAGGGCGCGCTCCGCGCGGCGGCCCGCCGGCAAGCGGCAGCCCGGCAGTTGAAAGCCCACGGCGGCGCATGAGCACCACAGTCACCCCCACCCTGCTGCGCCGTTTCGCGCTCCGGCACTGGAAGCTCGCGCCGAAGCAGTCGGCCCTGCTTGTCGGTATCCTGGCGCTGGGCGTGGCCGTATTCGTGTCGATCCGGCTGGCGAATCGCGCCGCCGTTTCCAGTTTCGCCAACTTCACGGATACGCTTACCGGCCAGAGCGACTGGATCGTCCAGGCGCCGGCCGGCACGCTGCCCGAAGCGGTCTTGCCCGAGCTTCGTGCGGCGCTCGGGACGCGCCCCGTGCATATCATCCCCGTGGTCGAAGCCGCGGCGGCGCGTCCGCCGAAGCCGGGCGAGACGAATCGTTTCGGCCGGACGACCTACACGCTCCTCGGCGTCGATCTCGTGGCGCTTTCGAACCTCGTCCGCCAGCAGGAGACCGGTCGTGCCTACTTCGGCCAGGCCGCCGAGAGCCGCGGAGGTGCGGCGGCGGCGCCCGGGGGCGGAGAAAATCGCGGCGACTTCTGGACCTCGTTTCGTGCGGGCCCGCAGGTGTGGCTGAGCGATGCCTTCGCGAAACCCGCTCCCGCGGAAGTCGAGCTCATCCTCGACGAGCGCGTGCTCACGCTGCCGGTGGCGGGCGTGATCCCGCACGTGCCCGACACCCCGCAGGTCCCCGCCGATCTCATGATTCTGGATCTGCCGAAATTGCAGGAACTCACCGGCAAGCAGGGACGGCTCGATCGCGTGGAGTTTCTGGTCGAACCGGGCCCGCGCGCGGACGAGCGGCGGGAGGAGTTGCGCACCGTGCTCGAGGAAAAATCGGGCGACCGCTGGGGCGTCACCTCGCCGGGCGCGCGCCGCGAGTCGGCGGAGACAATGACGCGCGCCTTTCGGCTCAACCTCAACGTCCTCTCGCTGATCGCACTGCTGGTCGGGTTGTACCTGATTTTTCAGGCGATGGACGGAGCGGTGGTGCGTCGGCGCGCCGAGATTGCGATCCTGCGCTCGCTCGGCGTCGAGGAGGGCACGATCCATCGCGTGTGGCTGGCGGAGTCCGCCGTGCTGGGACTGCTCGGCGGGGCGTTGGGCGTGCTGCTCGGCTGGGCCGGCGCGCAAGCCTCGGTGCGGGCCATCGGCCAGACGGTCAATGCGCTGTACTTTGCCACCACGGTGCGCGCGGCGATGCCGAGCACGTTCGAGATTCTGCTCGGCCTTGCGCTGGGGGTCGGAACCGGGCTCGTCGCGGGCTGGTGGCCGGCCCGCGAGGCTGCGCGCACGCCGCCGGCCCAGGTTCTTCACCGCGGCGCCGCACCGGCCCCGGGCAGCCGCCTCTGGCGCAACGTCGCCCTCGGGCTCCTCTTTCTCGCCGGCGGCGTAGCGTGCGTGCAACTACCGCCCTTGCGCTTTGCTGGCGGCGGCCGTTTTCCGCTGGCGGGTTATGCCGCCGCGTTTCTGTGGATCTTCGGCGGAGGCATCACGTGCGCGTTCCTGCTTCCCCTGCTGGCGCGCGCGCTGCGGGCGTGGGGGCGGCGCCGGGCGCACGCGCGGGTCGCGCTGAGCCATCTCCAGCGTCCCTCGGGGCGGCACCGCATCGCCGTGGCTGCCTTGCATTGCGCCATCGGCATGACCGCCGGAATGGGCATCCTCGTCGCGAGTTTCGAACAGACCGTGCGCGACTGGCTGCAACGCACGCTGCACGCCGATCTCTACATCGCCAGCAACGGCGCCCAAGCCGCCACCTCGCGCAACCGCATCTCTCCCGCCGCGGCCGACCGGCTGGCACAGCATCCCGCCGTCGCGGCCGCGAGCCGGCTCGTCACGTATCCGATCGAGATCGACCGCATTTCCACCCTCCTCTCCGGCACCGATCTCACGCTCCTGCGCGCCAGGAGCAACCTGCCCTGGGTGCAGCCGCCGCGCGATGAAAACGCGTTCGACACCGCGACCAACGAAACGCTCGCGCTCGTGAGCGAGGCGTTCAGCGAGCGCTTCGGCAAAAACCGCGGCGACGTGGTGCGGTTGCCGACGCCGTCGGGCCCGCGCGAGCTGACGATTGCCGCTGTGTTCGCCGATTACGGCAATGAACGCGGCTCGATCCTCGTCGACCGCACGCACACACGCCGGTGGTTTCAGGAGGACGCGGTGACCAATGTTTCCCTGTGGGTGAAGCCGGGCGTGAACCCCGACGCGCTTCGCGCCGACTTGCTGCGGGAGTTTTCCGGCCTCTCCGTCTTCACCAACGCCCGGCTGCGCACCGAGATCCTCCGCATCTTCCGGCAGACCTTCGCAATCACCTACGCCCTCGAAATCATCGGCGTGGGCGTGGCGGTGATCGGCCTGGCGCTCACGTTGACAAGCGTGCTCCTCGATCGTCGTGACGAACTCACTACACTGCGCGCGCTCGGCTTCGCGCGCGGCGAGATCGCCCTGTCCGCCGCGATCGAGGGCGGCGCGGTCGCGGTGAGCGCGGTCGCCGGCGGACTGGTCCTGAGCCTCGCGCTCGGGTGGCTGCTGATCCACGTGATTAACAAACAGTCGTTCGGCTGGACGCTCGGCTTCGCGCTGCCCTGGGCGCAACTCGCGGGCCTGGCGGTGATCGTGAGCGTCGTGGGGGTCGCGGTGAGCTACGCGGTCGGTCTCTGGGGCGCCGATCTGCCAGCGGACCGGGAGGAATGAAAATGGCCGCCAAAAGGCACGAAAAGACGCGAAACGTTTTCCGGGCGCTTGGATTGTTTTCGTGCCTCTTTGTGGCGGTTTGTGGCCATTCCCAAAGTGCCCTCACTACGCCGGACGGCTTTGCCGTGCCGCAGCCAGGGCATCGCTTCGAGTTTCCCCGCGATCACGGCTCGCATCCGGAGTTCAGGCTCGAGTGGTGGTACCTCACGGGTCATCTGTTCGCGACCGACGGCCGTCGCTTCGGTTTTCAAGCGACGTTTTTCCGGCAGTCTGCGCCGGACAAGTCGACGCAGCTCTACCTGGCGCACGCAGCGCTGGTGGATGTCGCCGCGGAAAAGTTTCTTCACCAGGAGCGGCTCAATCGCGCGGGTTGGGACGCCGCGGCGTCGACGGACACGCTCGACGTGCGCAACGGCCCGTGGTCATTGCGACTCATCGACCCGGCGAGCGAACGGATGGAGCTGCGCGCCGGCGTGCACGCCGAGGCCAGTTTCACGCTCACGCTCGCGCCCGCGAAACCGCTCGTCGTCTTCGGCGACAATGGCGTTTCGCGCAAAGGCGCGGAGCCGACCGCCGCGAGCTACTATCTCACGTTTTCCCGCCTCCGCGCCGAGGGCGAACTCGTGCTCGCCGGCGAAACGCTGCGCGTGCGCGGCGAGGCGTGGATGGACCACGAGATCAGCAGCAGCCAGCTTGGCGCGAACCAGGTTGGCTGGGACTGGGTGAGCGTGCAGTTGAAGGACGGCCGCGAGCTCATGCTCTACCGGCTCCGCCGGCGCGATGGCAGCGCCGATCCTGCCTCGTCACTGACGTGGGTGGACGCCGCCGGCCGACCGGAAAAACGGGCGTTCGAATGGATCGTCCTCGATCGCTGGCGCAGTCCGCGGACGGGGGCCACGTATCCGCAACGTGTGCGCGTCACGACGAGCGATCCGGCCACAGGGGCCCCGGTCGCCTTCATGATCGAACCGCTCGTGCCCGAGCAGGAGCTTTCGGGCCGGCTGGGCGACATCCCTTACTGGGAGGGCGCGTGCCGGGTGCGAGGCGCTGATGGCGGCGAGATCGGCTCGGCCTACATGGAGCTCACCGGCTACGCGAAGGACCTGAAGCTCTGACGTCGCGCCAACAAAAAAGCCCTCGTTGCCGAGGGCGTAAATTGGTGGACCCTAGCGGGTTCGAACCGCTGACCTCCTCAATGCCATTGAGGCGCTCTTCCAACTGAGCTAAGAGCCCGTAACAAACGAGAGGGTGTGAAAAATCAGAGTTCGGCCGCTGAACGCAAGAGGTTTTTTCATTCCATTTCACTCATTCTCAAATTCACCGCGAACACCTCGGTTTCCTTCGTCGGTGGCGGTGGCAGGCGCCCGATCGTGCGGAAGGCCTCGATGACGGCGCGGTCGAAATCGGAGCTGCCGGAAGATGTGAGGATCGTCGCTTCC
>DASWVO010000413.1:0-60459 GCA_036406235.1 Opitutaceae bacterium
GGGTGTTCGGGCATGGGCCACCAAGCGAACGTCCGCGTGTGAGTGAGTCAAAAGAGACAGTCAGGACAATTCATGGATGTGCCGGAAAATTTCCGGACGCGCCCGGTTCGACACGTCGAAGGCGTCTGGACGTCGTCCCGATCGGTTCGGCCGTGGCCGGGGCGACGTACTAACTAGCCGCCGGCGCAACGCAGCCGGAGGCGTCGCGGACTCTCCGCGCCCTTGGTGCGCAAAAACTACCCGGTTGGGGAGCTACTCAGCTTCGGCGATTCCGGGCAGAATCGCGGCGCTACGTTACCCGCGAGCCGCTTGCGTTCCCCCTCCGACCGCGCGCTCTTCCCCCACACACCGCACGAACCGAATCGTCCTCCACCGCACACGCGCACCGGAGCCCCTGGCGAACGTCGTCGGCGAGCAAACGCCGCCGCCCCGCCTCGAGCGAAGGTCCGCGCCCTAGCTCTTGGTGGTTTGCCTCACCCCGACCCAAAATGAACCAACGCAGTCTTGCCGTGCTCGGCCTGCTCCTAGCCGCGGCGCTCACCTCGCTTGCCGCCTCCGCCAATAGTTCCAGTCCCGTCAACCGCGCGCCGCTTTATTGGAGCGCCTACGAGTATTGTTACACGACCGACGGCTACATCCCCGAAGCCACCTGGTCGGCGAACATCGACTGGGTCGAACGCCATCTGAAGCCCTACGGCTACCGCATGATCTGCATCGACGGGTGGGGTGACGATTCGAACTACAACGAGCACGGCTACCGCACAACCCACTCCAGCGAATGGATACACGACTACGCGTGGTGGGCGAAGCACCTGAAAAGCCGGGGCATGACGCTGGGCATGTATAACAATCCGCTGTGGATCAACCGGGCGGCTGCGAATGCCGGCGTGTTGGTCAAGGGCACGAACATCCCGCTCGCTAGTCTCATCGATCCGAATGAGGAGGCGTTGTGGTTCACCTGGGTGCAGGTCAACCGGCCGGGTGCGGAGGAATACGTGAAGGGCTACGTGCAGCATTACGCCGACATGGGCGTGAAGTACCTGCGCGTGGACTTCCTCTCGTGGTTCGAGGATGGCTTCGACAAGAACCTCGGCCGCGTCGGGCCGGAGCGTCCGCGGGCCGACTACGAGAAGGCGCTGCGCTGGATGAAGGAGGCGTGCGACGCCAACCGGATGTTTCTCAGCCTCGTCATGCCTCACCTTGAGAACGAAGCGCAGCTTGAGGTGCAACACGGCCACATGTTTCGCATCAACGAAGACGTGGCCACCGGAGGGTGGGAGCGGTTCAGCAATTTCGAGCGCGGTGTCCGCCACCCGTGGTGGTCGCAGTGGTACAACACCTTCGACGGCTTCACCTATTGGTCGTATCTCGCGGGACGCAACCGGGTCATCCTCGACGGCGATTTTCTCCGCGTGAACACCTTTGCGACCGACGACGAGCGCAAGACCGCGGTCTCGCTGAGCCTGATGGCCGGCGGCCCGATCGCCGTCGCCGACCAGCACGATACGATCGGCCGTCACCTGTGGGTCTACCAAAACCGAGAACTGCTGGCGCTCAACGAAGACGGGTTCGTGGGGAAACCGCTCTCCAACGATCCCACGGATGAGCGGAGCCAGATCTGGAAAGGCCGGCTGTCGAACGGCGACTGGGTCGTCGGTCTCTTCAACCGCGAAGACGAACCCCGCGCCCGGCGTATTCGGTTTTTGGAGGACCTGGGCATCGCAGGGCGCGTGCCGGTTCGCGACCTGTGGGCGCACGCCAACCTGGGCACGATGACAAGCGTCTCGGCCACCGTGCCGCCGCACGGTTGTGTGATGTTGCGGCTCGGTCCCCCGGCGGCCAGCTTGCAGACGGCGATGCCTGAGTTCACTCCGACGGGCGGCGTGTATGCGACGCCGCAACGTGTGGCGATGGCCACGACGACCGCCGATGCGACGATCCACTACACGCTCGATGGCACGGAGCCGACTCACACCTCGAGTGTTTATCGTGCGCCGATCGAGGTGGCGGCATCGACGACGATCAAGGCGTTTGCGGTGAAGGACGGGAAGGCGGACTCATCGGTGTGGACGGAGCGCTATACCATCGTGGGCCAGGCGCCGCTGCCCGCGCCCTGGATGCAGACGGACATCGGCCGCGTCACGCCGCCCGGCGGCGCCGCGTATGACAACGCAACCGGTGCGTTTACGAACGCCGGTGCTGGCGCGGATATCGAAGGGGCGGCCGATGCGTTTCATTTTGTTTACCAGCCGCTCGACGGCGACATCACGTTGACCGCCAGGATCGCCTCGCTGACTCCCACGCATCCGTGGGCCAAGGCCGGGCTGATGATTCGTGAGGGACTGGAGGCCGGCGCGGCGAACGCAATGATGGCGGTCACCGCGGCCAGCGGAGCGATCTTCCAGCGCCGGCTGGAAGCGGGCGGCGGCACCATGGGCACGGTCGACTCCGGGGCAGGCGGAGCGCCGCAATGGCTGCGCGTGCAGCGCATGGGTGACTCGATCACGGGTTACCGGTCCGCCGACGGGATCCAATGGACGCAAGTCGGGCCGACGTTGATGACTGGTTCGACGGCGCCGGTGTACGTGGGCCTGGCGGTCACCTCGCACGCTGACGGAACGCTGGCGGCGGCGGAGTTCGAACAAGTCCTGGCTGAGCGGCGGCCGGGCTCAGTTGCACAACCGCGTTTCGATCCTGCGGGTGGAGCATATCCGACAGTCCAATACGTGACGATTACGACGCCGACATCGGGGGCGACGATCCATTACACGTTGGATGGGAGCACACCCTCGACAGGCTCACCGGTTTACGTTGCGCCGCTGGAGATCGCGACGACGACGACCGTGAAGGCGATCGCCGTCCGCCCCGATCTGGCCAACTCAGCCGTGGGCGAGGCGACCTATCAAATCGGCTCGGGCGGCGTCATCGTCTCCGGAGGAGTGTACAAGATCGTCGCGCGGCATAGCGGCAAAGCCCTCGATGTGTCCGGCGTCTCTTATGACAACGGCGCTCTCGTGCACCAATGGGACTACGTCGGCGGCTTGAATCAGCAATGGCGGGTCCAGGATGTCGGCGGCGGCTACTATTCGCTGAGCGCAGTCCACAGCGGCAAGGTGCTCGATGTGGTCGGCGGTTCGACGAGCGAGGGCGCGGCCATCCACCAATGGGACGACTATGGGCTGGACAGCCAGAAGTGGTCCCTCGAGTCGGTCGGCGGCGGCTATTTCCGGATCGTGAACAAGAACAGCGCAAAGGCCCTCGATATCTACGGCGCCTCGACCGACAACGGCGCCGCAGTGAACCAGTTCACCTACACTGGCGGAGAAAACCAGCAATGGATGCTGGAGTTGCTGGCCGCTCCCTGACGCGCGTACGGCGCGAAACATAGGTTCCCTCGTCTGGTTCTCCCGCCGCCCGGGCCCCGCTTTGTCCGTGGGCGGCGTGTAGTTGCCACGGCGATGCGTCGCGACGCATCGCCTGGCCCGACCGCATTTGCCAGCTCCAAACCGCGACCCCCGCGGTCGCGTTCGCACCCACACGCAAAGATACCCCCAAAAAATGAATACGATCATGCTGTCCCTGAAACGGCTCGCGAGGCTTCTCGCCTGCGTTTCCGGGTTGCTCCTCCTCCCGATGGGAGTGCTCGCCCAGGTGAACCCCTACAAGGCTCCCCTGTATTGGAACCCCTACGAATACAACTACGTCACCGATGGCTACATCCCGGAGAGCGTCTGGTCGGCCAACACCGACTGGTTCGAGGCCAATCTCAAGCCGCACGGCTACTCGATGATCTGCATCGACGGCTGGGGCGACGATTCGAACTACAACGAACACGGCTATCGCACCACGCATTCGAGCACGTGGACGCATGACTACGCGTGGTGGTCGGCGGAGCTGCAGAGCCGCGGCATGACGCTCGGCATCTACAATAATCCCCTCTGGATCAACGTCGGCGCCGCCAACGCCGGCGTGCTGATCAAGGGAACGAACATTCCGCTCGCGACGCTCATCGAGCCGACCGAGAACGCGCTCTGGTTCACGTGGGTGCAGGTCAACCGGCCGGGCGCGGAGGAGTATGTCAAAGGCTACGTGCAGTATTACGCCGACATGGGCGTGAAGTACCTGCGCGTGGACTTCCTCTCCTGGTTCGAGGACGGCTTCGACAAGAACCTCGGCACCGTCGGGCCGAACCGCCCGCGCGCCGACTACGAGAAGGCGTTGCGCTGGATCCGGGAAGCATGCGACGCCAACGGCATGTTTTTCAGCGTCGTGATGCCGCACCTCAAAAACGAGGCGGAACTGGAGCGAAAGTACGGCCACATGATCCGCATCAACGAGGACACCGCGACTGGCGGCTGGGCGCGCTTCAACAACTTCGACCGCGGCATCCGCCACCCGTGGTGGTCGGAGTGGTATAACACCTTCGACGGCTACGCCTACTGGTCCTATATTTCGGGACGGCGCCAGCTCATCCTCGACGGCGACTTGATCCGGCTGAACACCTTTGCCAATGCCGACGAGAAGCAAACGGCGATCTCGCTGCACCTGCTGGCCGGCGGGCCGGTGTCGGTGTCGGATCAATACAACACCATCGGAGCGGATCTCCCGTATTACCAGAATGCCGAGCTGCTGGCGCTCAACGCCGACGGTTTTGCCGGCGCGCCTCTGTCCAACGATCCGACGAACGTGAACAGCCAGATCTGGACGGGGCAGCTTTCGAATGGCTCGTGGATCGTCGGCCTGTTCAACCGCGAAGACACGGCGCAGACCCGCAGCGTGAACTATGCGACCCACCTCGGTATCGCGGGCAAGGCAGCCACGCGCAACCTCTGGACCGGGACGAATCTCGGCAACAAGACCTCGCACAGCGTTTCCGTGCCGCCCCACGGTGTCGTGGTCCTCAAGGTTACGAGCAACTCCACGCCCGTCGCGACGCCGACCATCAGCCCGGCGGAAGGCACCTACGCGGGGCCGCAGACCGTGACGCTCGCCACCGCCACGACCGGCGCGACGCTTCGCTACACGACTGACGGCAGCACGCCGACGGCGTCATCGCCGGCGTATAGCGGGCCGTTCGTGGTTTCGAGTTCCGCGATCGTGAAAGCGAAAGCCTTCAAATCGGGCGTCAGCACGTCGCAACAGGCGCACGCCAGCTACACGATTCCGGCGGCGCTGCCGTTTCCCTGGAAACAGGCCGATGTGGGCGCCGTTCCCCGCTCGGGCTGGACGAGCTACTCCGGCGGGTCGTTCAATAACGCGGGCTCCGGCGCCGACATCGAGGGCTCCGCCGATGCATTTCATTACACCTACCGGCAGGTGCGTGGCGATTTCACGTTCACGACGAAGGTGTTCTCGCTGACCGACACCGACCCTTGGGCCAAGGCGGGGATCATGGTTCGTGAGTCCCTCGCGGCCGGCTCCGCCAACGCCCTGGCGGCGATGACGCGGGCGAACGGCGCCACGTTTCAGCGCCGCACGACGACCGGAGGCAGCACGACCGCGACGGTGGTGTCGACGGTGATTGGGCCGACGTGGGTCCGGCTGGCGCGCACAGGGACGCTGATCGATGCCTCGTATTCAACCGATGGAGTCACGTGGAACTCGCTTGGCTCGACGACGCTCGCGAGCCTCTCCGCGATCGCCTACGTCGGTTTCGCCACCACCTCCCACAGCACCGGCAGCGAGTTGTGCTCCGGTATCTTCAGCTATGTCGGCCTCACCACGGCCACGCCGAACACCTACCGCGTTACGGCGCGGCACAGCGGCAAGGCGCTGGACGTGGCGGGCGCGTCGCTTGAAAACGGCGCGCTGATCCAGCAGTGGGCCTACGGCTCCGCCAACGACAACCAGAAGTGGAAGATCGAGCCGACGACGGACGGGTACTTCACCTTCACCGCCCTGCACAGCGGCAAGGCGCTCGACGTGGTCGGCGGCGACACCGCGGACGACGTGCCCGTCCACCAATGGGAGCCGCTGGCGGTCGCCAGCCAGGCCTGGGACATCGCCGGAACCGGGGACGGTTACTTCGTCATCAAGAACAAGAACAGCGGCAAGGTTCTGGACGTGTACGGCGCGTCGATGCTCGACGGTGCGCAGGTGAAACAGTTCACCTACACGGCCGATCCACACCAGCAGTGGTCGATTGAGCTGAACTAGCCCGCCTACGTCGGTCCCTTCACGGGATCGTTCCCGAGGTAGCCGCGCCGCACCGGCGCGGCTACTGAATCAAACGAGCTACCGTCCGCCTTCCGAGCCGCCCGTGCTCGCGCGCAGCTTCAGCGCGGCCTGCGTCCGGGTGTTCACGTGCAGCTTGTGGTAGGTGTTCTTCAGGTGCCAGCGTATCGCCTCAACGGTGACGCAGAGGCGGGCGGCAATCTCTTTGTTTGAAAAACCCTGCGACACCAGCTCGAGCACCTCGCGCTCCCGCGCCGAAAGACTCTCGACTTCGGCCGAGGCGACGGACTGTTCGCGGAACTGCGCGATCACCTTCCGCGCGATGTCCCCGGTCATGGGCACGCCGCCCTGTTGCACGTCGCGAATCGCCGCCACGATTTCCTCGGGCGTTGAGCGCTTCAGCAGGTAGCCGCAGGCGCCGACCCGCAGCGCGGCGAAGATCCGGTCGGGATCCTGATAGACCGTGACCATGATGATCTGCACCGACGGCAGCAGCGCCTTCAATTGCGCGGTGCACTCGACACCGGACATGTTGGGGAGCTGGATGTCCATCAGCACGACGTCGGGCTGGTAGCGGGGGGCCCGGCGCAGGGCCTCTTCGCCGTTGGCGCACACGCAGACGCACTCGAGCCCGGGCGTCATCTCGATGATCGATTCCAGGCTTTCGCGGGTCGTCTGGTTGTCTTCGACGAGGGCGACTTTGATCGGAGAAAGTGTCATTAGATTGGCAATACGAGTTCGACGGTGGTTCCGGTCGCGGGCGAGCTGGAAATGTCGCACCGCCCGCCCAGCGCGGCAAGGCGGGTACGCGTGTTCTGCAACCCATCCATGCCGGCCTCTGTCGGAGCGTCGCCGAGGCCGCGGCCGTTGTCGCTCACCGAGAGGACGAGTTCGGAATCACGCACGTGGATCCGGAGCAGCACCTCGGTAGCCTGCGCGTGACGGACGACGTTGTTGAGCACTTCCTTCAACGCGAGGAAGAGCCCGTGGCGCGCGCCCGAACTGATCCGGGTCTCCGGAAGATTCTCGGCGACATCGAGGCGGCATTTGATCGAAGCGAGCCCGAGGAAACGCTGGGCGTAAGAAGTATAGTAGCCGAGGAACGACGCGACGGAGTCGTAGCGCGGGTTCACGGCCCAGACGATCTCGTCGAGCGAGCTCACCAGGCGCCGCGCGATCTCCGTCAACTGCGCGAGGTGGCGCTCCTTTTTATCGGCCGGCAGGGCATGCGTGCGGGCGAGGGTGCCGAGCATGCTGACTTCGGTGAGGCCCGCGCCGAGCTCGTCGTGCAGATCGTGTGCGAGGCGGGCGCGTTCCTGCTCGATCGCGCGCTGTTGCTCGACGCGCTGGCGCTCGCGGATTTGCTCGGCGAGTTGTGCGGTACGCTCGGCGACCTGCCGGCGCAACAACCCGATCCAGACCAGTGCGACGACAAGCACGCCGGCGAGCGCGCCGAGAATGAGAAGCAGGCGGCGCAGCGTCCACCACGGCGGTCGCGCGAGAATGCGAATGTCGGCGCCCGAGTTGAGCAGCAGTTCGAAGGAGTCGAGCCCCTTGCCGAGCGCGCGGTTGGAGCCGATGCCAACGTAGACTCCGGTCAGCGCGAGTTTGCTCCCGATTTCCGGCACGGGCCGCGGCATCAGGGATGCGTCGAGCCGCGCCACGAAGTGGCTGCGGTCGGACTGGAGTTCGAAGCTGTGGCGTCCGCCTTCGATGTGTGCGCCGAGCAGTGTTGCGTCGATGCTGACCAGGGTGGAGTCGTACCGCTCGTCCAGGAGCTCATCCGGAGCGAGGCGGCGCGGGGGAGGGGGCGGGGACTCGCCGGTCTTGCGCACCACGCTCTCGAGGATGACGGGCGAGGGGCCGCTGAATTCCGGAAAGCCGACCACCTCGACCAGGTCGCCCACTCGGACCTCCGGTTCGGCCGTCGCCGAAACGCGGATACCATGCGGACCGTCCATCAAGTGGAGGTGATTGCCGCGGGCATGCACGACTTGGCCGGCGATTTTGGTTCGCTGAAACGGGCTCGCGCGCGGGTCGAATTGCAGGAGCTCTGCCGCGGGCTTCGCCGGCCCGGCGAAAAGATCGGAGGGCGGCTGCTGCTCGACCGTGATCGCGGCGCCATTGAGTGAGATCATCCCGACGATGATGCGGCGCGTCAGCAAATCCCAGCGCGAGAACAGGCAGCCCCGCATGCGCACGAGGCTGTCCTGCAACGGGCGCAGCGCCTCCGGATGCTGGTCCTCGATTTGCAGACGCAGTTTTCCGGCGCGCGTGAAGAGCGTGACGACGTCGCGCTGCACGGCGGTGACGAAGCCTTCGATTTCGACGTATTGGCAGTGCAGGCTGCCGTTGAGCAACTGGTCGGGCGTCGGGCGCACGGGCTCGGGCAACTGCCCGGAGCCGAGGCGCGTCACGCGATGGGCGCGGACAAACGGCGAGAATTCGCCGGGCGCGGCCGTGCCCTCGATCTCCAGGTAATCGCCGATGACGGCGGTGTCGGAAAGCGAATCGAGCGTCACGTAGACGCCGCGTGTCGCGTCCTGGAGGACGACGGCGCCGAGTTCGGGCAGCGTGCTCGTCACGACGCCTTTGAGCCGCACCGGCAATTCCTGTCCCGGCTGGGTGGTCGCCAGCCGATTCACTTGTTCGGCGCTGATCAGCAGCGGACCCGCTGGCGCGTCCTGCTGGGTGCCGTTCGCGGCCGGCGCGCCGTCGAGGTCGTGAATGTTGTTGAGCCCTTGTACGAAGAGCGTGGCGGCGACGGGCATTCCATCCGGGGCAAGATCGGCGCGGGCAACTCCGGTGATCCGCACCGTGCGTTTCAGCAACCGCTGAGCAGTCGGGGCGACGGCGGCGGGAAGTTCGACTTTCGTGCGACCGGAGCCCGTGCTGAGTTCGAGGCGAAGCGCGTCCGATTCGGTGCTCACCGAGGTGATACGCCCCTCCATCTCGGCCAGAAGGTAGGAATCGCTTTGCGAGAGGAGCTGACCCGGCCGCAGGCGCTGTGGGGCAGGCAGAGGCGCCGGGCCGGTGCTCGTGACGTGCAAAGACGACGGCCCGAGAAACAGCCGGGCGCCGTCGTCGGATTGCAGGCGAAACGTGTAGGTGCCATCGCGCGGCACGCGGAGCATCCCGGAGAACTGGATGGCGGTGTTCTGCTCGCGACTGGCCACTGCGAGGTCGAAGTTGTCGACCGTGCCGCTGGCGACGGCTGAAGCGGGGTCGAAAGCCGGAGGCAGACACCAGAAACGTCCTTCGAAGCTCCGGTAGGCGAGCCCCGAGGCGCCGACGGACGCGTCGGGGGAGTCGCCCGGCGCATCCCGTTCGAGCGCCGCGTCGGGAATTTGCTGCCGCTCGATCCCGGGACCTTCGTATTCGAGCGAAAGGTGGCGGTTGCCGCCAGCATTGAACCAATCGAGCCGGAGCGGGTGGCGGCCGGCTTTGAGCTCGAGCGAGCCCAGCCGCACGCTGGCCGGGTGCCGGCCATCATGGTCGACGACCGCCACGCGGCTCAGTCGAAACGCCGGACCGAGGCTCGTGATCGTGCTGATGCCGTGGATACGCACGCGGTCGCCGGGTCGGAGTGCGATGCCGGCGAGATCGAGCTCGAGTTCCGCCGTGGCGGAGTGGTCGTGAAGAATCAGCCTGCCTTGCGCGGCATCGACGTGCCACACGGAGCCGTGAAGATCGATCGGGTGGGTGGCCAGTGAGCGGAGGACCTGGGCGCGCAATGTCGCAATCCGATCAATCACGGGGCCGCTGGCGGCATCGACGGCAACCGCCAGGACCGCGGCGAACAACGGTGCGGCGAGCCGCGCCGACTGAGAAGAGAGGAACGGCCGGAACAATGATGGGAGCAAACGGCGCAATCGAAATATGGGTTTGATCGGACCTGCGGCAAACCAGGGGTGCGGACAAGCGTGAGCTCTCTCGCTGCGGCTGCAACGTTTGGGCATCGCGTGCAGACAAAACTACCCGTTCGGGGAGCTAGGCGCAGCCCGTCATTCGGGGCATGATGACGGCACCCTGCTCGGTGCTTCTACCCTTCACGCCTGCCCCAAGATTGCCTTGCGAGGGCGTCATCTCTGGCGGTGGACATTGGCGCAGGTCCCAACACCAGAACCGTAGCACCCCAACATGAAACAGTTCCGATTCATGCCGCCCCCACGATGGGCGCTCATTCCCGCGTTGTCGTTTGCCGCCCTGGCGGCGGACGTCACACCCGCGGAAGCTCCGCCTGCTGAAGACACGACTCCGGCCGAGGCGGAGAAAGCCGAGTCCGCATCCGCGCCCGCTGCCGAGACCGACAAGCCAAAGCCCGCGGCCGACGAGCCGATTTCGCTCAACCCCTTCGAAGTGACCACGGCGAAGGACAAAGGCTACAAGGCCACCAACGTGACCTCGGGCACGCGGCTGGATACGCAAATTCAGAAGCTGCCGATGCCGATCGAGGTCATCACCGAGGACTTCATCCGCGACACGGGCAGTACGAACCTGCGTTCGTCGCTGAGCTACAGCGCCGGCGTGCAAACCCAGAACCAGAACGATTACGGCAATTACGGTTCGGGCGGATTCCAGAATCCTGGCGGCGTGAACAACCCCACCGGCAAGACCGCGGACAAGAGCGACTCCAATTTCGTGATGCGTGGTTTTCTTACGGAAAACGTGCTGCGCGATGGTTTCCGCCGGCGCGTCACGACCGACGCGGTCGACATCAGCCGCATCGAGGTCATCCGCGGCCCGGCGGCCCTGCTCTATGGCACGGGCAATTTCGGCGGCGTGATCAACTACATCCCAAAGCGGCCGGAGAGCACCGAAAAACAGTGGGTCGAGTTTACCGCGGGCTCGAACGAGTATTTCCGCGTCACGGCCGACTCTACCGGTCCGCTGCTGGTCAATCCCGCGGACGCGGAGACGCTGCTGTATCGCGTGAATCTCGCCGCGCAGAGCAATGGCGATCACACGGAGTATTTTAAGGACAAGAAGCTGTTCGTGGCTCCCGTCGTGTCGTTCCGCCCGTGGGACGGTACCGAACTGATCGTCGACACGCAGGTCGGTCGCGAGAAACGCGAGGGCATCGGTTTTCAGAGTCTGCGTGCCCGCGCGGACATCGCCGCCGGCGAGGTCAATCCGGGCGATACGGGCAACCAGGCTCGTTTCGAGCGCGCGGTCTTTATTCGCTTTCCTGGCAAAAGTCTCCGCGAGATGCGCTGGTCCGGTCCGGATACCGAGCAGGACATCCGTTCGCAGAACGTGGAGTTCAAGCTGAACCAGAAGCTCGCGGAGGGCCTGTTTCTTCAGGCCGGTTTCAACTCGTCGCTCGTTTCGTTCGACACGCGGGACATCGCCGCCAACGCAACGAATGGCGTCGGCCCCACCTCGCTCTGGTCGACGCTTGATCCCCAGCCGCTCAATCCGGGCGTTGGCGACACGGAGGCGGGTGGCTGGTATCTGAAGCCCGTGGAAAACGCCATCGTCCAGTATCGCTGGGCGGATACCTACGAGACCACGCGCTCGAACCAATCGCGCGTGGAGCTGAATTACGTTCTCGAACTCTGGGAGAACCGGCGCTGGCTGCGGGCGAAGAATAATTTCCTGGCCGGCTTCTCCAGCCAGCAGGACAAGAATCTCCGGACGTTCAGGAGTCTGGACCGCGACGAGACAAATACGGCGGTGTGGAACTACAAGAGCGTCAGCGATCCCTCGCCATTTCGCTTCGGCGTGCAGGGCGATGGCACGCCCGACAATCCGATCCGCCGGCTCTCCGAAAGCCAGAGCAAGCCGCACAACCGGGCCCTCTACGGCATCTATTACGGCGAGTTTCTCGATGGAAAGCTCACGCTGCTCGGCGGCGTTCGCGAGGACCGCAGCCGTGTCAACACGCGCAACACCACCTATTCGTACGCGACCGGTGCGATGGAGCGCGACGACATCACCGCGAGTCCCGAAGCGCGGATCGAGACGAAGCAACTCGGCATCAGCATCGAGCCGATCAAAGGCCTGTCGTTCTACGCGATGACCGCCGAGGGCTTCGAGCCCGACTTTAATGGCGACAGGGATCTTTCCGGCCGCGCACTGGAAGGCGTCACTGCCAAGAACAAGGAGTATGGCGTCAAATTCGAGATTCTCGGCGGCCGTGTTTCGGGTACGATTTCGCATTACGACATCAAGCGCGAAGGCGTGCCCAACGGCAGCCTCTGGTGGGCGCCGCAGACGGCCAATCTCGGGGGCCCGCGGCGCTTCGATCCAACCAAACCGGTTGTCTACAAGGTCAGCCGCGAGAATCCCGACGCCGCGCAGAGTATTCGCACGCAGGACGGCCGCCTGATCATCGACTACAACAACAACTGGGCCTGGTATGGCGACCTGTCGAAACTCGCCGCCGCCCCCGAGGGGCACACGATGTACAACGGCAGCGCCGGCTTCGAGGACTACCGGAACGACGGCCTCAACGCGGAGCGCGAGAAGATCGTGTCGACCTGGAACGCCGCCAAGACCGCCGGCGCCGTGAAGTACTACAACAAAGACGCGACCGCGCAGATCACGGAGGCCCAGTATGCGGCGGCGTATTCCACGGTGGCCAATCCCGACGACAATCCCGCGTGGGCGATGATCAACGCCTCCACGCCGGAGGGCGCCGCCTACATGGATGCCGTCTACGACTATTCCCGCCAGGTGGGCATCACCCATCCCGGGATCGACAACTTCGCCGCCTGGTTCTTCGGCGACGCGCCGGCCTCGACCGGCTACAACAGCGCGACCATGGACACCAACGGCAACGCGACGGCCGGCCTGCGTTCGCTGGTGGCCACGGCCTCCGACTCGAACGAGGGCTGGGACGGCCAGCTCATCATCACGCCAGTCGACGAGTGGCAGGTCCTTTTCAGCTTCACCAAGAACGAGCACACGATCAACACCCTCGGCCAGCTCCCGAAGTATCCGTATCAGGACAAGGATCGCTGGGCGCCCTGGATGTTTCCCAACTCGGGCTTTGGCCTCCAGGGCTACTACGGAAAGAACGAGCAATACGCCGACGAGAGCGACACCTCGACGTATACGTGGGCCGGATACATCTATCCCGGCGTGCAGGGCAGCGACTACCCGAAGAAAAGCTGGAGCGTGTTCACGAACTACAAGTTCGACCGCATCCCGGCGCTCAAGGGCCTCACGCTCGGCGGCGGCGTCAAGTGGCAGGGGAGGCGCGAATACGCCAGCGGCTATACCCACGGCGGCGGCCGGATCAAGGGCGACGGCGGCACGCCGGTGGTGCTCTACACCGACGAGCAGAAGACGGTCGATATGTTCGCCCGCTACGAGTTCAAGTGGAAGGAGCGGCCGATGTATGTGCAGCTGAATATCGACAACCTCCTGGATGACCAGGGCCTCTATGGCTACGTCTACGCGCCGGGTCGCAGCATGTACTTCCGCCTCGGGGCGGAGTTCTAAGGCAACGTTCCGCATGCCGCATCGTGGGCCGTTTACGCCTCCGGCCCACGTGCGGTTGTTCTCCCGCATTCTCCCGCGGCTGCAGTGAGCCGCATCTTCACCGATTCATGACGTTCAAGATCCTTCATTGCTTTGCTCCCGCTCTTTTTCGGGCCGTCGCGCGATTCGCGCCAAAAACGATTCGGCCGGCGGTGGCCCTCGGTTGCGGGACCGTCGCGAGTGCGTCAGCCGCCATCGTCGACGTGTTCACTGACAAGGCCCGCTATAATCCGGGAGACACCGCAACCATTGAGGTCGTGCTTCGCCGTGAGGAGACGCCGCCGCGGCCGCTCGAGTTGAACGTCTCGTTTTGGCACCTGGGGCGGCAGCACGGCCCGGCGCTGCGTGTGCCGGTGCCGGCAGCGGGCGTCGATCACAACCCGGTGTCGATACCGTGGCGGACGCCGGATGCCGATTTCACCGGATACTTTGTCGACGTGCGGCTGGTGGATGGAGCGGGCGCCGAATTTGGGCGCGGCGAGACGGCGGTCGACGTGTCGTCCGATTGGAAGCGGTTTCCGCGCTACGGATTCCTGGCCCACTACGCGGCGGCCGACGGTGCGGACCCGGATCGGTGGATCGCCGAACTGAACAAATTCCATCTCAACGGTCTTCAGTATTATGATTTTCAATACCGGCACGAGCGGCCGTTGGCCGGCAGCGTCGCATCTCCAGCCGGGACTTGGCGCGAGATCGCCGGCCGGCCGGTGGAGGCGAGGGTCGTGCACGGATTCATCGCGGCCGCCCGTCGCCACAACATCGTGAGCATGGCTTACAATGCGAGCTACAGCGCTTACGAGGACGCGATCGCCGACGCTTCTCCGGTGAAGCTGGAATGGGCCACGTGGGACGACGCGACGGCTCCGCGCACCAGGGAGACCGTCAAGTCGTTCGGTCTGCCATCGGGCGGCGGCTGGCAGACCAGCAAGCTATTTTACATGAACCAAAACAGTGGGGACTGGCAGCGCTATCTCTTCGGTCAAATGAAGGAGCTTTTTGCCGTCTATCCCTTCGACGGCTGGCATATCGACACCTTCGGCGCCGAGAGGGCCTACGCCTACGACGGCACTCCCGTCGACTACATCGCAGGCTTCGGAGACTTCGTAAACCGCGCGAACAAGTCACTCGGGAAGCCCGTCGTGTTTAACGCCGTCAATACGATGGGGCAGGAGCTGCTCGCACGCTCGGCGGCGGAGTTTGTCTATTCGGAGCTATGGACCGGCCATGAAACGTTCCACGATCTCCTGACGACGGCGGAGCGCGTCCGGAAGGTGAATCCAAGCGTGGGCATCGTGTTCGCGGCGTATACGCATCGTGGTTACGAAGAACCCGGAAGCGGGCCGAAGGAGTTGTTTTTCAACACGCCGAGCGTGCTGCTCACAAACGCCGCGATCTTCGCTTCGGGCGCTGCGCATATCGAGCTGGGCGATGACGCGCGGCTGCTGTGTTCGGAGTATTTTCCAAGCCGCCGTTTCAAGGTTTCCGCGGAGCTCCGAACCAGGCTGCGCCGCTACTACGATTTCCTCACCGCCTACGAGAACGTGCTCCGCGATGGTGCCAGCACGATCCCGCTGGAGGTCGAGATCGAGGGGCAGCCGGTGAGCCGTGATGCGTGGCCGGATACAATCTGGACGCTTGCCCGCGGCAAACCGGGCCTCACAGCGCTGCACCTGATCAACTTGCGCGGCAGCGACAGTGCCGAGTGGCGCGACATCGAGGCCGACCGGCCGGATGCACCCAGCCTCGACGCGCTCAAAGTGCGCGTCTTCACCGAGGAAGTGCTCGCCGGCGTGCGCTGGGCGTCGCCCGATTTCGACGGCGGCCGTATGGCCGTGCTGCCCATCCGGCGCGGAACACAGAATGGCAGAGCCTATGTCGAGGTTGTGCTGCCCTCGCTCAAGTATTGGAGCATGCTCGTTCTGGAACACGGATCGTCGGCCGGGAAAGGCGGTCAATGAGCGGTTTCGACGGGCTCTCACGCGCCGCCCCGCACTCCACCATGCGCCTCATGAGTCGCTTCCTGTCCAGGATCCTGCGCCTGTCGCCCCAGGCTGTCGTTTGCGTGGTCTTCGCGACCCGGGCCTTTGCCGTCGAATTCCAGCCGGTTGCGACGGTGGCGTCTGGTTACATTGCGAATGACGTGGCGATGTTTGTCCCGGCTGGCTTGGAGCCGGACCGCTTGCCGCATTCCTTCGCACTGGTGAAGGCGCCCGCGATCACGGCGCCGCTTGCGCCGGACTGGCGCCAGGCGCCGAGCTTCACGAGCGATGGCGCTCACTTCCGCGCCACCATCACCGTGAGTTCCGACGTGGATCTGTACGGTGGCGGGGAGGTGACCGGACCGCTGCGTCGCAATGGAACGGAGATCCGGCTGTGGAATACCGACAATTACGCCTACGAGAAGGATGCGGGCCGCCGCCTCTACCAATCTCACCCGTGGATCCTCGGGGTGCGCAGCGACGGCACGTCGTTCGGAGTGTTTTTTGACAGCACGTGGAAGTCGGAGCTGACCTGCAACGACTCGGTGACGTTCACTGCGCAAGGCCCGGCCTTCCCAGTGATCGTGATCGAACGCGAGTCCCCGCAGGGCGTGTTGACGGCGTTGGCTGAACTCACCGGGCGCATGCCGCTGCCGCCGCGCTGGGCGCTCGGCTTTCACCAGTGCCGGTATTCGTATCATCCCGACAGCCGTGTGCGCGAGATCGCCGATGCGTTTCGCGAGCGCAGAATTCCGTGCGACGTGATCTGGATGGATATCGACTACATGGATGCGTATCGCGTTTTCACGTTCCGCAAGGACGAGTTTCCCGATCCCAAGGGGCTCAATCAGTACCTGCACCAGCGTGGCTTCAAATCCGTCTGGATGATCGATCCCGGGGTGAAAGTGGATCCGGGCTACGCGGTGTTCGAATCGGGAACGAAGGATGACGTCTGGGTGAAGACCTCGGAAGGGCGCACGTTTCAGGGCAAGGTCTGGCCTGGCTGGTGCGTTTTTCCCGACTTCACGCGACCGGAGACGCAGGTGTGGTGGGCCTCGCTCTACCGCGATTTCATGGCCCAGGGCGTTGATGGGGTGTGGAACGACATGAACGAGCCCGCCGTCTTCGACATGCCCGACTGGACCATGCCCGAGGACAACTGGCATCGCGGCGGCGGAGAGCTCCCGCCAGGCCCGCACCGCCGCTACCACAACGTCTACGGCATGCTCATGGTGGCGGCGAGCCGGCGCGGCATGCAGAACGCCAATCCCGCCAAGCGGCCTTTTGTGCTCACGCGCGCTAACTTTCTGGGCGGCCAGCGCTACGCGGCCACGTGGACCGGCGACAACACCTCTCGTCCCGAGCACATCGACCTCGCGATCCCGATGTCGCTCACACTCGGGCTTTCAGGCCAGCCGTTCAACGGGCCGGACATCGGAGGCTTCGCAGAAAACGCGACCGCCGACGTCTGGGCGCGCTGGATCGGCATTGGCGCACTGTTTCCTTTCTCGAGAGCTCACGCGTCCAACGACACGAACGACAAGGAACCGTGGGCCTTCGGCCCGGAGGTCGAGCGCACCGCCCGCATCGCGATCGAGCGCCGGTATCGGCTACTTCCCTACATCTACACGCTATTTCACGATGCGAGCCGGACCGGATTGCCGGTGATGCGTCCGGTGTTCTTTGCCGCCCCGGCGGATCGGCGGCTTCGCGAGGAGCAGGCCGCGTTTACTGTCGGACGCGATCTGCTGGTCGTGCCGCGCTGGGCCGGGAATCCGCAGCTGCCGGACGGAATCTGGCGCGACGTGAGTCTGGTCGAAGGCGACCGCACGGATGCGAATCAACCGGCGCTGCGCGTCCGCGGCGGTGCCATCGTGCCGCTCGGGCGCGTGGTGCAGAACACGACCGAGGAATCGCTCGATCCCCTGACGCTGCTGGTCGCGTTTGACGAAGACGGAGTTGCGACCGGTCAATTGTATGAGGATGACGGGGACGGTTACGGTTACCAATCCGGCGACTATCTGCTGACGACCTACCGCGCTGAGCGGAAGGCCGGAAACACAACGGTACGCATCGTTGGCGAGGAGGGCCGGCGGGCGCGTCCAAAGCGGGATGTGATCGTGCGCGTGCTGGGCGATCACGGCGAACCGGAAGAGATGACGGTGCGAGGCCTGTAGAGAGGGGAGGAGAGGCCGCCCGGAACTCTTCCTAGGGAGGGTCGGCTGTTTCCCCTAAACCAAAAAAGGGGAGGGAGCATTGGAAAGCCTCGGCCGGGGCGGAACGCTTCGAAGGGCCGGGCAACTATCGACCTGCGCGAGGCCGGTAACGGGGCGGCGAGCGCGGTCGGACTATGGAAGCCAAGCCACCCTCTAGAATTCTCCGCGGCGTCCGGGCATCGGCTGCAAGGATCTTACGACGAGGGGGAAGTTGTGTTGCCGCGGGGCTTACCGGATGTCGCGGCCCGCAATCGGCGCTTGCCCCTGCGGGAAGTGGCGCGGCGGACATAGCCGAGCTGTTCTGGTGGATGGCGGCCGGCGCCGGTGTGGTGTGGATCGCGGTCCTTGCACTGGCGGCCTATGCGGCGCGCGCGCGACTCGCGGAGCGGCAAAAGCGCTGGGCGGCCGTTTTGATCATCGGTGGCGGAGCGGCGCTGCCGACCGTCGTGCTGACGAGCCTGCTGATTTACGGGCTGTCGCTGATGCCGCGGCTGCTGGCCCGGGCTCCGGACGCGAGCCTCAGGATCCGGGTCGTCGGCGAGCAGTGGTGGTGGCGGGTGCACTACCGGACGGCGAACGGCGACTCGATCGAACTGGCCAACGAGATCCGCCTTCCGGTGGGGGAGCCGGTCGAGTTCGAACTCGAGAGTCCCGATGTGATTCACTCGTTCTGGATCCCCGCGCTGGGCGGAAAAATGGACATGATTCCCGGGCGGCAGACCCGGCTGACGCTCGAGCCGACGCGCACGGGCGTGTTTCGCGGGGTGTGCGCGGAGTTTTGCGGCACTGCGCACACGTTCATGGCGTTCACGGTGGTGGTGCTGGAGCGGGCGGAGTTCGATCGCTGGCTGGCCGGGCAGCAGCAGCCGGCGGTGGAACCTGCCGGCTCGCGGTCGCGTGGCGGTCGCGAGCGTTTCTTTGCCAACGGTTGCTCCGCCTGTCATGCGGTGCGCGGCACCGAGGCCAAAGGGACCGTCGGTCCGGACCTCACGCACGTCGGCAGCCGGCTGACGCTTGGCGCCGCGCTCCTGCCGAACGACGCCGCCGGCTTCGTGCGCTGGCTTGAACAAACAGACGGGGTGAAACCCGGCGTGCACATGCCGCATTTCCGGATGCTGCCGCGCGAGGAGCTCGACACCCTCGCGGCCTACCTTGACGCGCTGCAATGAAAACCACGTCTGGCGATCACGAGCCCCTGAAGCACGAACCGCCCGTGGAGCTGCAGCGGGCGCAGACCGGGCGCCTGCGCAAGGTCTGGTCCGCGCCGAAGGGCTGGCGCTACTGGTCCGAGGTGAACAATTCGCACGTCGGCCTGTGGTATACCGCCACCGCCTTCGCGTTTTTCCTGTTCGGCGGTGTCCTGGCGCTGCTGATACGCATCCAGCTCGCGGTCCCGGCCAATGACTTTCTGGCGGCTGACACCTACAACCAGGTGTTCACCGTGCACGGATCGGTGATGATGTTTTTGTTCGCGATCCCGATTTTCGAGGCGATCGCGGTGATCTTTCTTCCGCAGATGCTCGGGGCGCGCGACCTGCCGTTTCCGCGACTGTCCGCCTTCGGCTACTGGTGCTTTCTGATTGGAGGTGTGTTCCTGTGCGGATCGCTTCTGTTCGGCGCGGCGCCGCATGGCGGCTGGTTCATGTATCCGCCGCTTACCTCCGCGTATCAGCCGGACATCGGCGCGGACATCTGGCTGCTCGGCTTTTCCTTCATCGAACTGGCGGCGATCGCGGCGGCGGTGGAGCTGATCGTCGGCGTGCTGAAATGCCGGTCGCCAGGCATGCGGATCAACCTGATTCCACTCTACGCCTGGTATGTGCTGGTGGCGGCGGCGATGGTGCTCTTTGCGTTCCCGCCGTTGATCGCCGGGAGCCTGCTGCTCGAATTGGAGCGTGCGTTTGGCTGGCCGTTCTTCGACCCGGCCGGCGGGGGCGACCCCTTGCTCTGGCAGCATCTCTTCTGGCTCTTCGGTCACCCCGAAGTCTACATCATCTTCCTCCCGTCGGTCGCACTCGTGGCGATGATGCTGCCGACGTTCGCGCGCGTGCCGGTCGTCGGCTACGGCTGGATCGTGCTCTCGGCGGTGGGCACGGGTTTCCTGAGCTTTGGCTTGTGGGTGCACCACATGTTCACGACGGGGCTTCCTGGCATTTCGCTGGGCTTGTTCTCGGCCGCCTCGGAGGCGGTGGCGATTCCCACGGGAGTGCAGATCTTCTGTTTCATTGCGACGCTCGCGGCCGGGCGGTTCGTGAGCTCGGTGCCGATGCTCTTCACGTTCGGCGCGCTGGCGCTGTTCGTTCCCGGCGGGCTCACGGGCGTGATGGTGGCCCTGGCGCCGTTCGATTTCCAGGCGCACGACACGTTCTTTGTCGTCGCGCACCTGCACTACGTCCTGATCGGGGGCGCAATTTTTCCGATCGTCGGCGCCTGTTATTATTTCTTTCCGCTCATCCGGGGGAAACGGCTCTCGGACCGCCTGGGGAAGGTGGCGTTCTGGCTCATGTTCGTCGGCTTCAACGCGACCTTCTTTCCGATGCACCTGAGCGGCCTGCTCGGAATGCAGCGCCGCGTGTTCACCTATCCGGACGACCTCGGCTGGAACGGTCTCAACCTGCTCTCGACCGCGGGCGCCTTCATCCTTGCCGCGGGTTTCGCGGTCGTCGCGTGGGATATCGTGCGCCCGAAGCGCCGGCAGCCTTTCTCGGAGCGCAATCCGTGGGGCGCGGGGACGCTGGAGTGGCTGCTGGAGATGCCGCCGGAGCCGTGGGGCGTGCGCTCCATCCCGGAAATCGACAGCCGCTATCCGTTGTGGGACCAGCCCAACTTCGTCCGCGACGTCGATCAGGGGCGTTTCTTTCTGCCCGATGCGAGTGACGGCCGTCGCGAAACTCTAGTGACAACTCCAATCGACGCGACGCCTGTGCAATGCCTGCAGGTGCCGGGGCCGAGCTTTGTGCCGCTCGCCACGGCCCTGACGGCGGGAGGGTTCTTCGTGCTCGGCACGTTTTCGCAATGGGTGCTCGCGCTGATCAGCGCTGCGGCCGCGGTGGGGGTTATCTGGCACTGGCTGTGGGGCTCCACCGGGGCGATTCCCAAAAGGCCGGTGCGGGATATCGGACTGGGTGTCGAGCTGCCGCTGTATGTGTCCGGCTCCGCGTCGGTCGGCTGGTGGGCGATGTTCATCCTGATGCTCGCCGACCTGACCGCCTTTGTGTCGCTGGTTTTCGGATACTTCTTCTTCTGGACGATTCACGACGACTTTCCGCCCGAGCCGAATCCGGGGCCGGGTGCGTCATGGCCGGTGCTGGCCGCGGCGCTTCTGTGCGGCGCCTGGTGGCTGACCTGCGCCGCGCGCCGCTGGAATGCCCGCGATCGCGCGCCGCTCTTCCATGGGGCGCTCGCGGCTGCAATCGTGCTGGCCCTGGCCGCGGGAGCCGCGCTGCTCGCGGGTCCGTGGCGCTCGGGGTTGGTGCCGACGGGCGGCGTGTATGCCGCGACAGTCTGGGTGCTGGTTGCCTGGACGGTTTTCCACGTGGGCGTGGGCGTTCTCATGCAGCTCTACTGCCTCGCGCGCCGGTGGCGGGGGCGGATGGACGCGCGGCACGACATGGAGATTCGCAACGTGACCCTCTACTGGCATTTTCTCGCGCTGATGGTGGTGATCACCGTCGGCGTGATCGCGGGTTTCCCGCTCGTAAAATGAGCCTGCCATGACGCACTCACTGTCAGAAAAAAAGGAGAGCCTCTGGCCGCTGGTGATCGCGCCGGCGATATGGGCCGCGCATCTTCTGCTCTCCTACGTCACCGCGGCGATCTGGTGTGCCAAAGCGCCCTCGCGCGACCATCCGCTCGGTCCGGTGCGCGGCGCCATCGTGGGCTACACGGTGATCGCCTTGGTTGGCATCGGCCTGGCGGGCTGGCGTGGCCTGCGCGGGCACCGGCTCGGGACCGAGTCGCCGCCGCACGACTACGATACGCCGGGGGACCGCCACGGTTTCCTCGGCTACGCAACGGTGCTGCTCGCCGCGCTCAGCGCGATCGCGACGGTGTTCGCCGCGTTCGTGGTGCTGTTCTTCGAGGACTGTCGCTGATGAACCGCACGTGCACGATCGCCGGGGTGCTCGCGCTGGGCGGACTCTGGACCGGTCCGCTGCCGGAGATGGCGAGGCACTCGTTTGCGGCGCACATGGCGCTGCACATCGGGGTGGTGGCGGTCGCGGCGCCCGTGCTTGCCCTCGGCGTCGCGGGCAGCCGCCTCGATCCCGTGCGACGCTGGCCGGGCTGGTTCCCGCCGATTCCCCTGTCCCTGGTCGAACTCGTGGTGGTGTGGGCCTGGCACGCGCCTGCGCTCCATCACGCCGCGCGCCACAGCGCGGCGGGCTTCGCGGCGGAACAGGGCGCCTTCATCGCCGCGGGGCTGCTTGTCTGGTTGTCGGCGGTTGGCGGTGGAGATTTCCGGCGGGAGGAGCGGACCGGCGCGGGCATCGCGGCCCTGCTCCTCACGTCGATGCACATGACGCTGCTTGGCGCACTCCTGGCGCTGGCGAACCGGCCGCTCTATGCGCACGCGGAGCCCGGGTCGGACACGGCGTTGACCGCGCTCGAGGACCAGCACCTCGGTGGCGCGATCATGCTCCTTGTCGGGGGCGCGTCCTATCTTGCCGGTGGCCTGTGGCTCACGAAGCGCCTCGTGCGACACAAGCTTCCCCGACTGGAGGAACGCGGATGAAGCGCAGGGCGATGCGCGGGGTGATGGTGGTCGCGGCACTCGCCGCGGCCGGCCTCATCGTCGCGGCCAGCGGCGTGGTTCCCATCAAGGCGAGCAAGGGCCACTGGCCGATCACGGAGTGGTTTCTGCGCTTCAGCATGAAGCGCTCGATCGCCACGCACAGCCTCGCGGTCACCGTCCCGGACAACCTCGCGGACCCGGCGCTCGTGCTGAAGGGCGCGTCCCACTACGATCTGGGATGCCGCGCGTGCCACGGCGAACCCGGGATGCCGCGGCCGCGGATTGCGAGCGGCATGTTGCCCCCGCCGCCGGATCTGGTGAAACGTATTCAAAAATCGAATCCGAAGAAGCTTTTCCACGTGGTGAAGCACGGCCTCAAGTTTACCGGCATGCCGGCGTGGCCTTCGCCGCAGCGGGACGACGAGGTGTGGGCGATGGTGGCGTTTCTGCTCCAATATCCGGAGCTCGATGCGGCCCGCTATCGCGCACTCGTGCAGCGCGAGCCCGAGGCGGTCGTGCCGTTGGAAACCGCGGCGCCGGGCGAACGTGTGCCGGCCGCGGTCGCCCAGTCGTGCGTGCGCTGCCACGGGACCGATGGGCTCGGACGCGGCAGCAGTGCGTTTCCCAGGATCGCCGGCCAGCGGGCGGGCTATCTTCGCCACGCGCTCGAGGCCTATGCCGCCGGTCGCCGCCACAGCGGCATCATGGAGCCGGTGGCGGCGGCGATCCCGCGCGAATCGCTCGACGAGGTGGTGCGCTACTACGCCGGCGTGCGTCCGCGCGCACCAGCGGGAAAACGCGAAGCGCCGGCCGACGACGAAGCGGCACTCGCGCGCGGACGCCAGATCGCGCAGGAGGGCATTTCAAGACAACGCGTGCCGGCGTGTGTGGAATGCCACGGTCCCGGTGCGCGCAAGGGCCGGGCCGAGTATCCTTCGCTTGCCGGCCAGTCCGCCGAGTACCTGCAGCTGCAACTCTCGCTGTTCAAAGACAACCGCCGCGGCGGATCGGCGTTTGCGCATCTGATGAAGCCGGTGGCCTCGCGGCTGACTCCCGGGCAGATGCGCGACGTGACGCTCTATTTCGCGTCGCTGCCGCCCGTGCCGGAGGCGTCGTCCTCCGAGGGCGCCAAGGAGGCCGCGCCGTGAACGGAGCCGCCGGCCGGCGTTCCAGGGCGGGCCGCTTCCTTCGGGTCACGGGGTCTGCCGCAGGACGGCGAGCACCTCCTCAACGCGCCAGCCGTTGCCTCTCCAGATTTCGACCACGCGGCCGTCGGGGCCGAGCAGCGCGGTGCACAAGGTGTGGTCGAGCGTCACGCCGTTGCGCTCGGTGTAGACCGCAAAGGCCTTGGTGAGCGCGTCGATCTGCGTCCGGTCGCCGGTTGCGAAACGCCACACGGAAGGGACGGCCCCGACGGCGCGCGCGTAGGCGTCGAGAACGTCGGGACGGTCGAACTCCGGATCGAGCGTCACACTCAGCAGCCGCGCGCGGGCGGCGAGGGTCGGGTCGGTCTGGATGGCTTCCTGCAACTGCCCGAAACGGCGCGCCATCGTCGGGCAGAATTCCGGCACGGGGCAGCGGGTGAAGATGAAGGTGACGATCGTCAGCCGGTCGCGCAGATCGGCCGGACCGAAAGGCTGTCCGCGTTCGTCGACGAGGGAGAACGCGGGCATGGCATCGCCGGCGCGCAACCGGCTGCGTTTCACGCTCGCGGCGTGCGGCGGCGGGGCTGCGGGCGCCTCGCTTGCGCGCGCGAGCACGGCAAACGCTTCCGCGAACGACTTGGTTTCGCCCACGCGGAACCGAAAACGCACGCGGTCACCGGGAACGAGAGCGGCGGTGTCGGCCGCATGGGCGACCGCGAAGGCCATCGTCATCGCCGGCATGAAGCCCTCGATCTTGTCGTGCGCGATCACAAGCCGCCCGTCCTCGAGCCGGGAGCGGATGACGCCGGTGACCTCGAAGACGCGCTCCGCGGCGAAGGCGAGGGGAGCGGTCAGTGCGGCGGCAAGGAGCAGGAGCGTGGCGGGGCCGAAGCATGCGCGGAAAGGCATGCCTGAGTTTTTAACCGAGGGCGGCGCGCGGGGCCTTGATCCGCATCAAGGCCGGACGGCGGGCACTGCGGTATGGTGCGCCCGATGACTCAGCCCGCACCGCGCACGCCGCTCACCGTCAAGATTGTCTTTGCCCAGCTCGCTCTCGCCGCCGTGGCGCTCGCCTGGGCTCCCGCGCAGACGCTCGTCCGTTCGAGTCGGGGCGAGGTGGCACGCGCCGCCAACGCCGACGTGGCGGCGACCGACGCCAACGAAACCGACGCCCTTCCCAGCGATCCCGTGCTTCGCGGCGAAAAGCTTTTCGCGCAGACCTGCGCCGCATGCCATCAGCCGGACGGACGCGGTCTGCCCGGGGCGTTTCCGCCGCTGGCCGGCTCCGACTTCTTGCTCGCCGATGCGGACCGGGCGGTGCGGGTTGTCACGCGCGGGCTTTCCGGTCCCGTCACCGTCAACGGCGTCGAGTACCGCAGCGCGATGCCGCCGATGCCGCTCAACGATCAGGACGTCGCGGCCGTGCTCAGCTACGTGATGCAGGCGTGGGGAAATCGCGGTCCGGCCGTCGCGATCGCCGACGTGGCGCGCGTGCGCGCCGAGTCCGAAACCGCCGCGGCGCAATAAGCGCAAACGTGAACCTCGGCGGACTTGACCCGCATCAAGGCGCCTCCCTCCGAACTTTGTTAATTTCACCTTATCCCTATGAACAAAACCTCCCGAATCCTTGCCTTGTCTGCCGCGTTCGCGGCGCTGGTGCTGGCCGGCTGCGGCCAGTCTGAAAAGAATGCGGCCGCGCCCGCGCCGTCCTCGAGCGCGTCGTCGGCCACGACGACCGCCGCCAAGCCGGCCAGCGGCCGCGCCGTGGAGATCACCGCCAACGACTCGATGAAGTTCAGCGTCACCGAGATCCGCGCCAAGCCCGGCGAAGCGCTCGCGGTCACGCTCAAGAACATCGGCACGATGCCCAAGTTCTCGATGGGGCACAACTGGGTGCTGCTCACGACCGGCGTCGACGAGAACGCGTTCGCCGCCGACACCGCCCAGGCGGCCACCACCGATTACGTGCCCGCGAGCTACAAGGACCGCATCATCGCCGCTTCCAAGCTCCTCGGTCCGAAGGAAAGCGACACCGTTGTCTTCAACGCCCCGGCCAAGCCCGGCCGCTACACCTTCGTCTGCTCTTTCCCCGGACACTTCCAGGTCGGGATGAAGGGCGTGTTGATCGTCGAGTAACCCGGCCGCCATTCCCGCCGACACCATCATGAGCCAACGTCTCCATTTCCTTGCACCGGTCGCGGCCGCCACGGCGCTGCTGACGCTCGCGGGCTGTAATCCTCCTGGGAATACCGCCGGCACCTCCAGGACCACTGACAACCAGAACGCCCCTGCCGCGCGCACCTGGGTCGCCCCGGGCGAGAAGGACGAGTTCTACCTCTTCTACTCGGGCGGCCACTCCGGCCAGGTCTATGTCGCCGGCCTGCCGTCCATGCGCCACATCTCGACCATCCCGGTCTTTGCTCCGTATCCGGGGACCGGCTACGGTTTTGACGAGGAGAGCAAGGCGATGCTCGGCAACTTTGCCTGGGGCGACGTGCATCACCCCGGTCTCTCGCAAAAGGACGGCCTGCACGACGGGCGCTGGCTCTTCGTCAACGACAACGCCAACAACCGGATCGCGCGCATCGACCTGCGCGACTTCAAGACGCACCAGATCCTCGGTCCCATCCCCAACTCGATGGGTAATCACGGTTCGTCCTTCGTGACCGAGAACACCGAATACGTGCTCGTGGCGACGCGCTTCTCCGTGCCGCTGCCCAAGGGCCGCTACGCGGATCCGGCCGATTACGAAAAGGAGTTCAACGGCGCCGTCAGCGGCATCCGCGTCGACCCGCAGTCCGGCGAGATGAGCGTCGGCTGGCAGATCCTCACCCCGCCGTTCGACTGGGACCTCGGCTCGACCGGCAAGGGCCCGAGCAGCGGCTGGGCGTTCTGGACCTCCTACAACACGGAAATGGCGCACGAGACGCTCGAGGCCAACTCGACCCAGCGCGACCGCGACTACGCGGCCGTCGTCAACTGGCGGGCCGCCGAGGCCGCCGTGCGCGAGGGCCGGACGGCGACGCTCGACGGCGTGCCGGTGATCGATCCGGCGAAGGCTCCCGGCGTGCTTTACTTCCTGCCCGTGCCGAAGTCGCCCCACGGCATCGACACCGATCCGTCCGGTCGCTGGATCGTCGCTTCCGGCAAGCTTCAGCCCGTGGCGACGGTTTTCGATTTCGAAAAGATCCAGGCGGCGATCGCGAAGAAGGACTACGAGGGCGAGTTCCGCGGCGTTCCGGTGATTCGTTACGAGTCGGCCGTCGAGGGCGAAGTCCCGGTGGGCCTCGGCCCGCTGCACACCCAATACGACGGCAAGGGCTTCGGCTACACCTCGCTCTACATCGAATCGGTCGTCGCCAAGTGGAAGCTTCCGCCGTGGAGCGCCGAGGAACGCGCCGACCTCAACAAGGTCGTGCTCGATAAGATCCCCGTCCATTACAACATCGGCCACCTCGTGGTGGGCGGCAGCGACACGAAACAGCCCTACGGCAAGTATCTCGTCGCGATGAACAAGCTCTCCAAGGGCCGCCACCTCTCCGTCGGTCCCTCGCAGCCGGAATCCAGCCAGCTCATCGACATCACCGGACAGAAGATGGAAATGCTCTACGAGGCTTTCACCGAGCCCGAGCCGCATTTCGCCCAGATCCTCAGGGCCGATACGATCAAGCCGATCGAAGTGTATCCAAAAGCTGAGAACACGCACCCGCATGCCGTGTGGGAGGCGAAGGACGCTGGCATCACCCGCAAGGGCAACGTCGTCGAGGTGAAGATGGTCGCGATCCGCAGCCGCTTCATCCCCGATCGCATCGACGTGAACGAAGGCGACGAGCTCGTCATCCACGTGACCAACGTCGAGCAGACGACCGACATGATTCACGGCCTCGGCATCGTCGAGCAGGATATGAATGTCGTGATCGATCCGGGTGAGACGAAAACCGTGCGCCTGAAGATCACCAAGCCCGGCGTGTTTCCGTTCTATTGCACGAACTTCTGCTCCGCGCTCCACCAGGAGATGCAGGGCTACCTCGCGGTGAAGCCGAAGGCGCTCGCGAGCAAGTAAGCGTTGGACGTAGGGCCCGCCTCCGGGCGGGCCGCCCGGCACCGGGGCCGCCCGCCAACCGGTCCCTGAATCGAAAATCGAAAATCCCATCATCCCATGAACGACTTCCTCCGCCGCGAAAACCGGTTCCTGCGTCGCCCGCTCAATCTGGCGTCACGGCTCCTGCTGCTTGCGGCGGCGGGAGTTGTCGTGGCCGCGGTGTTTCTGCCGCTCTGGCAGATCCGGCTGGTCGCGCCGCAGTATCAGGAGGGGCTCGCGCTGCGCATCTACTCGCACCAGCTCGTCGGCGGCAACGGTGGGCAGGACCTGCACGAGATCAACACGCTCAACCATTACATCGGCATGAAGCATCTCGCGGAGGCGGACTTCGTCGAGATGCGCTGGATGCCCTTCGCCTTCGGGGTGTTTGCGCTGCTGGCGCTGCGGGCCGCCGCGATCGGCCGGATGGCGAGCCTGGTCGATCTTACGGTGTTGTTCGTCTACTTCGGCGCCTTCTCGCTCGGGAACTTCTACTACCGGCTCTACAGCTACGGTCATCACCTCGACCCGCACGCGCCGATGACGATCGAGCCGTTCACGCCGGTCGTGATCGGCAGCCAGCAGATCGCGAATTTCGTGCAGACGAGCCTGCCCCAGCTCGGCGGTTATGCGCTCGGGCTTTTCCCGCTGCTCGTCGTTGCCGCGATGTGGTACTCGCGGAAGGAAGAACTGCTGTGAAGACGGAGGGCCGAGTGCGGAGCGTGGAGCCGGGAGTGCGGCGATTCGTCGCCGTCTTCGCCCTGCTTGCGGCCGCGGTCCAGGCGGAGACCACCGGCGACGCGCTTCGGGCGCGGCTGGCGTCCGCGGAACCGGGCGCCGTCGTCGAGGTGCCCGCGGGCGATTACGACGGGCCGTTTGTCATTGAACAGCCGCTACACCTGGTCGGCCAGCCGGGCGCGACCCTGCGGGGCGGCGGCCGCGGCCATGTTGTGGCGGTGCGTGCGCCCGGCGTCGAAATCTCCGGCTTTGTCATCCGCGGCTCCGGCCGGAATCTCTCCGAGGATCACGCGGCGATCCACATCACGGGCGCCCGCTCCGTGATCCACGACAACCGGATCGTCGACTGTCTCCACGGCATCTACGTGCGCAAGGCCGACGACTGCCGGATCGAGCGCAATGTCATCGAGGGCGACGGCGCGGCGGCGGAGATCGACGATCCCGTGGCGGCCGGAGTGAAACTCAAGCTCGCCGACGGCGACCTCTGCGCCATCACGACCGACCAGGGGCGCCGGGGCAACGGCATCCACCTGTGGAACTCCGCCGGCCACGTCATCGCCGACAATACGATCCGCGGCACGCGCGACGGCGTCTATTTCTCCTTCACCGACCGGACGCTCGTGCGCGGAAACCGGATCACGCAGGTCCGCTACGGCCTGCACTACATGTATTCGGATGAGAATACGTTTGAGGAAAACCTGTTCTCCGACAACGCCGCCGGGGCCGCGCTGATGTATTCGAAGCAGCTCGTGCTGCGGGCCAACCGCTTCGTCGCCAACCGCAGCCACCGCGCCTACGGACTCCTGTTGCAGTCGGTGGATGACACGCGCCTCGAGGACAATCTCATCGAGGGAAACACGCTCGGCCTCTTCCTCGAGAACGGGAACAACAACACCGTGCGCGGCAACCGCATCGCCGGCAACTACGTCGGCCTGCGCGTCAGCGACAGCACGGCGGACAGCCGGTTCTTCGAAAACACCTTCGTGGGCAACATCCATCCCGTGGAGACCAGTGGTCTCAATGCGGCGAATACGTGGGCCGTCGCCGGCCGCGGCAACCGCTGGGAGGGCGCACTGGTGCTCGATCTCAATCACGACGGCGTGGCGGATCTGCCGCATCGCGAGTCCGATCTTTTCGGCGCGTGGCGGCGCTCGTTCCCCGCCGTGGGCCTGCTCTCGGCGAGCCCGGGCGAGCGCCTGCTGCGTTTCATCCACTCGCGCCTTGCCCTGCCCGGGCTGCCGGGCGTGACCGATCCGAAGCCGCTCAGTCATGAGTGATCGACGACCTGGCGCGCCGCGCGCCTCCCATCCCGTCCGCTTCAACGATAAGTCATAGATCATAAATCTCCTCCCATGCTCCTCACTTGCGAACTCACCAAGTCCTTCGGAGCGCGCCGCGTGCTCAACGGGCTCGACTTTGCGGCGGAGGGCGGGGCCGTGACGCTGCTCGTCGGCGCCAACGGGGCGGGCAAGACGACGACGCTGCGGATTCTCGCCGGCCTGGCCGATGCCGATGGCGGGGCGGTGACGATCGCCGGTCACGACCTGCGGCGGGCCCGGCGCGAGGCGCTGGCGCACCTTTCCTTTCTGCCGCAGGCCCCGCGGTTTCATCCGCGGCTGTCGGTGCGCCAGGTCGCCGACTTCTATGCGCGACTGCGCGGTCGCGAGCGCGCCGCGGTCGTGGCCGCGCTTGACGACTGGGGGCTCGCGAGCTTTGGCGACGTGCCGACTGCGAAGCTCTCGGGCGGGCTGCGGCAGCGGCTGGCGCTGGCGGTTTTCGCGCTGGCGGCCGCGCCGGTGCTGTTGCTTGACGAGCCGGGGCTCAGCCTGGATCCGGAATGGCGTCAACGTCTCCAGATTTTCCTTACGGGCGAGGCACGCCGCGGCCGCACCGTGCTCGTGGCCACGCATCTGCTCGGCGAGTGGGAGGGGCAGGCGGATCGATGCGTGCTGCTCGAGCGCGGCCGGTCGGGCGGGGAACTGCCGCCGGACCGTCTGCGGGAGGCATTTCCCGGACTGGAGGAGCGTGGCCTGAACCACGCCGGGTTTCGTTTCGCATGAACGCCGTACGTCTTCCCTCGTTTTTCGCGGTCGCCGGCGCAGCGGCCGGACGTGAGTGGCTGAGCCACCGGCTCAACCGCTTCTTTTACGCGCATGTCGCGTTGGTGTCGGCGGCGGGCTTGTTGCCGCTGCTCACGCCGGGCGAGGCGCTCGTATCGGGGGCGGCGTGGTGGCTGCTGCATGCCGTCCTCTACGCGCTGTCGCTTTCGTCGCTCCTGCTCGGTCTCAGCTCGGCCCATGCCGAGGCGGAGGAGTTCGCGTGGCTGCTGGGCCAGCCCGTGGGGGTGGCGCCGTGGCTGGCGGGCAAGGCGGCGGCGCTGGCCGCGATGGTGGCCGGCGCCTCGCTCCTGCTGGCGGCGCCGGTGGTCGTCGCCGGCGGGGCATCGAGCGCGCTCGCGTTGACCGTGGCCGGCGCGGCGGGCGTGAGCGCGACGTGTGCGCTCGCGGGGCTTGCCCTGGGTTTTTGGATACGCGACAGCGTGCGCGGCCTGATGGCCGCGCTCGGGCTGTGGTTTCTGCTCCTGTTCGGCGTCGATCTGCTGCTGCTCGCGACCGCCGGCTCGCCGTTTGCGCAACAGCGCCCGGACCTGTGGGTGGGATCCTTGATGGCGAGCCCGCTGGATGCTTATCGGGTGACGGTGCTTTTCACGGTCGAGCGGGCGGCGTTCTCGGGGATCAACGCGGGGGCGCTGACGACGTGGTGGGTCGGTCACGCGCCGGCCTGGCTGGCGGCGCTGCTCGGCACCTGGGGCGCGGGCTCGGTGGCGATGGCCTGGCTGGGCGCCAGCCGGCGGATGGAGGGGTGAAAGCGGTCGGCGCGCGATACCGATCGCGCTCAGCGAGGACCGAAGGCCCGTTCGATCACAGCCTGGGCCAACGGCCCAGGCTGGCGCTTGGCAGTCGTGCGACGGCACCCGGCAGTCGTCTGACGGCGCCGGATAATAGCCCGACGGCCCTCGACCGTCGTGTGACGGCACGGGACAAGAGCCTGACGGCCCTCGACCGTCGTGTGACGGCACGAGATAATAGCCTGACGGCGCTCGACGGTCGTGTGACGGCTCTTTTTTTTACTCCGACGGACGAATTTTTTACTGTTACGGCAAAAGTTTTTGGAGTTACGGCAAACGACAGAAGCCTGACGGCACAGGTTTTTACATCTCCGGCGCCCGACAGACGTGTGACGGCTGATTTTTTTACTGTGACGGCAGAAATTAGTCGTGCGACGGCACTCCACCGAAGCCAGACGGCAGTTTTCGGACGCCCGCCACGGGTTTCCCGTCGTCTGCCGGAGCGCGGCCGCCGGCCGGCGGGCGAACGAAATGAGCCGCCCGCCGAAACGTGCTTCACACCGGCGCCACGCTCGCGGACGGCAGCAGGCGGAGAATGGGCTTCGCCGCTCCGGGCGGCTGCAGCCGCAGCGTGAGCAGGGCCTGACGGGGAACGTTCACCTGCGGGTGCGACAACAGCGCGTCGACCGCGAGAAAGAAGACGTTCTCCGTCCACAGGGCGGAGCCGAACAGCGGTTCGCCTTCCGCCACGCCGACAAAGCGCTGCGTCAACCGGTCCAGGCTCTCGCTGTCGACCGGCTGCTTCACCGCGGTCGCCAGGTCGTCGAGCGCTTCCAGGAAACGGGTTTCCTCGCGCCACCAGCTCAGCAGGGCCGCCGCGCCGGCGCTCACGCGCCGGGCCGTGCCGTCGGCGAGAGTGACGTCGGCCTTGGGGCCGGTGCCGTGATGATGCACGCCGCCGGCCGACGGCGCTTTATTCACGCGCAGTGCCTTCATGTAGGTTTCGATCACCGCCCGCGCGGTGCCGTTGCGCTGCCTGGTGCGGTAGCGCGCGGCGAAGTAGCGGCGGATCGCCGTGCGCGCGGTGTCGCGCCGCGCGTCGTCGCCGAGCGTCCGGAGCGCGCGGAGCAGAGCATCGGACGGATATTTCACGGCATAATCGAGACCGACCTTGCCCGGCGTATCGGGGAACTCGTTACGCAGCGACGCGAGGAACACGGCTCGGCGCTGCGCCGGCGGACCGGGGATCAGGTCGAGGTCGTCGGCGAAGCGCAGGTACTCGTCGAGCTCCTCCCACGAGGTGTCGGTGTCGCTCTGCGCGACGGCATAGGAGACGGTCAGGCCCTCCAGCAGGGGGCGGAGGAAAGCGTGGTCGCGGCGGTCGTCCCCGGTGGACGTTGCGAGGCTGCGCAGGACGAACCGCGTTTTCACCTCCTCGATCTGTTGCCTGGTCCGCGTCACGCTCTCGCGCTCCAGCGCCGTGTCGGTGGTGATGAGAAACACCGTGCCTTCGCCGGCCGGTTGGATCGCGGCGTCGGAAATCTGCTCCAGCTTGCTGACGATGCCGTGCGACCAGCCGAAGGCGGCCACGTTGACCGTTCGCGTGGCGGCGCTCACCTGGCGGAGGCGGCCCCCGCGCAACCGGATCCTGGATACATCTTTCGCGGTCAGTGCGGGCGAGAAATCCCCGGCGAGCGCCGCGTCGAGTTCGCTCTGCGCGGTGGCGAGGTTGAATTCCAGCTCCAGCAACGCGGAACGTTCGCGTGTGCGGCCGAGTTCCAGTCCGACCGACGCCGCGAACTTCTGCTCGCGCGCCGCGTGCAGCGCCTCGTCGAGGGCGTCGCGGGCCCTGAGCACGCCGCGGGCGGCATTTTGCGCGGTTCGCAGGACCGCCTCGCCGGCCGCGGTCGGCACGAGTCGGTCGACGGCCAGACCAAAGGCGTGCCGGGCGAGCGTTTCCAGCCGCGGGTCGATCACGGCGCGCGCCGCGACGGGATCGGCGGCGGTGGCGAGCGCTCCGGCGAGCTGCGTGAGTCGCGTGCGCTGGCCGAGCTCCGTCCAGAGCTTCGCGAGCTGTTCGCCCAGGTCGCTCTCGAGAAGCGCGGCGAGCTTTTCCGCCGTCGCGCTCGCGGTGGCGACCGCTTCGTTCGAGGCGAGGGCGGGGAGCACAGTCTCGCCGAAGGCATCGAGCAAAAACTCCCAGACGTCGTTGTCGCTGAGCGTGCGCAGACTCGCGGGGGTGAGCGCGGCGACGGCCTTGAGGCGCGCGACTGCCTTCTGCCGGTCGCCTTCGTAACGCTCGAGGAGCTGAACCGCGCGGGCGCGGAGGTCCGCGGTCGTCGCGGCGACCTTTTGTGCGGCGGCGCGGAATCCGGCGTAGGCCTCGGAGCTGAACGCCTTCGCGAACACCGGCGCGGCGAGGGCGCCGAGCTGCTCCGCCGCGTAGTCGCCGAAGCGCTCGGTGAGGGCGGCCTTCGCGGCCTCGAAGGAGTCGAACGACGCCACGGTTTCCACCCAGCCGAGCGCTGCGCCGACGTCGAGGCCGAGCAGGGCGTCGAAGAGCCGGTCGGTGTTTTCCGGCAGGCCGTCGACCTTGAGCTCTCCGCCGACGGTGAGGCCGAAACCGAAGCGGCCGCCGGCGGCGTCTTCCTTCGTGAGCCGCACGCGCACCCAGTCGGGTGCCGAGCCCGGTCCGAGGGTGTAGCGAAATGCTCCGCCGAGGTTGAACCCGATCTCGGCCGAGGCCTTGGCCGCCAGCCGGTAGTGGAGCTGGGGCTTTAGCGAGCCCACGGTGAAACCCGCGAAGCCCGCGACGTCGTATCCGGCGCTCAACGACGCCGTGAGCTGCAGGCCGCCCTGATAGGCGAAGCTCACGACCTCACCGCCCGTCGCGCCGGCGACCGGGGCCCGGAGCGGCGAGCGAAACGTGCTGAAGAAATCGAGAAGGATCTGCTGCGCGGGGTCGGTGCGCGGGTAGCGCTTCACGCGCAGCAGCTCGACCTCGCCGCCGGCGGTCAGCCCGAGGGCGACGTGCCCGATGCCCGCGAGCGGGGCGCCGCCGGTGCCGTGGAGCTGCGTCTGCGCGGTGACGAGACACGCGAGGTGCAGTTCGCCGTTGTCGAGGGCGGCGGCCGGCAGCCAGCCGTCGTCGACCAGGGGTTTCAGAGCGGGCGCAGCCGAATCGGCGCTCCAGATCAGGTCGAGCAGGAGTTGCGCCGCGAAGGTGCCGCCCAGGGTGAGCTGCACGCGGCCCGCAGCCTCGAACGTGGCCGGCGCGGTGGCGGGCGTCTGCAGCGCGAACGTCACGGGCTGGTCGTGCGTGGCCCGCTCGAACGGGGCGGCGGGGTCGAGCAGCAGCCCGCTCCAGGCCGGCACCAGCAACTCGAGATCGCCGTCGGGAAGCGCGAAGGCGTTGGCGGCCGGGTTGGGAATGATCTTGAGGCTCATGAAGGCGGAAGGTCTGCCGGCGGACGGAGCGGTGCGAACAGGCGAAAGTTTGTGGTCCCCTCTTGAGAGGGGTGCCCGTAGGGCGGGGGGTGTTGAACGCGTCGTTCACTTATGACGCGGTGATTTATAGTCTCCTTGAGGGTCCGACGGAATACGTGGGGCTACGTAAGCGGTGCGAACGTTTGCCCACGCTTCCTGGCGCAAGGCGCCCGCTGTCAGGCTCTCAACGCTCAACTCTCAGTTCTCAACTGAATTGTTGTCGCTCAACCCCGCGTCAGGATGAGCGTCGGCACGCTCTTGTAGGTCGTGTAGCGAAAGATCCGATACCCGCATTTCTCGGCCACGCGCCGCGACGGCTGGTTGTCGGGGTGGATGATGCACGCGGTGCGCTTGGCCCGGGGGTGCTGGTCGTGCCAGGCGAGGACGGCGCGAACGGCCTCGGTCGCGTAGCCGCGGCCTTGAGCGTGCGGGGAAAGCACCCAGCCCATCTCCGGCATCCCGGTGAGCGGCGGCTCGATCTGCCGTTTGAAGTCGGCGAGCCCGACCTCGCCGACGAAGCTGCCGGTGCGCTTTTCCTCGATCGCCCAGTAGCCGTAGCCGAGCCATGTCCAGTGTCCGACGTAGCGCAGCAGCCGGGTCCAGACGTCCTCGCGGGCGAGCGGTTGCCCGCCGATGTAGCGCACGACCTCCGGGTGGCTCCACAGCGCGGCGCAGGCGTCGAGGTCGGCCGGGCGATGCCCGCGGAGGACCAGCCGGTCGGTTTCGAGACGGGGAACAACGATGTCCGTGGGAGGTGTGGTGGTACCCATGGCGTCTGTTGCTAGCCCGCCCGGCCGGCGGTGAAAACTCCGAAGCGTGCGTCGCCGTCCGGGATTAATGCCGCGCAGTCGGCGCGCGAATACCGTGCGATGCCCGGGCGCCGAAGGCCGACGCGGACTGGCGGACGGCCGGCGGGGCGCATTAAGGTCGGGGCGTGCAAAATTTGCCCGTTTCCGTGTCGCGCTCGAAGACTCGCAACGCTGTGCGTTCGACCCGCGGCGCCCAGCCGGCGTCGGCCGAACCCAGCTTGCTCCTGGGCGGAAGTGAATGCATCCGCAGCGTGGTCCGCCTGGCCGAAGAGATCGCGCGCAGCGACGTGACGGTGCTCATCGAAGGCGAAAGCGGCACGGGCAAGGAGCTGGTCGCCCGCCACATTCACCGCCGCAGCCCGCGCGCGGACAAACCGTTCATCTTCGTCAACTGCGCGGCGTTGCCCGAGCAACTGGTCGAGGCGGAGCTGTTCGGCCACGTGAAGGGCGCCTTCACCGACGCCCGCGCCGACAAGCCCGGGCGGTTCCTGCTCGCCGATGGCGGCACGCTCTTTCTGGACGAGATCGGCGACCTGCCGCCGAAGGGGCAGGGCGATTTGTTGCGCGTGCTCGAGGACGGGGCGTTCCGGATGGTCGGCGGCACGGAGCTGGTCCGGGTCGACGTGCGGGTGATCGCCGCCACGAACAAGAAGCTCCTGGACGCGGTCGCGGCGGGAAAATTCCGCGAAGACCTCTACTACCGCCTGCATGTGATTCCGATCACGACGCCGCCCTTGCGGGAACGCCCCGAGGACATCCCGGTGCTGGCGGAAACGTTTCTGCTCTATTTCGCGGCGAAGCATAAGGCCCGGCGCAAGCACCTTTCCCCGGCGGCGCTGGCGCTTTGCGAGCGTTTCCCCTGGCCGGGCAACGTGCGACAGTTGCGCAACGTGCTCGAACGGCTCGTCGTCACCTGCCCGCAGTCGACGATCGAGCCGGAGCATCTGCCGGCGGCGTTGCGCGAACCCGCGGCGCCGGCGCCGCTCTGCGCGATTCGCCCGGGCATGACGCTCGCCGAGGCCGAGAAGCAATTGATTCTTCAGACCCTGCGGCACGTGACCGCGAACCGCGAAAAAGCCGCCGCGCTCCTCGGCATCAGCCGGCGCGGACTGCAGTATAAACTGAAGCACTACGGCCTGCTCGAGAGTTGAGCGGGAGTTGCGCGGGAGGTTCAGCCTGCGCTTGTTGCGCGCCGGAGCGCGGACTGAAGCTCGGCGCTCCTTCAGGCAGTCGCCGCGTAATGCTCTGCCGCGCTCCAGTCCAAGTTTTGCACGTGCCAGCGCGGGACGGTGCAACTCCTGCACGCAACTGCGCCGGCGACGCGCCGCAAACCGGCGGCACGAACGCGGTCAGCGAATTCAATCGGCTGTCCGGCAGACGCTTGGGTGGCCGCCCCGCGGCGCGGCACATCGGCTGCAAGGAGGGGGGCAACCGGCCGCGCGGCCGGGCGCTTTTCCTCCGCGCAACCAACATGAATCCATATCTCAAGACCTTGCTCTCCTTCCAACCGGTGATGATGCAGTCCGGTCCGGCGACGCCGGAAAAGCAGGCTGCCATGCAGCAGCTGCGCGATGCGGTGCCCGAGCCGATCCTCGCTCATGCGATGCGCCTGTTTGCGCAGGGCCGCAAGGGCGTCGCCGTCGTCCGCAACGGGGTGTGCGGCGGCTGCCACATCCGGGTGCCGCGCGGCATGATCGCGGCGCTCGCGAGTTCCGAGGGCATTCATCTCTGCGAAAGCTGCGGGTGTTATCTGCTGGCGGCGCCCGAGGAGGCGGTGAAGCCGGTCGTGGCGCCGAAAGCCCGGCGCGTCGTCCGCCGCGTCGAGAGCGCGGCGGGCTGACGCCGCAGCGGGTGCCGGCGGCGAAGGCCGGACGGGTTTGTTTGCGGGGCCGGTCACCGACCGGCCCTTTTCGTTTTCGCGCCACCGTGCCCCGCGCATGTCCCTGGGGTGACGGCATGAGCGTGAACCGGTTCGGCCGGTTCGAGGAGATGGAAGCTTCAGCGCGGGCTTGATCTGGGGCCGCGACGACGCACGTTCTTCCCTGACACCACCGCGACGTGAAACGCCCGCCGTATCCCGCGCACCAACACCACCACCGTCTGTCCTGAACCCGCCGGTTCGTTCGTTGAATCATTGAAACTCAACCTGCGGACGGCCTCGCCGCTCTCCGCTCCCTCAAACCAGGAATACCATGCACACGCAGACACCCACCCCTGAATATCTCCTCCTCTTCCGCGGCACCGAGTGGGACGGCGGGCTCTCGCTGGACGAGATGCAGTCGATCATGGACCGCTGGAACCAGTGGTTCGAAGGCCTGAAAGAGCAGGGGAAGATCAAGTCGGCCAATCCGCTGCGCGCGGAAGGCAAGGTGATCGTCAGCAAGAAGGGGAAGACGACGGTCGCCGACGGCCCGTTCGCCGAGTCGAAGGAGACGATCGGCGGCTATTTTTTGCTGCAGGACACCTCGTTCGAAGAGGCGCTGGCGATTGCCCAGCGCTGCCCGGCGATCCCTTACGGGTTGAGCGTCGAAGTGCGGCCGGTGGCCGGGCGGTGCATCATCGAGGACCGCATCGAGGAAAAGCGTAGTGCCCAAGTGGCTACACCGGGCGAACCGGCGATCTCGTCCTGACGCGGCCCGCCCTGCCGCCACTTCCCGCATACCTGCCAGGCCTGATGTCCGACGCCGCCCGCTTGCCCGAACCGACGCCCGCGCCGCGATCGACAGAGGTTTCCCGGCTCGCGGACAGCCTTTTTCGCCATGAGGCAGGAAAACTGGTATCGGTGCTCACCCGCCTCTTTGGCATCGAACGCCTGGCGCTTGCCGAGGACGTTGTGCAGGAGGCGCTGGCGCGGGCGCTGCGGACCTGGCCCTACCAAGGCATTCCCGAAAACCCTGCCGGCTGGCTCACCCAGACGGCAAAACACCTCGCCCTCGACGTGATCCGACGGGAAAAACGCTTTCGCGACAAGCAGCCGCACATCATCGTGTCGGTTGAGCAATGGGCGATGGACACCTCGGCGCCCGACGCGGCGGCGAGCGACAACGACATCCAGGACGATCGCCTGCGGTTGATGTTCGCCTGCTGTCACCCGCAGATCCCGCCGGACGACCAGGCCGCGCTGGCGCTGAAGACCCTGTGCGGGTTTACTCCCGCCGAGATCGCGCGGGCGTTCCTCTCGACCGAGGTCGCGATCAACAAGCGCCTGACGCGGGCGCGGCAGCGCATCCGCGACGCGCACATCCCCTTCGAGATTCCCGCCGGCGAAGAGCTTTCGCCGCGCCTGGATGGCGTGCGGCAGACCTTGTATCTCCTCTTCAACGAAGGCTACAAGGCGACGAGCGGCGACCGACTGGTGCGGGAGGAGCTCTGCGCGGAGGCGATCCGCCTGGCGCTGTTGCTCGCCGGACATCCGCGGGGCAACGAACCACGCACCCATGCGCTGCTTGCACTCATGCTGCTCAACGGCGCGCGGCTGCGGGCCCGCGTCGACGGAAAGGGAAACATCCTGCGCCTCGAGGAGCAGGATCGCAGCCAGTGGGATCGGGCGATGATCATGCGCGGCATGCGGCACCTCGCCGAGTCGGCCGCCGGCGAGGAATTGACCGCCTACCATCTGCAGGCCGGCATCGCGGCGTGCCATTGCGCCGCCGCCGATTTTGCCTCGACCGACTGGTCGCAAATCCTGTCGCTCTACGACCGCCTGGTCGAACTCGACGATTCGCCCGTCATCGCGTTGAACCGCGCGGTCGCCATCGCGCAGGTGCACGGACCGGAAGCGGCGATCGAGGCGGTCGCGTCGATTCGCAACCGGGAGCAATTCGACTCGTATTATCTGCTGCACGCGGTACTCGGCGAGTTTGAGAGCCAGTTGAACAATCCGCGAAGCGCTGCGACCCACCTGAGAAAAGCCCTCCAGCTGACCGGCCAGAAATCCGAGCAGGAGCTGCTTGCGAAGCGGCTTCGTGCCTGCGAGGAGCAGATCGCGCGGGACGAGGCCGGGGACGGACGCTGAGGCGGGTCCCGGCCACCCGAAATGTCGACCGCCTTCCGTAGCGCAGTGCTTCAGCCTGCGCTCGTTGGGCTCCCAAACGCGGGCTGCAGCACCGCGCCACCGCCGGCCAGCGGTGGACTCGTTTGCCCAAGTGCGTCTTAGGATCCCGGCGGGTTCAGGGTGAATCCCGGCAGACTTTGTCGGAAAACGCGTTAGGATAGGATCCGGTTCCCGTCCATCCTGCCCTTTGTTTGCCGGAGATCCCCGTTCCGGCGTTTTCCCATGCTTACCCCCTGGAAACGTTTGGCGTTCTTCGCGTGCGTGACGGCGTGGTCCGTCCCCGGTTCGCCGCTGCGAGCGGCGGAACCTCTCCCCGCGCAGCGCGCCATCGCGCCCGGTCCCTTCGAGGCGACCTGGGCGTCGTTGGCGGACAACTACAGATGCCCCGATTGGTTTCGCGACGCGAAGCTCGGGATCTGGGCGCATTGGGGCGCGCAGTGCGTGCCGGGTGAAGGCGACTGGTATGCGCGCAACCTGTACATGCAGGGCCACCGGCAATATGACGCGCATCTCGCGGCCTATGGCCATCCCTCGGATATCGGTTTCATGGAGATCTACAATCTCTGGAAGGCCGAGCGCTGGGATCCCGACCAGCTCATGGAGCTCTTCGTCGAAACGGGCGCGAAATACTTCGTCGCGATGGCCAATCACGAGGACAACTTCGACGCCTACGACTCGCGCTATCACGACTGGAACTCGATGCGCGTGGGTCCGCGGCGCGACATCATCGGCACGTGGGCGAAGGCGGCTCGCGCGCGCGGGTTGCGCTTCGGCGTGTCGAACCACTCCTCGCACGCGTGGCACTGGTTCCAGACGGCCTACGGTTACGACGCGGAGGGGCCGAAAGCCGGCGTGCGGTACGACGCTTTCCGGCTCAAGAAGGAGGACGGAAAAGGCAAGTGGTGGGAAGGCCTCGATCCCCAGGATCTGTATGGCAAGCCGAGCCTCGTCATTCCGGACGGCATCACGACGATCAAGGCCGCGCGCGCTTGGCACGATGCGAACAACCTGCCCTGGACGGAGGAGCCGCCGCCGAACGATCCGGAGTTCGTCAACAAGTGGTTCTTCCGCCTGCAGGATCTCGTGGACAAATACCGCCCCGATTTTCTCTACCTCGACAACACGGAACTCCCGCTGGGCCAGGCCGGGCTCGACATCGCCGCGCATTACTACAACGCGAGCCTCGCCTGGAATCGCGGCAGACTCGAAGCGGTTCTCACGGCCAAGGGCCTGAGCGCCGAACGCCGGCCCGCGGTCGTGCAGGATTACGAACGCAGCGCCCCGCTCGGTGGCATCCAGACCTTGCCCTTCGAGACGGGCACGTGCATCGGCCAGTGGCACTACAAGAAAGACGTCGAGTACAAGACCGTGGGACAGGTGGTGCGAATGTTCGTCGATGTCGTGAGCAAGAACGGCACGTTCCTCCTCAGCATCCCGCAGCGCGGGGACGGCACCATCGACGAGCGGGAGGTCGCCTTCCTGAAAGAGTTCGCGGCCTGGACCAAGGTGAACGGCGAGGGGATCTTTGGTTCGCGTCCGTGGAAGACCTTCGGCGAGGGCCCGACGCAGGTTCCGCGCGGCCGTGCGGCCGACGGTGTGATCCCGTTCACGCCGGAAGACATTCGCTTCACCACGAAGGACGGAAAGCTCTACGTATTCGTGCTGGCCATACCAGAGATGCCGGTCGTCGTGAAATCACTCGGGAGCGCGTCGGAGCACGCCTCGAAGATCGAGACCGTTTCCCTCGTCGGATCGGACGAGACGGTCGTCTGGCGGCAGGGCGCCGACGCGCTCGTGATCGAAAAGCCCGCGCGGATGCCGGGCGCCAACGTGATCTCCTTCAAACTGACCCTCGAATGAAGACGCTCCGCCGGTCTGCCATTCTGATCCTCTGCGCGGCGGCATGCGGGCTTGGCGGCATCGCTGGCCTGCGCGCAGACGTCGATGGCGGCATCCCGCTCCGGCCGTTCGTGATCGACCACCTCGCGCGACAGGATTCGCCAGCCGACGTGGCGTTCCTGCTCGGCAAGGAACCGGCCGGCACGGACGGCTTCATCACCGTCAGGGACGGGCACCTCGTGAAACCCACCGGCGAACGTTTCCGCATCTGGGGCGTCAACCTGACCGGCTGGACGCGCGGTTCGACGCTGCTACCGCCGAAGGACCAGGCCGCCGCATGGGCGGCCGCGCTCGCGCGCATCGGCGTCAATTGCGTGCGCTTCCACTTCCTCGACCTGCCCACGCGCAATCCGGACGACGCCGCGGCCGAGGCGGCGCAACGCGAGGCGGCGGAAGCCGCGGGCCAGCGTTTCAAGCTGCGCCCCGCCGGCCTGGTCGACCACCGCCGCAACGACACGCAGGCACTCGACCCCGAGGCGCTCGACCGGCTGGACCGTTTTGTTTTCGAGCTCAAACAGCGAGGCATCTACTCGAACCTCAATCTCAACGTCGGCCTGCGCTACAAGGAAGGCGACGGCGTCCCCGATTCGGACGTGATCACGCTCACGAAGGGTTTCACCTATATCAGCGAACGGATGATCGAGCTGCAGAAACTCTACGCCCGGCAGCTGCTCACGCACTACAATCCGTATACGAAGACCGAATACCGGCATGAGCCCGGCGTCGCCACGGTCGAGATCGTCAACGAAAACTCGATTCTCGAGTTCTGGATGCGCAACTGGCTCCGCGGCGAACTGGTGGCCGATGGACCGCGCCACCAGCTCGATTTCACGCCGCGCTATGCGAAGCAGCTCGATGCGATGTATCAGGACTGGCTGGCGCGGCACCGCACGCCGGAGCAGCTCGCGCGCATCCGGCAGCTCTCGGGCGTGAAGCCGGGCGAGCCGGTCCCGCGCCTGCGCCGCGGCGACTTCAGCCTCGCGCCGAAGGAGCAGTTTCACGCCGAGGCGGAGTTTCTCGTCGACGTGGAGAAGCGGTTTTTCCTCGGCATGCGCGACTACCTCAAGGGCGAGCTCGGAGTGAAGTCGCTCGTCATCGGCAACGCGGACCACACCTACTGGATTCCGAACCAGCCGATGATGCGCGCGAACAGCCTGCTCGATTTCATCGACGGACACGTTTACTGGCAGCACCCCGCGATTTGGGGAAAGCGCAACTCGCCGATGGTCGACGAACCGCTGCGCTCGACCGTCGTGAAGCTCAGCCGTTCGCCCTTTCTCGACCGGCCGTTCACGATCAGCGAAGTCAATCACCCCAATCCCAACGACTACACGGCGGAGATGATTCCGATTCTCGCGGCCTACGCCGCGTTTCAGGACTGGGACGGCGTTTATTTCTACACCTTCGAGCCGAAGGTCGGGCCGGAGTGGCAGCCCTATGTGGCGGACGAGTTCGATATCACGCTCGACCCGGTGAAGATTCCGCAGATGAGCGCCGGGGCGCTGTTGTTCGCGCGTGCCGATGTGCGACCCGCCCGCGAGATCGTCGCCCGCAGTTACACGAGCGAGCAGGTCAACGAGGCGATGCGGCTGCCGGAGGCGGAGCGCCCGTATTTCACGCCGGGCTTTCCGCTCTCGCTGCCGCTGCGCCACGGATCGCGCATCCGCACCCTCGAAGGCGAACCCACTGGGAACTTCGAGCCGGACCCGCCGCCGCCTTATTTCGCCGATACGGGCGAACTCGCCTGGCATGTCGAGCCGGGCAAGCGCGGACTCGTGATGATCGATGCGCCGCGGTCGCAGGGACTCATCGGCTTTGTGAGAAATCACGCCGACAAGACCACGCGGCACCTCGCGGCGGAGATCCGGAATGACTTCGCGGCCATCACGCTGTCCTCGCTTTCCGACGAACCGATCCAGCGCGCCGACCGGATGCTGCTCACCGCGTGCTCGCGCTGGCAGAACACCGGTTCCACTTGGAACGACCGGCACACGTTGTGGGAGAAGTGGGGACACGGCCCGACGCTCATCGAGCCGGTGACCGGCTGGCTGGTGTTGCGCGAACTCGACGGCGCCGTGGCGCTCAAGCTCACGCCGCTCGACGGTACGGCGAAACCCCTCGGAGAACCGATTGCCGGCCGCCGGCTCGAAGATGGCTGGGAGATCCCGCTCGGAAACCCAGCAACCAACCACTACCTCGTCGAAATCATACGCTGATCTCATGCATCCCATCCGTTCGTCCCGCGGGGCGTTCCATCTCGTTCGCTTCATTTCCGCCCTCGGCCTTTTCGGCCTCGCGAACGCCGCTCTCGCCGCGCCCGATCCGCTGGCGGAGTCCTTCGCCCGGCCGCCCGACTCGGCCCGGCCGCGCACCTTCTGGCATTGGATGAACGGCAACGTGACGCGCGACGGGATCACGCGCGATCTCGAGGCGATGCAGCGCGTCGGCATCGGCGGCGTAATGATCTTCGACGGCAGCACCTACCTGCCGGCGGGCCCGGCGGAATACCTGAATCCGCATTGGCGATCGCTCATGACCCACGCGATCCGGGAGGGAAACCGCCTCGGCATCGAGGTGGGGATGCACAACGCGCCCGGCTGGTCGAGCACGGGCGGCCCCTGGATCAAGCCCGAGCAGGCGATGCAGCAGATCGCGTGGACGGAAACGACGGTGCAGGGCGGACGCCGGGTCGAGCTCGAGCTCCCGCAGCCACAAACGAACCTCGGCTTCTATCGCGACGCGCTCGTCGTGGCGTTTCCCGCGCTGCGAGGCGAGGAGACCCGCTACGAGGACGACATCGCGCGCATTACCCTCGGTGCCGGCCGCGACGTGCCGAAGACGGATCTCAGTGATGGCTTGCTGACGACGCGGGTGGCATTTGACGGAAAGGACCCGCTTTTGATCGAGTTCACCAAGCCCGTCGAATTGCACGCGCTCGCCGTGCAGCCGAGCCCGACGGGCCGCTTTCCTGCGCTGGAGGTCGAGGCGTCGGCGGACGGAAAAACCTATGCGCCGGTCTGTACGATCAGGAATCCCGGCCAGCATGGCATTCTCGCTCCGGCAGTGCGGACCTTTTCAGCCGTGCGGGCGCGCTTCGCGCGCCTCGTGCCGGCCAGCGCGGGCGAGGTGGCCGAAATCGTGTTTCACCGATCGCCGCGCCTGGCCGACTGGCCGGTGAAGGCGAATTTCGATCACCGGGTTTCCGGACCGTTTGTCATGCCAGAGGCACTACACGCCGACACGGCGATCGATCCGAAGAGCGTGATCGATCTGTCGTCGCACGTTCGCAATGGCCGCCTCGGGTGGGACGCCCCCGCCGGAGCATGGACGATCCTGCGCCTCGGGCACACGCCAACCGGCAAGGAGAATGTCGCCGCCTCCGCCGCCGGTCGCGGCCTGGAGTGCGACAAGTTCAGCGCTGCTGCGGTCGAGTTTCACTTCAACCACGTCGTCGCACGGGTCCAGGCGGACGCCTCCGCGGCCGGTGTGAAAGGACCGGCGACGCTGACGATCGACAGCTACGAGGCGGGGATGCAGAACTGGACGGCGGCGTTTCCCGGCGAGTTTCGCCAGCGCGCCGGTTACGACCTGCGCGCGTATGCGCCGGCTCTGGTCGGCCGCATCGTCGGCGATGCCGGCGTCTCGGAGCGCTTTCTCTTCGACTTCCGGCGGGTGCAGGCCGACCTGATGACGGAGAACTACTACGGCCGGATGGGGGCGCTCGCGCGCGAGCACGGAATGGCGTTCTACGTTGAAGGCTACGGCCCGGGGAATTTCGACGAACTCCGCGTGAGCGGCGTGCCCGATGTGCCGACGACGGAGTTCTGGACGCGGACGCCCTGGACGCCGAATCGCACGGTGAAGATGGTCACCTCGGCCGCGCACATTTACGGCAAGCCCGTCGTCGCTGCGGAGGCGTTCACCGGCGAGGCACAGACCTCCCGCTGGCTCGAGTATCCTTATTCGCTGAAAATTCTCGGCGACGAGATGTTCGCTTTCGGGCTCAACGAGCTCGTCTTTCATCGGTATGCGCACCAGCCGCACGCCGACGCCGTGCCGGGTATGACGATGGGGCCGTGGGGCTTTCATTTTGACCGGACCAACACCTGGTTCGAGCAGAGCCGCGGCTGGCTCTCGTATTTGCAGCGAACCCAGCACCTGCTGCGTCAGGGAACCTACGTCGCCGACGTTCTCTATTTCACCGGCGAGCGTTCGCCGGATGCGTCGCAATGGGCGATTCCCGTCCTGGCCGCCGGCCATACCTACGATCTCATCAACGCCGACGTGCTGCTTCACCGGCTGCGGGTGCGCGACGGTGAGTTCGTGCTGCCGGAAGGCGGGCGTTACCGGCTGCTCGTGCTGCCGCCGGACATGAAGGCGATGACGCCGCAACTGGCGGCGCGGCTTCGTGAACTGGTGTCGCAGGGAGCGACCGTGCTCGGACCGAAGCCCGAGTTGTCGCCGACGCTGATGGGCTTCCCGGAGAGCGAGCGGGAGATGCTCGGCATTGCAGAGGAACTCTGGAGCAAGTCACGGAAGGGCGAGGGGCGAATCCTCACCGGGCGCACGATCACCGAGGCGCTTCGCGACTTGGAGCTTCGGCCGGATTTCCAGTTCCACGGCGAGCGGCCCGACACCGCCGTCGCCTGGCAGCACCGCAAGCTCGCCGACGGCGATGTGTTTTTCGTGGCCAACCGCCAGCGTCGGCCGGAGACGCTGGTGGCGTCGTTTCGAGGCATGGCCGGTCGAGAGCCGGAGATCTGGTGGCCCGAGTCGGGTGATCGACGCGACGCCTCCTTGTATTCAACAGACGGTGACCGCGCGCTGGTGCCGCTGCAGTTGCAGCCCGCCGAGTCGGTGTTCGTGCTCTTCCGGCGTCCGGCGAGCGGCAGGCCCGCGACGATGTTGCGGAAGGATGGCCGGCCGGTGCTCACGGCGGCGCAGGGCTCGGGCTGGAATTTCAGCGACGCCGCCCGGCGATCGCCGTCCACCTTGGTGGCGCATGATTTCACGATGGCGATTTGGGTGAAGCCGGACACCGACCTTCGCGTCATGCCGGCGGAGTCGACCACGGGGCGCATTGACGAAGTCGGCAAGTTTTACGCGATTCCCGCCGATCCGGGCGACGCGCGGTTTGGCGCGGGACACGCGACGGCGGGGCTCGCCGTGGGACGCAACGGGCTCTTCGTCGTGGAGCGGAGCATGGAGACCTCGTCCGCGGTGCTGGTCTCGAAGCAGCCGGTGTCGGGCTGGACGCATGTGGCGGTGGTGTATCGGGAAGGCCGGCCCCGGTTGTACGTGAACGGCGCCTTCGTGCGCGAAGGCCTGGCGTCGGGAAAGATCGTTCATCCCGGCGTCGACTCTCCACCGCCGCCGGCCGAGTATCTGCTGCATTTTCCGGGCGTCGAGGCGCTCACGCGCGCGGCGGGGCAACCGCCGCCGCCGTCGCGAGGACAGGTATATAACTTCGAGGGCAACTTCGCGCCCGCGGAGGTGGTCGAGCGTGCCCTGGCCGACGCCGAACTGGCTGCGCTCGCGGCAAAAGGCATTCCGCCGCCGGCGTTGCCAGTTGTGACGGAGCTGTCCCGGCAATCCGCGGGCGGCATCGAAGCACTGGTGTGGCAGTCGGGTGAATACGCACTCGACGACGGCGCCGGCCGGCGGGTTGCCGTGCCGTCGCCGGTCACGCTCGACGGCCCGTGGACGGTCGCGTTTCAGGCCGGGCGCGGGGCTCCTGCGAGCATCGAGCTGCCGGAACTGCAATCGCTGCACCTTCACACCGAGGCCGGCGTGAAATACTTTTCCGGCGCCGCCACGTATGCCCGCGAGTTTGTCGTGCCGGCCGCGGCAATCGGGGATGCACGCCGCGTCATGCTCGATCTCGGCCGCATCGAGGTCGCCGCGGAGGTGCGCGTCAACGGCCGCGCCGCCGGCCTCGTGTGGAAAGAGCCGTATCGGCTGGACGTCACCGATCTCGTGCGGCCGGGCGCCAACCAGCTCGAGGTGGCGGTGACGAATCTCTGGACGAATCGGTTGATTGGCGACGAGCAGCTCCCGGCCGAAAATGAGTTTGGGCTGCCGGCGGAGCTGGGCGGTGACGTGCATGGCATCGTGCGCCTGCCGCCATGGTATCTGAAAGGCCAGCCGAAGCCGCCGGGCGGACGCGTGACCTTCGCGACGTGGAAGTTCTACGACCAGGACGAGCCGCTGGTGGCGTCCGGGTTGCTCGGCCCGGTGCGCGTGCTGTTCCCGGTGCGCGTCGTGCTGGACTGACGCGCTGAAGCCGCCTGCCCTGGGCACGCGGGCGGCTCGCCCGCAGTTTTTCTGTAGCCGCGGCTACGATCCGTCAGAGGTGCGGGCCAGCGGCGCGCGCTCCCGAGAAACAGTCGTTTCGAGGCTCTCCCGGGAAATTCAGTCGCAGTGAAACACTTCGTCGGCGCTGGCCCACCATTCGCCCTCGGGGCGGTCAGCCAGCGGCTCCTGACACGGGATGCAAAGTTTCCACCACTCCTGCGTCGTCGGGTCAGCGGCCATTTCCGCCATGTCGGCGGCGAAGTCCTTGCCCGTATATTCGAAGTAGCTGAAAAGATAATACCTTCCGTCCGGCATCTTCCGGAGGAAGATCGAGTAGTTCTGGATGTGGCAGCGCTTGATCCGGTCGAGCACGCCGGGCCAGACCGCGGCGTGCAACCGCCGGTATTCATCGAGTTTCTCGGCGCGCACGCCGATGACGGAGCCGTAGCGTTTCATGCGACTCACGGGGTAAACACGAACGGTCGCGGTGAGCGAGCGGAGAATGTCACGGGCGTTGCTTTCGCGCCATAGCGCAGCATGGTCGTCGCGCCGCCGGTGCTGCGCACGGTCGCGGACGTGAGGCGGCCCTCATGCCACGCGAGATCGACCTCGTAACCCCCGCGCGCCCGGAGCCCACGGACTTCGCCCTCCGGCCAGGCGGAAGGCAGCGCAGGGAGGAACAAGATCTCGTCGGATGAACTTTGCAGAAGCATCTCGGCGATCGCCGCCGTGCCGCCGAAGTTGCCGTCGATCTGGAACGGCGGGTGCGAATCGAAAAGATTGGCGTAGGTGCCGCCGCTCCAGCGCTGCTTGGTCGTTTCGGCGTCGGCCGGTTTCAAGGCGTTGCGGAAGAGCTTGTGCGCCCGGTCGCCATCGCCGAGCCGGGCCCACATGCCCATTTTGAAGGCGAGGCTCCAGCCGGTGCTGCCGTCGCCGCGCACGTCGAGCGTCTTGCGCGCACCGGCGGCGAGTTCGGGCGTGCCGCGCGGAGTGATCTCGTTGCCCGGATACAGTCCCCAAAGGTGCGCGATGTGGCGGTGCTGGGGATCGGCCTCGGGATACTCCTCGAGCCACTCCATCACGCGACCGTCGGAGCCGAGGCGGGTCGGGGCGAGCCGGGATCGCCCGGCGGCCAGCTCGGCGCGGAGCTCCGCATCGAGGTCGAGCGTTTCCGCCGCGGCGATACAGGCGCCGAACAGGTAGCGCAGCAGTTGCATGTCGGCCGTTGGGCCGAGACAGACGTGTGCCGGTTTTCCATCGGGCAGGAGGAAGGCGTTCTCCGGTGAATTCGAGGGCGCCGTGACGAAGTATCCGGATTTTGGATCCTCGATTAGCATGTCGAGATAGAACAGCGCCGAGCCTTTCAGCAGCGGGTAAACCCGCGCGAGGAACTCGCGGTCGCCGGTGAAAAGGTAGTGATCCCACAGGTGCTGGCACAGCCACGCGGAACACGACACGGTGGAGCCCCAACTCGCCGATTCGCCCGGCGAGGTGAATCCCCATGGATTGCCGAGGAGAAACGCGACCCAGCCGCGGGCGTTGTAGTAGGCGCGGGCGGTTTTCGTGCCCGGCTTCGCCAGGGAGCCGATGAAGGTAAAAAGCGGTTCGTGCAGTTCGGAGAGATTGGTGGTCTCGGCGGGCCAGTAATTCATCTGCACATTGATGTTCGTGTGCCAGTCGCCGTTCCAGGCCGTCTGGATCTTGTCGGCCCAGATGCCCTGCAGGTTCGCCGGCAAGCCGCCCGGCCGCGACGAAGAGATGAGGAGATAGCGACCGAAGTTGAAATACAACGCGGCGAGCGACGGGTCGGGTTTGCCGTCGTGGAATGCCTTGAGCCGGGCCGGAGCCGTTTTCGCGGCAGCATCGGCGTCGGGCGGCCCGAGCGTGAGGCTCACACGGTCGTAGAACCTCCGGTAGTCGGCCGCGTGCTCGCGCCGCAGCGTGGCGTAGTCCTGAGGCATGGCGCGGGCGAGATCGGCGTCGGCAGCGGCGCGGGCGTCGGAGACCGGACGTCCGGCGAACGTCTTGATGTCAGTGGCGGCGGTGACGAAGAGCCGCACCTCGTCGGCTTGGCGGACGCGCACGGCATTGTCGCGTGTCTCGACCGAACCGCCGCTGGCGACGACCTGGAGCCGCGCGGCGTAGCGGACGCCGTTCGTACCGTTGTGGCCGTCGTTGAGTTGTCCGTGCATCCGCAGACCATCGGAGCCGACCGTTTCCACGGCGGCCCGCTCGGGACGCGCGAAGCGGGCGCCGAACGACAGCCGGCCCGGGTGGCTCGCCGTGAAGCGGATGACGATCGCCTCTGCCGGCTTGCTAACAAAGGCTTCACGCGTGTGGCGCACACCGTCCTGCTCGTAGGTGACGCGGACCACGGCCTCCTTGAGGTCGAGTTCGCGTCGGTAGTTGGTTATTGGATGCGCGGCTGCGGGATCAGTGAACGTGAGCAGCAGGTCGCCGAGCGTCTGATAGCAACCGTAAGGCACGTTGGCGCCGGCGCCGCGGCCCGATCCCTCGCCGGCACAGGTGAAGTTGGCATTCACGAGCGCTTCGGCCTCATGGTTTCTGCCCTCGAGCAGCAAGCGCCGTATCTCCGGGAGCGCCTGGTGCGCGTCCGGCCGATCAGCCTCCTGCGGCGAACCGGACCACATGCCGTGCTCGTTGAGGACGACGCGCTCTTCCTGCACGCCGCCGAAGACCGTCGCGCCAAGGCGCCCGTTGCCAAGCGGTGAGGCCTCGAAGAAATACTGCGCCGGTGCGTCGAGCCACACATAGCGCGTCTCCGGGCGTGACTCGGTGTACGCGACGGAGGCGGCAAGGGCGAAGAGGAGGCAAGCGAGGGTGGAACGGAGGCGAGTCATGGCCGTAACAAGGAGTGAAGCGCGGGATTGGAGGAGCGCTGGTGCGCACCGCTCAATCCGCACTCTCCAGCGCCACGGGATTCGTGAGCGTGCCGATGGACTCGATTTCGATGCTGACGGAGTCGCCGGGGCGGAGCCAACGCGGCTGCGGTTTGGCGGCCATGCCCACGCCGTGGGGCGTGCCCGTGAGGATCACGGTGCCGGGCAGGAGCGTGGTGCTGCCGCTGAGGTATTCGATCAGCGCGGGCACGTCGAAGATCATGTCGCCGGTCGTCCAGTCCTGGACGCGCTCGCCGTTGAGCACTGTGGCGATCTTCAGGGCGTTGGGATTGGGAATCTCGTCGGTGGTGACGAGGCGCGGGCCGAGGGGGGCGAAGGTGTCGAAGAACTTGCCGCGGCACCATTGGCCGCCGCCGAGCCTGATCTGATGGTCGCGCGCGGAAACGTCGTTTGCGCACGTGTAGCCGAGCACGTAATCGAGCGCACGGGCGCGCGGCACGTTCTTGCAAGGTTTGCCGATGACGACCGCGAGCTCGCACTCGTAGTCGACTTCGGTGCTGGCGAGCGCGGTCGGAATCTCGATCGGGTCGCCGGGATTCTGGAGCGTGTTGATGCCCTTGACGAAGAGGATCGGGCGCTCGGGAAACTTCGCGTTGGTTTCCTCGGCGTGACGGCGGTAGTTCAACCCGATGCAGAGTATCTGGGAAGGCACTACGGGAGCGAGCAGCTTGGTGATGTCAGCCTTCTCGGCGGTGACACGGTGGCCGTTGTAGATGTCGCCCTCGATGCGGAGGGCGGTGCCGTCGGCCTGCTCGGCGCCGTGATGAATCTGGCCGTGGGAATCGCGGTAGCGGATGAGCTTCATGAGAGAGGAAGGAGAGTGGTTACTTGCCGGCGCTCCAGCCGCCGTCGATCATGAGACAACTGCCGGTGACCATGGCGGCTTCGTCGCTTGCGAGGTAGAGCGCGGCGGCCGCGATCTCGTCGGGGCGCGCCATGCGGCCGTTGAGCTGGGTGGCGGACATTTCGCGATAGGCCCTGGCCGGGTCGGGGTATTCCGCGATGCGCGATTTGACGAACGGCGTCTCGACGCGGCCCGGGCAGATCGCGTTGAAACGAACTCCGGTGTGCGAATGGTCGAGGGCGAGGGCGCGGGTGAGCCCGACCACGGCGTGTTTTGTGACCGTGTAGGCGAGGCGGTCGCGCACCGCGACGACACCGCCGATCGAGGCGATGTTGACGACGCTGCCGGAGCCGCGCTCGAGCATGGCGGGGACGAAGGCCTTGCAGAGGTTGAACGGGCCGCGGACGTTGACGGCGTGCAGCCGGTCCAGATCGGCCGCGGCGGTGCCGAGCAGGTTGCCCACGTGGCCGATGCCGGCGTTGTTCACGAGGACATCGACCATGCCCAGGCGGGCTGCGAGCGCGAGGGCGTCGACTTCACTGGAGACATCGAGTGTAGCGAAATCGGCCGCGCCGCCCGTTTCGCGGATCGCGGCGACGGTCGCTTCGCCGGAGGGAGCGTCGCGATCGACGACGACCACGCGCGCGCCCGCGCGGGCGAGCGTCTGCGCGATGGCCTGGCCGATTCCGGAGCCGGCGCCGGTGACGAGGGCGGTTTTGGAGTCGAGCCTAAACACGGTAAAGGCGTTCGGCGTTGCGATGGTAAAGCTGGGCGCGCTGCTCCTCGGTGGCGTTGGCGGTCAGAGCGTGCGTCGCCTCCACCCAGCGGGCGAGCGGCGCGGAGAGCGTGCACACCGGCCAGTCGCCGCCCCAAACGAGGCGGTCCCAGCCGAAGACGAACACCACATGCTCAAACCACGGACGCAGGTCATCGACGGTCCACGTCGCGGCGTCGGCGTAGGCGACCAAGCCGCTCACTTTGCAGGCGACGTTGGGAAATGCGGCGAGCTGGGTGATGTGCGTGCGCCACGGTTCGAAGGTGCGGCCCTTCACGTCGGGTACGCCGCAGTGATCGAGGATGAACGTCACCTTGGGGCAGCGCTCGACGAGCGTGATCGTGGCCGGTAATTGACGCGGCAATACGCAAAGGTCGAACGTGAAACCGAACTCCGGGAGCAGGCGCAGGTTTTCGGCGACGCGCGGTTCGAGGGCGAGATCGTCGCGCTGCGTGTGCAGGACGCGGCGCACGCCGCGTACCTTGCCCAGTCGCGACAACGCGCTGAGGTGATCCGCAAAGCCGTCGTGCTCGGGCCGTCCGCTTGCGACGATGCCGGCGATGAGACGATGCTCGTCGGCGAGGCGTTGCGCGACTTCGGCCTCGGTCAGTTGGTGCGGATCATCGACGTCGCACTCCATGAAGATCGTCTTGGCGATGTTCAGGCCGGCGGCGGCGGCAAGGTAGTCGTCGAGCCGGAAGCTGTGGTTGAGCACCGGGATCCCCGCGCACCACGAATACGGGAAGCGATCGAGGTCCCAGAGGTGTTGGTGGGTGTCGACGAGATGCATGGTTCAGTGCGTGGCGGCGGGCAGGGCGGCGAGGTAGTTGCCCCGGCTGATGAGACCGACGGCGCCGAGGAGGAGCGCGATCGCAGTGGTGACGAGGACCTTCGTTGAGGGCCGGCACGCCTTCCATTCGCCGATCGCGACGCCAAAGCCGGAACTCAGCAGGATCAGGATGATCATGTGGATCGCCCAGCTCGAGAATTTGAGGTCACCCATCCGCACGTGGCCGAGTCCGTAGAAGAAGAACTGGAGGTACCAGAGCAGGCCGGTGAGGGCGGCCAGCGCGTAGTTGCGCGGAAGGCTGGCGATGCCATCGGGCCGGACGAATTCGCCGGCCGAGCGATCGCGCAGGATCAAAAACAGACTGTAGATGAGCGTCGTCGTGAAAGCGCCGGTGTTGGAGAACAGGTAGATGACGTTGCCCTGGAAGTATCCGGCGCCATGGGCGGCGGCAACGTCGGCGATCGGCTGGCCCGCTGCGAGGGAAAAACTGAATACGGCGGAGAGGGCGCCGGCGAGGAGTACGATCGGGAGGCCGAGGCGCGGATTGAATGTCGCGGCTGTCTGATCGTCGGCCAGTTCACGCTCCTTGCGAAAGCCCGCCAGGCCGGTGACCAGCATCGCGCCGCCGCCGAGGAACACGCCGCTGACCACGAACGCGCCGGCGAGGTTGGAAAGGGTCGAGCCGAGGGTGCCGGCAAGGAACGGCGGTAACAACGTTCCCAATACGCAGGACACGCCGATCGCCAGGGCGTAGGTGAGCGAGTAGCCGATGTGGCGGATTGCCAGGCCGAAGGCGATGCCGCCCACGCCGTAGAGCGCGCCGAGCAGATACGACTTCAGCATCGCGTCGCGGGGAGCCTCCTGCAGGACGGCCTCGAGTTCGGGAATCGTGGCCGCGGCGAAGACCCACGGGAGCAGCAGCCAGCAGCCGGACGCCTGGACCAGCCAGTAGGTCTGCCACTTCCATCCTTTCACGTAGCGGTGGGGCGCATAGCAAAGCGCGGCGCTGGCGGCGCCGACGGTGTGGAGCAGCGTGCCCAGAACGGGCGAAGCTTCGAGGGGCATCGGGTGGTGTGGGCGGGTTAAAGGGAGAATTCGGTCTGAATCTCGCGCGTATGCTGGCCGACGCGCGGCGCGCCGCGCGAGGCTTTGTAGACCTGACCGTCAATGCGGATGGGGCAGCGTGTCGTGCGCAGCGTCGGGCCGTCGTCGCGCGTGACGTCCTGCTCGAAATCGAGCTGCTTGAACGCCTCGGTTTTCCACAGCCGGCTCCAGTCGAGCACTTCGGCGCACCAATAGTCGGCGGGCTCGAGCCGGCCGAGCCAGTGCTGCGTCGGCTGCGTCACGAGATGCGCGGCGATCAGCTGCTTGATTTCGTCGCGGCGCGTGAACCAGGTCTGGGGATCGGCAAAGCCGGCCAGCGCCGGCAGCTCGAGCAGCTCGCCCAGCCGCACGACCGAGCCCATCGCGAGCGCGAGGAAACCGTCGGCGGTCGCGTAGATCCCGTAGGGAGCGCCCAAATACGCGTTGGCGTTGTTGATCGCGCTGCGCTCCGGGCGCCTGCCGCCGTCGTTGAGAAACGTCGTGGTGAGCTCGAACTGCAGGTCCAGGACCGATTCGAGCAGGCTTACCTCAACGAGTCCGCCCTTGCCCGTGACGCCGCGGCGGATGAGTGCGGCGAGGATGCCCTGGACGAGATGCGCGCTGGCGGTGAGGTCGGCGACCGAGAGCCCGAACGCCATCGGCGGCTGGCCGGCGTTGCCGTTGAGCCACGTGAGGCCGGAGACCGACTGGGCGAGGAGATCCTGGCCGGGCTTCTCGCGCCACGGCCCCTCCGCTCCGTAACCCGTGACGACGCCATAGACGAGACGCGGGTTGAGGGCGGCGCACGCGGCGGCGTCGAGGCCGATACGCTCCATCACGCCGGGCCGGAAATTCTGGATGAGCACATCGGCGCGGGCGATGAGCTGTTTCACTTTGGCGAGATCGGCCGGGTTCTTCAGATCGGCGGCGAAGCTCTGCTTGTTGCGATTGATCGAGTGAAAGAGCGTGCTGTCTCCGTCGAGGGAGAGGTTGGAAATGTACAGGTGACGGCAGATGTCGCCCGAGCCCGGCCGCTCGATCTTGATCACGCGAGCTCCGAGGTCGGCAAGGCGCGTCGCCGCCCACGGGCCGGCGAGGAACTGGGCGAAATCGAGGACGAGCAGGCCTTCGAGCGGTCTCATGCGGAGAGGGGAGAGAGGGCGAGCGTCTCGCGATAGCGCGCGTCGAGCTGCTCGAGGGCCGTGTCCGCCTCGAGCTTGCCGCGCAACGCGGCGTGGACGAGGTCCGATCCGCTTTCCTGAAAACGGAGGTAGCCCGCGAAGCGCGGCCGGACGAACGCGCGGTCGAGGACCGGCAGGGTTTGCGTGAAATAATCGTTGGTGGCGCCATTGTTCTCGGGATCCAGCCACGCGGTGCGATGCCCCGGCTGACCGCCGCTTTGGGTGTAGAGGGTGCGCTGGATCTGGGGGGAAGCGACGAATCCGGCGTAGGCCACGGCCGCCTGGGTGTGTGGGCGCCGTGCGGACACGGCGAGACCGGCTCCGCCCAACGTCGTGCGCAGCGCCGCACCCGCGAGAGCCGGCGGCTCGCCAAACATGAGCCGGTGCGCCGCGAACCCCGCGCGGGCGTAGTTCGAGTAGCCGTAGGCGAGCGGGCAATACACGAGGCGGTCATTTTCGGCCGACGCGAGGAGTTCGTGCGAGCCGATCGGGTTGCGGGTCCACACGGAGGCGTCGCAGTGCGAAAGCACCTCGCGCAGCCGTTCCAGCGCACTCCGGCCCGTCTCGCGCGAAACCACCCGGTCGCCCGATCGGAACGGCGGCTCGCCGCACGCGATGCACAACGAGTAGAAGTTCATCAGGCAGTTGATCGGCGCGGCGGGCAACTCGACGTGGCCGCGCCGGGCGAGGTCCAGAAGCCCGGGCCAGTCGTGGGGAATTGCGAGGTCATGGCGGCGCAGCAAATCGTCGCGCCAGAACGCCACCGGGGTGGCGGCGTCGATGGCCAGTGCCCACTGGTGTCCCCCGAACCGGTAGCTTGCATGGGAACCGCCGACCGAGTGCTCCGCCTGGTCGGCGAGAAAGGCCGCCGGCAGGTGCTCGTCGAGCGGCACCAGGACCCCGCGTGGCGCCACCTGGGTGATGCAGGGATGATCGAGGACGATGAGGTCGTAGTCCGCGGCGAGGGTCTCGACCGGAAAGTCCTCGAAGGCCTTCAGTGAGCGCTGCTCCCAATGGATCCGGACCCCGGGGTGAAGCTCGTTGAAGCGTTGTGCGGTGGCCGCCATCGGCGCGTATCCGCGGGCGTGATTCCAAGTCATGCCCCGGAGGGCGATTGTGGCGGTCATGGAGAGGGGATCGGCGTCGCGCCGGACTGGCTGGACTGGTAGGCGGCCTCGACGACGGCCATCGTGCGCACCGCATCCTCGACGCGCGTGGGCAGCTCGGTCGTCTCGCCTGCGGCGTAGCGCTGCAGGCTGGCCATCGTGCCGATGAACGCATGCGGGAACCACTGGCCGTCGACGGCGACTTCACGCCATTCCCGGGGCGAATCCGTTGCGTCCACCGTGCACACCTCGAGGATGTCGCGCCCCCCGTGCGGGTAGTCGAGCAGGAGCCCGAGTTGGGCGCGGATCGCCCCGCGGGTCCCCTCCCATTTCACATAGCTCTCCTGATGGCGCGGACCGAAGTCGTGTCCGTGGTTCGTCGTGACCGTCGCGCGGAGGAGGTCGCCGTAGTCGAGCGCCATCGTCGTGCGGGTCGAGGCGAGCCCCGGCGTCGACGGGTGCCGGACGGTTTTGGCGTAGATCCCGCGCGGATCGCCGAAAAACGACCGGATGAGATCGATGTAGTGAACGCTGTGATACAGGATCTCCAGCCGCGGAGCGCTCGCGAGGAAGGTCCAGAGGTGCCACGGCATGTGGACGGTCACGCGCACGTCGATGTCGTGCAGTTCGCCGATCGCTCCGCGGGCGATGAGTTCGCGGGCGGCGACCATCGCCGGAGCGAAGCGCAACTGGAAATTCACCGCGGCGCGCAACCGGCGTTGGTGACAGAGGGCGAGCAACGCGCGCGCCTGCTCGAGCGTTTCACCGAAGGGTTTCTGGACGAGCACCGCGGCACCTTCGGGCAGCTCGCGCAACACGTCCGCGAGCGCCGCAGCCGGAACCGCGACGTCGAAGATCGTGCCGGGTGGGGCGGCGCTGACGGCCTTCGCCAGGGTGGGGAAGACCGCCGGCACGTCGAACGCCGTCGCGAGTTCCCGCGCTTTTGCCGGCTCCACATCGTAGAGCCCTGCAACGGGGAATCCGGCGAGTCGATACGCGGGCAGATGGGCGTCCCTCACGATGCCGCCGGCGCCGATGATCACGACGGGGAACGGTTCTCGGGGCCTCAAAACGGACGCAATTGGGGTCAGCTCCATTTTTTATTTGCAAAATGAAGTTTCATTAGCAAAACCATGCAAGTCGAAAATGCCGAAGGCCTCAACCTACCCCGTCCCGGCGCTCGAAAAGGGTCTCGATATTCTGGAGGCACTGGCGGCCGCCGCCGTGCCGCAGTCGCTCGCCGAGTTGGCGACCATCCTGGAGCGCAGCAGCAGCGAGTTGTTTCGCATGCTCAACTGCCTGGAGCATCGCGGCTACATCACGCGCGATCCGGTCTCCGGAAAATACTCGCTTACGCTGAAGCTCTACTCGCTCGCCCACGGGCATTCGGTGACGGAGAAGCTTCTGCGCGCGGCGCATGTGCCGATGCAGTCGCTGACGGAGCAGGTGCGCGAGTCGGTGCATTTGAGTGTGCTCGAGGGTGGCAGGCTCCTTGTCGTTGCACAGGAGGAAAGTCCCGAGCGCGTCCGGCTCTCGATCGAGGTCGGTGGAATCTTCGACCCGGTGGCAACGGCATCCGGCCGGCTGCTGCTCGCGCATGTCGAGCCCGCGGCGCGGGCCGGTATGCTCGAAGCGTCGCCGACCTGGCAGGGACTGCCCGCAAAGGATCGGGCCGCGCTCGACGATACGCTGGCCGAGCTGCGCGAGCGCGGACTCTCGACGTCGGAGAGCGAAACGATCGAGGGAGTGCGCGATGTTTCCGTCCTCGTGGGCGATCCGGCGGCCGGCATCACCGCGGCCCTGGCGATCACGCGGCTGTTGCGGCGCGGGTCGCGCGGCGACGAGAGGGCGCTGATCGCGGCGATGCGCGCCACGGCGGCGGAGATCACGAAGGCTCTGGGCCTGGAGGCTCGCCGATGAAGTCGCGCTTCTTTGAAGACTACGAGGTTGGCGCCCGGCGCCTGTCGACCGGCCGCACGATCACCGAGACGGACATCGTGATGCACGCCGGCCAGACGGGGGACTTTTATCCCCACCACATGGACGCGGAGTGGTGCCGGACCCAGGACTTCAAGCAACGCATCGCGCACGGGACTTTGGTTTTCAGCGTCGCCGTCGGCCAGACCGCCGGCGAGATCAACCCCGAGGCGTTTTCGTATGGCTACGACCGGCTGCGGTTCATCCGCCCGGTCTTCATCGGCGACACGCTCACGGCGCGCTGCACGGTGAAGGAAAAACGCGACGACCCGAAGCGCCCGAAGCTGGGCGTGGTCGTGGAACTCGTCGAGTCGCTCAACCAGCGCGGCGAGACCGTCCTCGCCGCCGAACATCTGCTTTTGGTCAAACGCCGACCCACCGTTTTGGCGCCCTAGGTTTTCGGGCGCCGACATCCCAACCCCAACAAAACAACCCTGTCTTCGCGCCACGCCGCCCCCCAAGGCGTTGGCCGGAGTGCAACACCATGCAGACGAAATTGAATCTGCTGACGAGCGCCGGCCTGATCGCTCTGGCCACTCTCAGCTGTTCCCCCGTGGTCGCACAGACCACTGCCACCGAGCCCACCCCACCTCCGGCCACCGGCACGCCTCCCACCGAAAAAACGAAGGACGAGACGGTCGAACTGGACACCTTCGTCGTCACCGGCCTGCGCGCCTCGCTCGCCTCCGCGGCCGAGATCAAGCGCAGCAAGTTCGAAATCGTCGACTCCATCGTCGCCAGCGACATCACCAAGCTGCCCGACTACAACGTCACCGATGCCCTGCAGCGCATCACCGGCATCCAGATTCTGCGCGACCGTGGTGAGGGCGCCGGCATCACCATTCGCGGCCTTAGCCAGATGGAGCACACGCTCAACGGCCGCGAAATCTTCACCGCCGGTCTTTCCTCGACGGGCTCGGCAAGCCGGCAGGTGGACTTCGCCGACATCCCCTCGGAGATGGTCGCCGGTATCAATGTTTTCAAGACATCGTCCGCGGAACACATCGAGGGCGGCATCGGCGGCATGGTCGAGATGATCACGCGGCGGCCGTTCGACTTTCCCGGCTTCCAGGCGGTCGGCTCGGCCCGCGTCATCTACGGCGATCTCGTGGAGGAGTCCAAGCCCCAGTATTCGGGTCTCGTCAGCAACCGCTGGAAACTCAAGGGCGGCGGCGAACTCGGCGTCCTCGTCAACGTCATCTACCAGGAGCGGGCGTGGCGCGAGGACCAGAAGGGGACCGGCACGCCGACCGCGCGGACCGACATCATCCCCGGGCAGACCGTCAACGTGCAGAACTCGACCTCGGAGAACACGGTGTACGGACGGCGCGAGCGCACCGGCGCGACTGGCGTGATCCAGTGGCGCCCGAACGATCGCCTCGAGTTGTATGCGGAAGCCAATTACACGAAGTTCGACACGCTGCAGGACACCAACCAGATCAACGCGACAGGGGCCGCCTACACGTTCGTCCCCGGCAGCGCGGTGCTCGCTCCGGGCACCAGCGACCTGCAGAAGATCACGTGGACGAACCCGACCATCTCGGTGCTCTCCTTCGCCCGCGACACGCATGACTGGACGAAGCAGTTTGCCGCCGGGGCCATCTGGCGCGGCGAAGCCCTCACGCTCAAGGCCGACGTGAGCTACACCGACAGCTACAACGATCTGTTCTTCTCCGGGCCGTTCTTCGCCACGACGGCGGCACAGTTCACCCACGACCTCTCGACCGAGGTCCCGTCCACCTCTGTCAGCGGTACGGATCTGACTGATCCCTCGATCTACCAGTATACCGGCATCGCCTATCGCTTCCGCCCGTTCCGCGGCGACCTCAAGGCGGCGAC
>DASWVO010000414.1:0-3143 GCA_036406235.1 Opitutaceae bacterium
GGCCGAAGCGGCAGAACGCGCGCACGCGGGCGGGCGGGCCGAAGATCCACTGCAGCAAGTCGAGGTTGTGCGGGCACTGGTTGAGCAGCACGCCGCCGCCCTCGCCCGCCCACGTCGCGCGCCAGCTGCCGCTGGCGTAATAGGCGTCGGTGCGGAACCAGTCGGTAATGGTCCAATTGATACGCCGGATCTCGCCCAGCTCGCCACCGCGCACCAGCTCGCGGATTTTCTGATAATACCGGTCGGTGCGCTGGTTGAACATCGCCGCGAACACCTGCTTCTTATCACGCCCCTGGTAGGCGGCGAGCAGGCGCTCGGCGTCGGCCTTGTGCACGGAGATCGGTTTCTCGACGAGCACGTGCCGGCCGGCCTCGAGCGCAGTGATGCCGAGCGGCGTGTGGGAAAAATGCGGCGTCGCGATCAGCACGGCGTCGACGACGTCGGCGGCGAGCATCGCCTCGAGCGAGGCAAACGCGCGGACGTCGGGAAACGCCGCGCAGCACTGCGGATTCTGATCGACCACCCCGGTGAGGGTGAGCCGCGAAATCCGGCCCTCGGTGATGCTGCGCGCGTGCGTGCTGCCCATGCCGCCCAACCCGACGATTCCAATGCGAACAAACTTGCTCATGACATGCGTACGTTGAAGGGGAGAGGGGTTGCCGGTTACGGCAGCACCGGCCGCATGCCGCCGCAAGCGCACCCGTTGTGAATGTTAAGCTCTTCGAGTAGCGCAGCCGCAGCCAACGGAAATTTAACCGCAAAGGGCGCAAAGATCGCAGAGAACCCCTGACCTGCCCCATCCGCCGGCAGCCATCGTCTTATGTTCCTGCATCTCTTCAACTAAACGAGCTACGACCCATGAAAAATCTCCGCGAGCTGTGCGACCAAGTCAGACAGACGGCTTATGACATCCACGTCTACCATGCTCACGGGCATTTGGAGAAGGTGTACGAAAATGCCTGGTTCATCGCCTGAGGAAGCTCGGGCTAGACGTGAAACAGCAGCACGCCATCCAGGTATTCGATGAAGATGGCACGGTCATCGGCGACGACCTTGCGGACTTGATCGTCGACAATCAGCTCGTTGTGGAGCTCAAGACGGCAAAGGAATCCGCGCGAATCGAGCACGGTCTCCTCATAAACTTCGGTTCCTACAAGTTTGAAATCCGCAAGTTCGCGCGAACCGAGCCTCGTGGTCGCGGGAACTTCCGCGGCACAGTCGCATTGTTCTCTGCGTTCTTTGCGGTTAAATGGGGTAAGAAAAAGCCTCCGCTCGAAGCGGAGGCTCTGGGAGCGCGGGCGGCCCGCCCGCTACGGGTGGGAAAGCGGACCGGCGGCCCGCGCTCCCAGCACAGCGTCACCGTCCTCAGGCCCGCGGCCCGCCTTGGGCGATCTTGCGCGCGCGCAGGCGCAGGCCGTTGAGGCGGATGAAGCCGGTCGCGTCGCTCTGGTTGTACCAGCTCTGCACGCCTTCCATCGACGCGATATGCGGGTCGTAGAGCGAGTACTTCGATTTGCGGCCGGCGGTGATGATGTTGCCCTTGTAGAGCTTCAGGCGGACGGTGCCGGAAACGTATTTCTGGCTCTCGTCCACGAGGGCCTGCAGCGCCTCGCGCTCGGGGGCGAACCAGAAGCCATAGTACACCAGCTCGGCGTATTTCGGGATGAGCGAGTCGCGCAGGTGCATGACCTCGCGGTCCATCGTGAGCGACTCCACCTGGCGGTGGGCATGCATGAGGATCGTGCCGCCCGGCGTCTCGTAGACACCGCGGCTCTTCATGCCGACGAAGCGGTTTTCCACGAGGTCGACGCGGCCGATGCCGTGCTTGCCGCCGAGCTTGTTGAGGACCTTGAGCACGCCGCCGGGCGAGAGCTTCTTGCCGTTCACGGCGACACAGTTGCCCTTCTCGAACTCGAGTTCGACGTACTCGGGCTTGTCCGGCGCGTCCTCGGGCGAGACGGAGAGCTTGAACATCTCCTTGTTCTCCTGGGTCGTCGGGTCGAACCACGGATCCTCGAGGATGCCGGCCTCGTAGGAGATGTGCAGGAGGTTGCGGTCCATCGAATACGGCTTCTTGAGCGAGGCCTCGACGGGGATGGCGTGCTCCTGGCAATACGCGATCATCTCCGCGCGGCCGGGGAAGAGCTTGCGATATTCCTCGATCTTCCAGGGGGCGATGATCTTCAACTGCGGCGCGAGCGCCATGTAGGTGAGCTCGAAACGGCACTGGTCGTTGCCCTTGCCGGTGGCGCCGTGGGCGACGGTATCGGCTTTTTCCTTACGAGCGATGTCGACCTGGGCCTTGGCGATGAGCGGGCGGGCGATCGAGGTGCCGAGGTAATACTGGCCCTCGTAGATCGCGTTGGCGCGGATCATCGGATAGATGTAGTCCGACGCGAACTCCTCGATGAGATCGAGGGTGTAGTGCTTCGAGGCCCCGGTCTTCTTCGCCTTCTGCGAGAGGCCTTTCAGCTCCTCCTCCTGACCGATGTCGGCCGCGAAGGTGATGATCTCCGCGTCGTAGGTTTCCTTGAGCCACTTGACGATGACCGAGGTGTCGAGGCCACCCGAGTAAGCGAGGACGATTTTCATGGATGAAGAGTGTCAGGCTGTTGCTGCGTGGTTCGCTGCGTGAAAGGCGAAATTCTCTGGGGAACGACCGTGGCGCTGGCAAACGGAATGTGGGGCTTTCGAAGGCAACCGGCGGGTCGCGCCGCACGGCCGAGTCCGACACCGCGAAGGCAGGATCGCCGCTGAAGCGCCAAAATCTGCCCGGCTCCGCCGGACGGAAGCAGGTGGGGCGAGGCGTGGCCCCGCCGAACCGCAGATCGCCGGGACGGTGGCAGGCTGCCTCGCCAGCGCGCCTGTCACGCCTGGCCCCCGCCGTTTCCCAACCCAGAGCGAAAGCCCGTGAGTCGGGATATTCCCTCGTTTTCGGCGCAAGCGCCGACTGTCAGGCGCTCAACTCTGTCCCAACTCTCAACTGGATTGTTACGCTTGGGACCCACGCATTTCGTGCGCCTCCGCCATCCTCCGACGAACGCCCCTCCAGGGACGCACGCCGTCGCGACGCCGGGCCGCCCTTCGCGCCTCCGCCCCTTCTGTTGCACCGGCCCCGCCGCCTCCGATCCGGCAGCTCCTGC
>DASWVO010000415.1:0-3931 GCA_036406235.1 Opitutaceae bacterium
CTATCTCGTCACCTACGCCGGCTACGGCATGCCGCGCACCTACGCGGGCTCGATCGGGTTCCGGTTCTGAGTCCGTGCGCGGCGCTTTCTTTCTCCTCCAACCCCGATCAACCCTGACCGTCCACTCCAACATGACCCCAACCACTCCGCATCATTCGCAGGGCCGGCTCGCCGCCGGCCTGCTCTTCGCCGTGACCGCGCTTTCCGCCGCGGCGCAGACCTATGTGTCCAACGATTTCTCGGCCGCGAGCGACTGGACAAGACTCGAGGACGTCGTCATGCGCAACGGCAACGCCCTCGCGAGCACGCTGGGCACGGCCACGTGGTCCAGCCTGGCCGGCTCCGACGGCCAGCCCGGTCGTATCAACTTTTCGGTGACGGCTGCGCAGGAGTTCTCGTATTACTACACCACGGCGCTCACGCCGGGGGCCGGCCTGGTGGTGTCCTACGATTTCCTGGCGACTGCGTTCACCGCGGGCGGGCTTTCGCGCACCGCCGTGAGCCTTTCGGCGATCGATCCCACCCTCGCCACGGCCAGCGCCGATCTCAACCTCGTGCAGAGCACCACGATGCCGCAGGCGCGCCTGTTCAAGGCGTCCGCCGATACCACGGCCACGTTCGAGGCGCGGTATGCCGACAACAGCGACGCCGACACAGGCGTCACCCTGACGGCGGGCAGTTGGTACACCTTCACGACGACCTTCACGCCCGACGCGGAGGCGGGCATCTATAACATCTCGTCCCGGTTGATCGATTTCACCACGGGTCAGGTGGTGGCGACGGCGACGGGGGATACCAAAAAGACCCCCACGGCCGCCTTCTTCTCCAACGGCGAAGCGCTCGACGTCTATGTCGGCATCCTCGGCCAGGGCCAGTACGGCGGCGTCGCGGCGATCGATAACTTCAAGGTCACGGCAGCGGCCTCGCCGATCCCGGAGCCGTCGACCTACGCGCTCGTTTTCGGCGCGGCGATTCTCGGCGTGGTGGTCGTCCGCCGGCGGCGTCGCTCCGCCTGAACCGACGAAACCGTCACCGTTTTGACCCGCGGGCGGCGTGAACGATGCGCCGCCCGCGCGGCCGCTCGCTTCCCCGGTCTGTTTCCATGCAACGCCTCCTCACCGCCGCCCTGGCCGCGAATCTTCTCGGCGCCACGCTTTGCGCCGAGATCCGGTACCCGCTGCACGTCGCGTCACAGCTCAACGCCTTCACGGTGGCGACGGCCTCCAGCGGCACCGGCGCGTGGTCGGACGCGCCCGGCGTGGGCGGGGCCGCCGGGCTGGTGGAGGTGGCGGTGAGCGGAGCGCAGACCCGGACCTATTACCAGGCCACGCCGCTCCTCATCGATGGCCAGGGCGTGACGGTAGCGTGTTTTTTCCGCGGGGCGGCGTTCACGACGACGGCCGTGACGCGGCTGGCGGTCGGGCTCTCCATCGATACGACCAGTAATTTAAACACGGATACGGCGCCCGTGCAGGGCCGCCTCGTGAAGAACGGTGGCACCGCGGGCACGCTCGAAGTGCGCGACGCCGCGCCGGCGGGCGCGATCGAGACGACCGGTGTGCTCCTCATGACCGGACGCTGGTATAAACTCTCCGCCACCTTCGTGGCGCAACCGGAGGCTCAGGCCTTCGAGGTCACGACCCGGCTGGAGGATTACGGCGTCACGGGAGCGGTGGCGCATCCGACGTTGCTCGCCACCGCGCGGGGCACGCGCACCGGTGCCGGCGCGTTTTTCACGGGCGACCAGCCGAAGCCGGTTTACGCCGGCTGGCTTCTGCAGAACGACGGCGGCGGCGCCACTGCGTTCGACCAGGTGAGTTTTTCGCAGGGCCCGCCCGCGTCGCTCGCCTTCGCCAGCCGGTTCACCAGCGCGAAGCGCGGCCATTTCTTTACGCCCGGGGAGCCGCTCGCGTTTTCCCTCGCGCTCTCCGGCCCGGTCGAGCTGAGCCGCGATGTCCTCGTCTCTCTGATCGACGCTCGTGGCCAGACCGTCGCCACGACGACCGCCACGCTGCCGGCCGGCCCGCGCCGTCCCGTCGTCGTGCCGCTCAGTTTTCCGGCGGTCGCGGCCGGGTTTTATCGCCTCCGTGCCACGGCGCGCGACGAATGTCTGGCCGAGACCACGCTGGGCGTCGTGCCGGCGGCGGCCGCGATGGCGCCCGATCCTTCGCGCCGCATCGGCACGATCGCGCATTTGAAGAATCTCGATGACGCCGAGCGCGACGCGATGCTCGATCTGATTGGCCGGGCAGGCTTCGGCTGGATCCGCGAAGGTTTTCTCTGGCACCAACTGGAGCCGCAAGCCGGCGCGTGGAACTGGACGCGCTACGATGACCTCGTGGAGCGCGCCACGGCGCACGGGATCGCGGTGCTGCCCGTGCTCGCGTTCACCGCCGAATGGGCGTCAACCGCCCCGGCCGGCACCGCGGTCGCCGACGCGCGGCAGTGGCTGCCGCGGGCCGATGCGTGGACCGGCTATGTCACCCAGGTGGTGAATCGCTACGCCGGCCGCGTGACGGCGTGGGAAGTGTGGAACGAGCCCAACCTGTCCTCCTTCTGGAAGCCCGCCCCGGCGGCGTCGGACTACGCGGCGTTGCTCGCCGCCACGTATGAATCGATCAAGGAGATCGCGCCCCAGGCGGTCGTGATCTCGGCCGGCCTGGCGCCGGAAACGGCCAGCAACCCGACGGCGACGACGACGCACGAAGCGACCTTCGCCGCGGCGATGCAGGCGCAGGGCTCGCCCTTCGACGCGGTCGGCTTTCACCCTTACACCGTCGCCGGCCACACGGTGACGGCGGCGCAGCACGAAGCGCGTTTCGACACGACGCTGGACAATCTCGTGAAGGGCTTTTCCACGCCCCCGGCCGCGCTCTGGTTCACCGAACTCGGCGTCTCTTCGCTCCCGCGCATCGTCTCGGAGGAGGCCGCGGCGGATTACGTCGCGATCATGCTCACCAAGGCGGCCGCCGCCCCCGGGATGGCGAAGGCCTTTTGTTACAATTTCCGCGACGCGGGGACCGACCCGGAGGAAAAGGAGCACCAGTTCGGCCTCCTGCACTACGACTACACGCCCAAGCCCGGCTACTTCGCGGTGCGCGCCTTCGTCGGGAAAACCGGCGGGACCGCCTTTGCCGCGCGTTCCCAAGTCGGCGGCGCGACGTTGCACGAATTCCGCGTCGGCACGCGCCGCGTGCTCGTGCTCTGGGCCGACGCGAACCCCGTCGACGTCACGCTGCCGCTCGACACGGCCGCGGTGACCGTTTCGCATGTGACGGGCGCACCCCTGCCGGCCTCGTTTCACGGCGGCGTGTTGTCGCTGCGTGCGACCTCGAGCCCCGTTTACATCGAATACGACATCGACTGATTTTTTTGCGCCCGCGTCCTGCTCATGACCGCATCCCCGTCCCGTCTCTCGCCTCATTACCGCTGGGTGATCCTCGCGCTCCTGTTTTGCGCAGGCTATCTCAACCAGTTTGACCGGCAGACGGTCTCGGTGCTGAAGACGACGCTGAAGCTGGACTTCGGCATCGACGACGCGGGCTACGCGATCCTGGTCAATGCGTTCACCGTTTGCTACGCGATCGCCTACATCGGCAGCGGCTGGGTGGTGGACCGCATCGGGCCGAAGCGCGCGCTGTCGTTGTTCATCTTTTTCTGGTCGCTGGTGACGGTGGGGTGCGGCCTGGCGCACGCCTTCTGGCTGATGATCCTGCTGCGCGGACTGCTCGGACTCGCGGAGCCGGGATTGTTTCCGGTGACGATTCGCACGGCGACCGTGTGGGCGGAGGACAAGGGGCGCGGCTTCTTCATGGCGCTCGGCACGATCGGCACGAGCATCGGCGGCATCACGGCGGTGCCGATCATCGCCTGGCTGACGATCCACCTGCACTGGCGCTGGGCGTTCGTGTTGCCCGGCGTGCTGGGGCTG
>DASWVO010000416.1:0-6126 GCA_036406235.1 Opitutaceae bacterium
GAGTTGAGAGTTGAGTGTTGAGAGTTGAGAGCAGGGAACGAAGAGCGGGATCGGCGGAGCCCGCCGGGCCCAGGTGACGCGTCCGCCGCTATCCCAAAAGCCAGCCCTCCCGGCTCGGGCCCCTCCGCTGTTCGACTCTCAACTCTCAACCCTCAACTCTCAACTCCGCATCCCTACTCGTCCGCCCCAAACGAACACAGGGCGTGAACCTTCAAGCCCGCCTCGCGGAGTTTTCTCGAACCGCCAAGCGCGGGCAGATCGATGATCGCGGCCACGCCCACGACCTCGGCGTGCAGCGCCTTGAAGAGGCGCGCCGCGGCCAGCAGCGTCCCGCCGGTCGCGATCAAGTCGTCGACGATGAGTACGCGATCGCCCGGTTTGCAGGCGTCGGCGTGGACCTCAATCGACGCCGAGCCGTATTCGAGCAGATAGTCCTCGGAAATGGTCTGATACGGGAGCTTGCCCTTCTTGCGCACGAGCACGAACGGCTTGTGCAGCTCGTAAGCGAGCGCGCCGCCGATGATGAAGCCGCGGGCGTCGATCGCGGCGATCACGTCGATCTTGTAAAGCGTGCAGTCCAGCGCGAAGGCCTCGACCATCACCCGGAACGCCTCCGGATCGTGAAAGAGCGTGGTGATGTCGCGGAAGCTGACGCCGACCTTGGGCCAGTCGCGGACGTGGCGAATGCGGGCTTTGAGGAACGCGGAAAGATCGGCGGAATTCATGGGCGCGACGGGCCATCACGCCGCTCCGGGCCCGCGCGGGCAAGCTTTTGCTGCGGGCTGGCGATCGGAGCGGACGCTGAGCGACCGGCGACATCCCACACGAGGAGGAGAAAGAAGAAAGCGAAAGAATATCGGAGCGGGGTTGACCTCCCGTCGGCACCGCTATGTTCGGGGCACCATGTCGACTCCGCTCCGCCCGCGTCTTCTCACGCTTCTTTGCTACGGCGCGATGATGAGCCTCGCGATCGGGATCAACCTGCTGCCGGTTTTCCTCACGACGCTGAGCGCGACGTTCGGCGGGCCCCGCGGGCTTTCCCAGGAGCAACTCGGCCGCCTCGGCGCGTGCGCGTTTTCCGGCCTGGTCGTCGGCATCGTGATCACCGGCCCCCTCGCCGACCGCTGGGGCGCGAAGTTTTTCGCGCAGGCGGGCAACGCGTTGATCGCAGCGAGCCTCGTGGCACTGGCATGGGTTTCTGAATACGCGCAGCTCGGCGCAGCGGTGTTCGCCCTCGGGCTCGGCGCCGGCATCCTCGACATGGTGCTGAGCCCGGTCGTGGCGGCGCTCAATCCGACCCGGCGTTCCGCGGCGATGAACTGGCTGCATTCGTTCTATTGCGTGGGCGCGGCCGTCACGATTCTCGCCGGAACGCTGGCCCTGCGCGCGGGCTTCGGCTGGCGGACGACCTGTCTGGCGCTGCTGCCACTGCCCCTGCTCCTGCTCGCCGCATTTGGGCCGCTGCGCTTCCCTTCGCTCGTCGCGGAGGGCGGGCGCCTGCCGCTACGACAACTCGTGCGGCGCGGATGGTTCCTCGGGGCCCTGGCCGCGATCTTTCTCGGCGGCGCCACCGAGCTCGGCATGGCGCAATGGCTGCCCGCCTATGCCGAGACCTCGCTCGGTTTTCCACCGTGGCTGGGCGGCACCGCCTTGCTGCTGTTTTCCGTCGCGATGGCCGCGGGCCGCATGGTCGTCGGCACGCTCGAGAAACGTGCGAATCCGTTCCAGATCATGGCGTGGAGCTGCGGATTGTCGGTCGCGCTCTTCCTCGCCGGCTCCTTCCTGCCCGTGCCATCGCTGGCCCTGACCGCGTGCGTCGCCGCCGGGTTCACTGGCAGCTGCCTCTGGCCAACCATGCTGGCGGTGACGGCCGATCGTTATCCCGACGGCGGCGCCACGATGTTCGGTGCGCTCGCGGCGCTCGGCAACGCCGGCGGCATTTTCATGCCGTGGGTCGTGGGCTGGGTGGCCGACCAGAGCGACCTGCACTGGGGACTTGCCATCTCCGCGCTGGCGCCGGCAGCGATGTTGCCGGTGGTGCTGGCGCTCCGACCGCAGCCGGCGATTGGCGGCGCCGCTGAGAACGCGGCCGCGTGACAAGCGCAAATCCGGTCTGCAACGGGACCATACCGCTCACACGCTGGCCCTGCCCACCGCCGCCCGGCGCGATGCTTCTGCCCGCGCGTTGATCGAGGCAAGCGGCTGCACGTGCTGGTGCGCCGGCCAGCCGTTCTCGTAAAGCAGTCCGCGGCTCAACGGCGCATCGCGCAAAAAGTCGCCTTGGGCGTAGTCAGACCATGAATACCCAACGACTGCGGGGTCGGCGACCAGCGCCTCCAGTGCGGAACGTCCGCGCCGGAGCATGCGCTCGAGCGGACTGAGGCTGTCCGGCTCGGCGGCGACCGCCGTTGCGGCGGAGGCGGTCCAGTTGAAACCCATGACAAAGACCGGACGCTCCGCACCGGACACGGGCGCGGTGGCAAGGTCGACGTCGCTCCACGACGCAAGACTCTCCCGCACTCCGCGGGGCAGTACTGCACACGGTGCACCGAAGATCAGCCGCCCCGGCAACTGGTCGCGCACGGCGGCGGCGGCGATCCGAAAATAACGTTGCGCAAATTCCCGCGTGAAGCGCGCGTTGTCCTCGAGATAACCCGGCGTGGCGATAGCCCGGGCCTCGTGCGTCCACTGGCGAAGGCTTTCCCGGTTCGGCAGGACCAGGCGCCAGGCGCGCGCGAGCGTCGCGAGTTCGCCGCCGCGGGGTGCGAGCACAAACTCCCACGCCGCATGATACGCCGCGTAGCGCGGATCCAAGCTCAGGCAGATCTGCAGGAGCGACGGCCGCGGCTCCGCCCCGCCCGCGCTTGGCTGCGCCCAGCCCAGCTCGGCATCCGTCACCAAGCCGATGAGATCGCGGGTGGCAGAGACGTTCGCCACCCGCGCAACGCAAGCGGCCGGCCAGCGCGGATCAAATACGTCCGGCAACTGCGCGCCACCGAGGCGGAAAAGCACATCGCCCGCGCGCCGCAGCTCAAGCGACTCGAGGTGCGGCAGGCCGAGTCCGCGAAACTCCACCGCGCTGCCGGCACTGAGCAGGTTGAAATGCCAGCCTCGCAACCGGGCTACGGCGCCGCGCACCGCCGGCCCGCCCTCGATCCGCCGGACCCCCTCGATGCCACAGCCGAAAAACGGCGAGCCATCGGGCGCAACGAGCCACCACTGCCCGGAGCGCGACTGGCCGACGCGAAAGCAGCCGTCGCCCCCGCGGACCGTCTCGGATTTGAAGTCGACAAGCGGAGAAAAAGTCGCGTCGCAGCCTCGCGCCATGACCGCGGAGGCTGCCCGCTTGCGCCGCCGAAGAAAAGCCCGGAGAGCGCCCGCCCGATTTCAGCGGCGCAGCCGGCGTCAACGCCGGCCCCCGGGAAACCGCACCGACTCCCCAGCAACTTGTCACCTATTAGGTGACAAGACTTCCGGGGCGGCCGGCAGATCTTGTCACTGGATGGGTGACCGACGCGCCGGCGGGCGGTCTTGCGCCGCAGCCGGCCGCGCAGGTCGGGGCGGGTCACGTGGCGAGGGGTTCGAAGCGGGCGGTGAAGTGGCGGAGCGCCGCGGGGGCGTGGGTGAAGCGCAGGCCACGCAGGTATTCGCGTTTTCCATACACGTGCGTGATCACTTCGCCGAGATAGTCGACGTGGCTCTGGGTGTAGACACGGCGCGGGAGAGCAAGGCGCACGAGCTCCATCGCCGGGGCCCGCTCCGAACCGTCGGGCTGCCGGCCAAACATCACGGAGCCGATCTCCGTGCCGCGGACCCCGCCTTCGAGATAGAGCGCGCAGACCAGCGACCACGCGGGGAATGCGGGCGGCGGGATGTGCGGCAGGATCGCTTTCGCATCGAGGTAAACGGCATGGCCGCCGGTTGGCCGGATGATCGGGACCCCGGCCGCCACCAGCAGGTCGCCCAGATACTCGATCGAACGGATGCGATAGCGCAGGTAATCCTCGTCGAGCGCCTCGTAGAAGCCGACCGCCAGCGCCTCGAGGTCGTAGCCGGCGAGGCCGCCGTACGTAGGAAACCCCTCGGTGAGGATGAGATTATTTTTGCAGCGCTCGGCCCAGGCGTCGTCGTTAAGCGCGAGATAACCGCCGATGTTGCCCAGGCCGTCCTTCTTCGCGCTCATCGTCGCGCCGTCGCAGCACGCGAACATCTCGCGTGCGATCTCCTTCGGCGTGCAGCCGGCGCAGCCCGGTTCGCGCGTCTTGATGAACCACGCATTCTCCGCATAACGACACGCATCGAGGAACAGCGGCACGCCATGCCGGCGGCACACCGCCCGCGCGCCGCGTAGGTTTTCCAAGGATACAGGCTGGCCGCCGCCGCTGTTGTTGGTGACGGTGACCAACGCCAGGGGCACGCGCCCGGGGTTTTCCGCCAGACAGCGCTCGAGCGCAGCGAGGTCGATGTTTCCCTTGAACGGTGCGATCACCTCCGGTCGGCAGCCCTCGGGCACGGGCAGGTCGAGCGCGGTCGCGCCACGGGCCTCGAGATTGGCCCGCGTCGTGTCGAAGTGGATATTGTTCGGCACGACGTCGCCCGGCTTCACGACCGACGCGAAGAGAATCCTCTCGGCGGCGCGGCCCTGGTGCGTGGGAACGACGTGCTTGAAGCCGGTGATGTCGCGCACCGCCGCCTCGAAGCGATAGAACGAGTCCGCGCCCGCGTAGGATTCATCGCTGCGCATCATCGCCGCCCATTGGTACTTCGACATCGCGCCAGTGCCGGAATCCGTGAGCAGGTCGATGAGCACGTCCTCCGCGCGGAGGAGAAACGGGTTGTAGCCGGCGGCCTGGAGTTTTGCGACGCGTTCGGCGCGCGTGGTGAAGCGGATCGGCTCCACCGACTTGATGCGAAACGGCTCGATGATGGTGTGAAAGCTGGAGGGCATGGCTGGATGAAAAAGGAACCGGAGACTGACGCGGCCGCCGACGCCACAGGCGGCGTCAAGCGCCGCCTCTACATCGTGAAATCGCCTCGAGCGCGGACGGATCGTCCACGCTCGCGAGATCGCCGGGCGCCTCGCCGAGGTAGACGCGCCGGATCGTGCTGCGCAGGACCTTGCCGCTGCGGGTCTTCGGCAGCGCCGAAACCACGTGTACGGCTTTCGGCGCGAGCGGCTTTCCGAGTTGCGAGGCCACATGCGCGGCGAGCGCCGCGGGGAGGGGCGACGCGGGCGAAGCGCCGCCCTTCAAAACCACGAAACACACCAGCGCCTGGCCCTTGAGTTCGTCGGGCACACCGATCGCCGCCGCCTCGCTCACCGCCGGGTGCATCGTGAGCACGCTTTCCACCTCGGCGGGGCCGACGCGTTTGCCGGCGACCTTGATCGTGTCGTCGCTGCGGCCGAAGAGAAACCATTGGTCGTCGGCGTCGCGCATCGCCCAGTCGCCGTGATACCACACGCCCGGAAACTTCCCGAAATACGTTTCGAGGTAACGCGCGTCGTCATGGAGGAAGGACTTGGTCATCGACGGCGCCGGCTGCTTGCAGACGAGGTGGCCGACCCGGCCGTTATCCGCCCGGTGTCCTTCTTCTGTGAATACATCCGCATCCATGCCGAGCGCCGGCCCGCCCAGCGAACAGGGCTTGAGCGGTTGCAACGGATACGGTTGCAGCAGGCAACCGACGAGTTCGGTGCCGCCGGAGATGTTCATGACCGGACAGTATCCGTGACCGACGTTTTCGAAAAACCAGCGGTAGCTCGTCTCGTCCCACGGCTCGCCCGTCGAGCCAAGGACGCGCAACGCCGACAGATCATGCTCGCGCGGGCCGCGCCCGTCGGTTGCGCGCATGAGCAGGCGCACGAGCGTCGGCGAGGCGCCGAAGGTCACGACGCGCAGACGTTCCAGTGTCTGCCACAGACGATCGCTCGTCGGGTGATCGGGCGCGCCGTCGAAGAGCACGACCGGCGTGCGGTGAAGCAGGCAGCCGATCAGCTCCCACGGCCCCATCATCCAGCCGATATCGGTGAACCAGAAGAACGGTTCGCCGGGACGCACGTCGAAGGCGTAGCGCAGCTCCTTGCCCATCTGCGCCAGGCAGCCGATGTGCGTGTGGACCGTTCCT
>DASWVO010000417.1:0-6105 GCA_036406235.1 Opitutaceae bacterium
CCAGGCGCCCGCGCATGGGCTAAGTACGGGTACGGAGCAAGTTGCGGGCCCCCAGCTGCGCAGAAATTGTCGAGGCGTCGCGCCGTTTCGCTCTAAGCAACACAGATTCCCTTATTTGCGAAACAATAACTGCCGTAAGTACTTTGCCCCATTTTCGACGCAGTTGTTTAACTATCGGGTACTGCGGGCGATACACGGCCTCATGAACTCGACCCGAGGCTTTTCGCGTTTCCTGCTCCTCAGTCTGGCCCCAGCGGTGCTCGCGCGGGCCCTCGTGGCCGTCGAATTGCCGGCGGTCGAAATCCACGGCGCGCTGAGTGCGACGGCCGCCTACTCCGATCGCTACAATTATCTCGGCGACACCAAGGACACGCTCGACCTGTTCAGCAGCGAGGTGACGGTGAACGGCACGCACCGGTTCGCCAACGGGCTCCGTTTCGGCGCGCAGATCTACGCCTACAAGCTCGACGAGTTTCGCGACCTGACGGTCGACTTCGCGCAGTTCGATTACTCGTTCGACGAGAAGTTCGGGATCCGGCTCGGCCGCGGCAAGCAGGCGATCGGGTTGTACGGCGACACGCAGGACATCGACATCATCCGTCCGCTGGCGCTGCTCCCGCTCAACGCCTACCCGAAGGCCATGCGCACGAACGGCGCGTCGTACGACGGCGCGGCGGCGTATGGTACGCTCCCGCTCGGAGCTGCGGGGACGCTCGACTATCACGTCTACGGCGGAATTCCGGCGCGGTACCGATCCGACGATCCGTGGCTGCTCGTAATGAACGACACCGCTCCGACCAATGTCACCGAGATCGAGGATCTCGGCCGGCTGATCGCGGGCAGCATGTATTGGAACACGCCCGTGTCCGGGCTGAAGCTCGGCGCGTCGGTGGCGCGCACCACGGGCACGGAGCTAGACGCGGTGGTGCGTTCGGCCGCGAATCTCTCGATGGCGGCGGGCGACATCCGGCTGATGCCGACGCGCTTCCCGCCCGGCATGTGGGACAACGTCATCGCCGGCCGGCCCGCGTTGATGCGGCAGAACGCCGTCACGCACACGGTGTACTCGGCCGAGTACACGCGGGGCGACTGGATCTTCGCGGCCGAGTACCGCACCACCACCGTCAGTTCGCAGTCGGTGCTCCCGGTGCTGGGCCCGGGCACCTACAGCAACCGCTCGGACGACTTCTACGTGATGGCCACCTGGCAGGCGGCGCCGAAGTGGCAGCTGGCGGCGTATTATGAAGAAGGCTACGCCAACACGCACGACCGCCGTGGCCGCAGCTATCAGGCGACGCCGGCGCATCACGCATGGACCAAGGACCTGTGCGTCGCCGCGAGCTACAACATCGCGGACTGGTGGCTCGTGAAGGTGCAGGCGCACCACATCAATGGCACCGCGCTGTTGAGCGGGCGGAACAATCCCGCCATTGCGCAGTGGCAGCCGAACTGGACGTACCTCGTCCTCAAGACCACCGTCAGCTTCTGAACCAGCAGGAGGCACGTCGATGAAAACGCTTCTGCTGGTGCTCGCATTCGTAGCCGCGGCGGGACTCGTCCGCGCCCAGGAAGCCGCTTTCGTCGCCCATCCCGGCGTGCCGGACAGCGCGGTGTCGGCGGCCGACATCAAGAACATCCTGCTCGGCACGAAGACGAATTGGAGCAAGGGGCCGCTGCGCCTCGTCGTGCAGACCGAGGGGCCGGTGCATGCGGCGGTCATTCAGCGCTACACCCAGCGCTCTCCCGATCAGTTCGACAAGTACTGGAAGAAACAGGTGTTCACGGGCAAGGGCACGATGCCCGCCAGCGCCAAGAACGATGGCGAGGTGATCGCGTTCGTCGCGGCCACGCCGGGGGCATTCGGTTACGTCGCGCCGGAAAGCGTCACCGATCAAGTCAAACGCCTGGAGGAAAAATGAAAACCGACGATCCTCGTATTGACGGATCAACGACGTCCGGTGCGAGTCTCGAATCCAAGATCGCCGTTCTCCTGGGGTTGCTGGCGCTGGCGTACGGCGGGACCGTGACGTTCGATTTCGTCGCCGGGATCAAGGAAGAGCGCAGCCTGTCGCAGCTGGCGTCGGTGGCGGTGCCATCGGCGCTGGAGAGCGAGGCGGTGGCGTTTGCCTTCGAGGCGGCGGTGAAGGCGCACGAGGATGCGATACTCACCGGCGAGAGCGACAGCCTGGCGGCCATGCGCACGCAATTGGAGCGGGCGCTGCGGCTTTGCGATGCCATCGAGCAGCGCGAACAGGCGACGGGCGCGGTGTTGCCCGAACTCATCGTGGCGCGGCGAGCGATCAGAAGCTTCACCGAGCAAGCGGAACCCGTGTTCAATCTCGTGGCGGAAAAAGGTCTGGGCGGAGAGGACGTGCAGGCGGCGCTGGCGGAGTTGCGCCAGCGTACCGACAACGGACGTCGGGCCGTGGCCGCGGCGAGCGCGGCCCACACGGATGCGCTGCAACAAATCCTGCGGGAGAGCCAGGTTTCGGCGAAGCGCCAGCGGCAGGGCACGCTGGGCCTGTTCGTCAGCGTTCTGCTGGTCGGCGCCCTCGGCACGCGCTGGATGGTGCGTCGCACGATCGTGCGTCCGCTGCTCACGGTTTCCGAAGACGTCGGCGCGGGGGCGGAAGCGGTCAGCGCCGCATCGGATCAACTCAACGACGCGAGCCAGGCGCTGGCGCAGGGCTCGTCGGAATCGGCTGCGGCGCTGGAGCGCAGCGCGGCCGCGCTCGAGGAGATGAACAGCATCACGCGCAACAACGCGGCGCATGCGCAGCGCGCGAAGGAACTCGCCGGCCGGGCCCGCGGCGCGGCGGACGCCGGATCGTCGCGGATGCAGGAACTGAGCACCGCGATGTCGGCGATCAAGTCCTCGAGTCACGAGGTTTCGCAGATCATCAAGACGATCGACGAGATCGCGTTTCAGACGAACATCCTCGCGTTAAACGCCGCGATCGAAGCGGCGCGCGCGGGAGAGGCGGGCCTCGGCTTTTCGGTGGTGGCCGACGAGGTGCGCAACCTCGCGCAACGCAGCGCGGAGGCTGCGCGGCAGACCTCGGCGAAGATCGAGCAGTCACGCGAGCGCAGCGAGCAGGGCGCGACGCTGAACGCCGCGGTCGCGGAACACCTGACGGACATCACGGCCCGCGTGCGCGAAGTCGACGAACTGGTGGCGCAGATCGCCGGTGCGTCGCAGGAGCTGGAGCAGGGCATCAACCAGGTGTCCACGTCGGTGACCGAACTCGACGGATTGACGCAGAAGAACGCGGCGCTGGCGGAGGAGACTTCGGCGGCGGCGAGCGAACTGGGCGGCCATACCACGCGGCTGCGCGGGGCGGTCGGATCGCTCGAGCGGTTGGCGCGCGGCGGCAGTGGCGCGGCGGCGGACGCGAAACGCGCCCAGCCGGAGATCACTGCGCGCGCACAGTCGGAGAAAGGCCTGGAAGCGCCTCCCCCGGTTGCGATGCCGCCGACGCGTCGCCGTGCTCGTGGCGTGGATGCCGCCGTCGCCGGATCACGAGCGTAGGCGAGTTCGGCGCGGGGGGCGCCGGATTTTTCGCGCTTCCCGGCAGGCGTGAGCCTGGTGGAACGCGTTGTCCCGAACGCGTTCTTCGGCGGGAATGCGGACATCGTGTAACTCCCTCAACGAAAAGCCCTCCCGAGCAGTGGGAGGGCTTTTGAAATTGGGTGCAGGGGTTGGATTTGAACCAACAACCTTCAGGTTATGAGCCACGCACTGAACACATTATTGGAGAACGAACTACCACGAGAAATCGTGGTCAGTGGGTCCCGAATTGGGGCCGCTCCGAAAACTTGCGTTCACGGCGTCGCTCCACGTTTCGACCGGTTGCAGTCAACAACAGGAGAACATGCGTCATGGCGCTTCAAATACACCCCGGCAAAACGAAGTGGTGGTATGGCAGGATCATCGTTAACGGCCGAAAGATTAAGAAAAACCTTGGGATTGAGGTGCGCGGCGTTCCCCCGCCGACACTCTCCCAGAGGGGCGACGATGCCTTCGAACGTTCACGGGCAAAGGCCCAAGCCGCGCTTGAGCGTCTGCAACTGGAATTGAGAAAACGCACCTCCGCCGAAGAACTCGTTCAGACAATCCACGAGATCCGCACGGGAGCACGCGTTGCATCCATTCCGCTCTCAGATGCCAGCGTCCGCTGGAAGGCGCTTCCAAGAAGGCGTCCGCTCAGCGAGCGCTACGTGGATCAAGCCGAGGCTTGGATGAAGCGATTCGTTGAGTTCGTCGGGTCAAGTAACGCAGCGATTCGGGACATGGATCAGGTCCAGTCTCCAATCGCACGTGCGTTTCTAAAATCTGAGCAGGAGCGCGGGGTGTCCGCGAAAACCTACAACAATATCCTCATTTTCCTCCGGTCCTGTTTCGAAGCACTCAAAGATGAAGCCGGCATCGCCAAAAACCCCTTCGCCGGCATTCCAACACGCGAGGAGGACACTGTATTCCGAAAGCCGTTTAGCGCCGAAGAACTCGCCGCGATTGTGACGGCAGCCAAAAGCGATCCTTTCATCTATCCCATCGTGGTGACGGCGATCTGCACGGCAATGCGACGAGGTGATTGCTGTCTGCTTCAGCGGTCGGCAATCGACCTGCCAAATCGATTCATCAAAGTGAAAACCTCGAAGACGGGCGAGTTGGTGCAGATTCCGATCTTTCCACTCCTACAGGAGGTCCTCGAGAAGCTCGACAAGAGCGAGAGTCCGAATGCTTTTCCCCAACAAGCGGTCACCTATGAACTCAATCCGGACAACATCACGCTGCGTGTCCGGAAGGTGATGCGGGTGGCAGGCTTTTTTGATCCCGGAGAGGCGGAGCCCGCAGAGGGGCAGGCAGTCTCTCGCGGCGAGATCCACCAAGAACGAGAAAACGGTCTGCGCAAAGCCTCCGTGCGGGATTTTCATTCCTTCCGCGTTACCTGGGTCACCCTCGCGCTCAATGCCGGCGTCCCACTGGAAATCGTTCAAAAGGTCACCGGTCATCGGACAGCCGGCATCGTGATGAAACATTACTTCCAGCCGGGCCGAGAGGACTTTCGTCGAACGCTTTCCGGCAAACTGCCGGCGCTGATCGGCGGAACGCCCGAGCCGAAGCCGCTAGACCCGTCCGAACTACGCACACAACTGAATGCCATGAAGCCGGGAACCTGGCGAAAGATTCGCGATGAACTCATCGCGCGCTTACCCAAAGAAGAGGAAGGCGCCGTCGAAGTTCGCGCGACGAAAGCTGAGCCTGCGGCGGCGGCCAAGGCCGACTGATTTGCCGGCCCTAGAGGCTCGCCTAGGCTACCGAATGCCGCGCCTATTTTCCTACACGATGGCGCACGATGACGGCGCCGGCCCAAATCCGTTTCGCGGTATCTGCACGCTTGCCATCTGTAAGCCCAAGATTCGTCAGAAAGCGGTCATCGGAGACTGGGTGGTCGGGCTTGGCTCGGTCAATGCGCCCAGTGGGGATCTCAGCCAGCGGATGGTGTACGCAATGCGGGTCGATCAACTCTTGTCGATGCGTGACTACGACCGTTTGGCGCCGGTGTATTGGCCGAGCCGTATACCTGAACTTGCGAGTCCGGTGATTGCCGACCGGCTCGGCGATTGCATCTACGATTTTTCTCAGGGTGCGCCGGTGCAGCGTCCAAGCGTGCATGGTCCTGAGCACATGGCGGCCGACTTGAGTGGCCAGAATGTGCTGATGTCCCGGCACTATTTTTATCTCGGATCAAACGCGTTGTCGTTGCCCGAGAGCTTGAACCCCATCGTTCACCAGACGCAAAGTCACAAGGTGAACGCGAACGACCGGTTCGTTGAACCGTTTATCAGTTGGATCCAATCTCTCGGGCTTGATCCCGGCCACATTTACGGTTGGCCGGACGGAATCCCGAAATGGATCGGGGAAAAGATTTGCCGGAGACGTTGACCATCGATGAGTGCTCACAATCGACGCGCTTCCCTCGACGATTCGCGCCCGCGTCACTCACCGCCTGCCGAGAGTGCGCGTGGACAAGTTCGGCAGCATTGTTGTCGAAACGACTGGCAAGAAAGTCGGACATCAGGTCCAGAACCAGCGCCACTCGA
>DASWVO010000418.1:0-2692 GCA_036406235.1 Opitutaceae bacterium
GCGCGCACGGTCTACGACGTCGCCCTCGCGCTCGGCTTCATGACCGGGGTCGATCCGAAGGATCCGCTCACCGAGACGAGCGTCGGTTTGTTCTACACCGACTACACGCACTTCCTCGACAAGGGCGCACTGCAGGGCGCGCGCATCGGCATCCTGCGCGAAGGGCTCGGCAAGGACGCGGGCGTCGACGCCGTCTTCGAAAAGGCGGTCGCCGACCTGAAGGCGCTGGGCGCCGTCGTCATCGATCCGGTGAGCTATCCGACGGTCGTGATGGAGGGGCGCAATGGCATCTCCGAAATCATCCGCCAAGCCGACATCCGCGAGGAGCTCGGCAAATACCTCGCCACGCTCAAGCCAGGTTACCCGAAGTCGCTCGACGAAATCCTCGCGCTGCACGACCAGCTGAAGGAGCCGCGCGGCCGCGTCTCGCCCAATCCGCGCCTCTACACCGCGCTCAAGGCGACGAACACCGGCCTCAAGTCCACCGACGCCCTCTACCGCTCCGCCAAGGACCACGGTATGGTCATGGTCCGCGACGCCGTGCTCAGCACCTTCACCTCGCACCGCCTCGACGCGATCGTCTACGCGACACGCGGCGAACCGCCAAAGCTGATCAGCGAGTCGCTGCCCACCGACACGACGACGCGTAGTGGCGGCTCCCTTACGAGCATCGCCAACATGACCCAGTTCCCCGACGTGATCGTGCCCGCGGGCGTCACGCCGGCGAAGCTCCCCGTGGCCATCTCGTTTTTCGGTCCCGCCTACAGCGAACCGCGCCTGCTCGCCTACGCTTACGCCTACGAGCAGGCGACGCACCGCCGCGTCTCGCCCTCCACCACGCCCGCTCTGCCCGGCGAGCGTTTCAGCTATTAACCAACCTTCCACCACCGCCCGCCTCCCATGTACCCGCACCGACTCGCCCGCCTTGTCCTCACCAGTCTCCTGCTGGCCGCCAGCCCGCTGCGCGCCGCCACGCTCGACCTGACCTCCGCCACGATCGCGGATCTCCAGGCCGCGATGGCCGAAGGCACGCTCACTTCGGAAAAACTCACCGGGCACTATCTCGCGCGCATCGCCGCCTACGACAAGCAGGGGCCGACGATCAACGCGGTGATCACGCTCAATCCCCATGCCCTCGACGAGGCGAAGGCGCTCGATGCCGAGCGCAAGGCCGGCAAGATCCGGGGGCCGCTGCACGGCGTGCCGATCGTGCTCAAGGACAACATCGACACGGTTGACCTGCCCACGACCGGCGGCTCCCAGCTCCTCGAGGGTTCCCTCCCGCCTGACGATGCGTACATCGTCAAAAAACTCCGCGGCGCCGGTGCGATCATCCTCGCCAAGGTGAATCTCTCGGAGTGGGCCGGCAGCGGCGGCAGCGTGAGCGGCGCCACCGATCCGGAGGTGCTCAAGGCCGGCCGCGTGCCCAACGGCTTCAGCTCCGCCGGCGGTCAGACTCGCAATCCCCACGATCTCACCCGCGGGCCATCCGGCTCGAGCGGCGGCACCGGCGCGGCAATCGCGGCGGCCTATGCACAGTTCGGCCTCGGCTCCGACACCGGCGGCTCCGTCCGCGGGCCGTCGTCCGCCAACGGCATCGTCGGCCTCAAGCCCACGCTCGGCCTGATGAGCCGCGACGGCATCATCCCGCTCGCGCTCAGCTACGACACCGCCGGACCGATGGCGCGCAGCATTTACGACGTCGCCGTCGCGCTCGGCGTCATGACCGGGGTCGATCCGGCGGACGCCGCCACAACCGCCAGCCGGGGCCGGTTCGAGACCGACTACACGAAGTTTCTCAAGACCGGTTCGCTCAAGGGGGCGCGCATCGGCATCGCCCGCGACTTCCTCGGCAAGGATCCCGAGGTCGACCGCGTCGTCGCGGCCGCCATCGAGACCCTCAAGAAACTCGGCGCCGTCATCGTCGATCCGGTGAAGTATCCCGAATACCTCCTCGGCGCGAAATCGGGCACGTACAACGAACTCGTCGCCAGCGAATTCAAGGCCCAGCTCACGGAGTACCTGAAGACCACCAAGCCGGGGTATCCAAAAAGCTTCGACGAAGTGGTCGCGCGTTCCAACGACCCGAAGACCGGCTACCGCAGCCCGGAGAAGGCCTACGGCCTCAAATACACGGCCGCGCTGGCCCCCGACCTCGACGACCCGACCTATCTCGCGCTGAAGAACGAGCAGCTCACCGCGGTGAGGGCCGCCTTCCTCGCGCTCTTTGCGAAGCACCGGCTCGACGCGATCGTCTACCCGACGTCGCCGAGGCCCGCCACGCCGATCGTTCCGACCACGCCGCCCGCCCCGATGGGCGGCACCGAATCGCCGACCAGCTTCGCCAACTTCACCGGGTTCCCCGATCTCATCGTGCCCGCCGGCGTCACGAAGGACGGCCTGCCGGTGACGATCTCGTTCTTCGGCCCGGCGTTCAGCGAGCCCAGGCTCCTCGGCTACGGCTACGACTTCGAGCAGGCGACCAAGGCGATCGTGCTCCCGCAACACACGCCGCATCTCCCGACCGACCTGCTCGCCCAATGAACCCGCCCACCCGCCTCCTCCGCCGCTCCCTCGGCCGCGCGCTTGCCGCCCTCGTCCTTGGCCATTGCGCCTTCGCCTTGTCAGCCGGGTCGCACGCCGCACAGCTCGACCTGGCCACCGCCACGATCGCCGACCTGCAGGCGGCGAT
>DASWVO010000419.1:0-16347 GCA_036406235.1 Opitutaceae bacterium
CGGCGCTCGAGGCGATGGTGGCGACGGCGCGCGAGACGGTCGAACATGCGCGCGCGCCGACGGTGCTCGCCCGTGCGCCCGTGCGCCTGCATGGGAGTCACGATCCGGGTGTGTCCCGCATTGACGAGATGCTGCCGTGGCTCACGCACGACGCCGCGATTCATTTCTCCGCTCCGCACGGACTCGAACAATACGGCGGCGGCGCGTGGGGCGTGCGCGATGTGTCGCAGGGCGCGGTCGAATGGCTGCTCGCCTCCGGCGAATACGGCGTGGTCCGCCGCATCCTTGAGACGGTATTCGCGCAACACTACACGGACGGCACCTGGCCGCAGTGGTTCATGTTGCCACCCTACCATTTCATCCAGGAGCGCCAGAGCCACGGCGACGTGTGCTTCTGGCCGGTGAAGGCGCTGTGCGACTACATCGAGGCCAGCAACGACACCGCTTTTCTTCATGCGACGGCTGGCTACACGGACGCGGAGCGTTTTGAAGCCTGCGAGCCGGTTGAGACGATGCTCGGTCATTGCGACCGCGTGCTCGCTCATTGCGAGGCCCGGTTTCTGCCCGGCACAGCGCTCGTGAACTACGGTGACGGGGATTGGGACGACACGCTGCAACCAGCCCAGCCGGCGCTGCGCGTCCGGATGGTGAGCGCGTGGACTGTGGCGCTTGCATTCCAAATTTTTCGGCAACTCGCGCGCGTCTGCCAGCGCGGAGGAGAGCCGCAGCGCGCGCGCCATCTCGAGGAACTGTGTGCGCGCATGCGCCGCGATTTTGCCGCGCATCTCCTGCCCTCGGGCGTGGTGGCCGGCTTTGTCGTGGCCGAAGAAGCCCGCCCGGTTCGCCCGCTGCTGCATCCGGACGATGCCTCCACCGGCATCCGCTATCGCCTGCTGCCGATGACGCGCTCCATCCTCGCCGAGCTCTTCACGGCCGACGAAGCGCGTCGCCACCTCGACATCATCCGCAGCGAGTTGCGGTACCCCGATGGCGTGCGACTGATGAGCGCGCCGCCAGCCTATGAGGGTGGGCGCATGCGGTGGTTCAAACGCGCAGAAACCGCCGCCAATGTCGGTCGCGAGATCGGCCTGCAGTATGTGCACGCCCATCTCCGGTGCGCGGAGGCGCTTGCCAAGGTGGGCGATGCGGAAGCTCTCTGGTGGGCGCTGCAGGTGGTCACCGCCGTCGGCCTGACCGACGTGGTGGCGCATGCCGCGCCTCGCCAGAGCAATGTCTATTTCACCAGTTCCGATGCCGACTTCGCCGATCGCTACGAGGCGTCGGCGCGCTGGCAGGAGTTGCGCACCGGCGGGGTCGCGGTGCGGGCTGGGTGGCGGCTCTACTCGAGCGGTCCTGGTATCTTTCTCCGCACGGTGCGTTCCAGTCTGCTCGGCGTGCGGGAGGCATTTGAAGATGTTGTATTCGATCCGGTATTACCGCCGAGCCTCGACGGACTGGAGGCGGAGACGACCCTGTGCGGCCGCCGCGTGACGCTTCGCTACCGGGTCGGCGACGGCGGCTTCGCGCCGCGCGCGGTCACGATCAACGGCGTGCCCTGCGATGTTTCGCGGCGCGAGCCGAACCCCTACCGCCGCGGGGGCGTATTGCTTCCGCAGGCGCGGCTGCGCCCTTTGTTGCGCGCAACGGACAACGACATCGCGATCGAGCTGTGAAGCCGAAACCGCCCTGACGAATTTTGTCACAACCTCAACCTCGTTCCTCCTCGCCCCATGATCTCAGCCCGCACCCTGCTCGCGCTTTCCAGCCTCCTCGTCACGGCGGCGTACGCGCAGTCGTTCTATGATCGCCATGTGTTTTTTGCCAACAGCCCTTCGGACAACGGTCATGACTATAGTGAAAGTTACGTCGTCGCGCCCAGCATGCTCGACGTGTCCCAGGGAAAATTTCCCGTGGACGCCGCGCACTACGTGAGCCCGCCCAACGGCCTCCGGCTCAAGTGGAAATCGGCGCCGGGCGGCGACTGGCGCATGACGCTCGAGATCCCGCGCCGGTATGCGCGCAAATTCAAGTTCGAGGGCGATGCATTCACGTTCTGGGTCTATGCGGATTTCGAAGTCACGGCGGCGAATTCGCCCCGGGTGTTTATGCAGGACCCGCGGGAGAAGGGGACGGCCGCCGTCACGTTGGTGCAGGGCTCCGATCGGATTCCGGCGGGAAAGTGGACGCTGGTCACGCTGCCCTTTGCGGCGTTTCGCTCTTCGATGTATCACGGCACCGACGACCTGCAGTTCGAGCCCAGCGACCTCGTCAGCGTCTCGTTCATGCAGGGGCTCGATGACAATCGCGAACACACGCTCTACCTCGACGACTTTCAGGTGCGCAACGCGCTGACCGAGGATCGCACGGCGCCGGCGATGCCCGGCGAGGTGCAGGTGCGCGGCCGGGACCGGCACATCGACGTGAGCTGGAAGGCGAACGGCGACCCGGACGTGCTGGCTTATCGGATCTATCGCGCGTGGGACGGCAAAAACTTCGAAGCGATCGGGACTCAGCAGGGCGGGTTCACGCGCTTCGAGGATTTCGTCGGAGCGGCGGGGCGCACCGCGCATTACCGCGTGAGCGCCGTCGATCTGGCGGGCAACGAATCGCCGTTGTCCAACGCGGAGCAGGCGAGCACGCGCGAATTCAGCGACGACGAATTGCTGAGCATGGCTCAGGAAGCCTGCTTCCGCTACTACTGGGAGGCGGCGCATCCGGTCGCCGGCCTCGCGCCGGAGGTGCTGCCGGGCGACTCCAACCTCCTCGCGCTCGGCGGGAACGGCTTCGGTGTGATGGCCCTGCTTGCGGCGGCGGAGCGGAATTTCGTGACGCGCGAGCAGGCGGCCGAACGCCTCGTGAAGATCGTGCGCTTTTTGGCCAATGCCGACCGCTTCCATGGCGTGTGGCCGCACTTTCTCAACGGCGACACGGGCAAGGCGGTTCCCTTCTTCGGCAAATACGACAACGGCGGCGACTTGGTGGAGACGGCCTTCATGATCCAGGGGCTTCTGGCGGCGCGGCAGTACTTCGATCGCGACAACGCCCACGAGCGCGAACTGCGGGACACGATCACGCGCCTCTGGCGTGAGGTCGAGTGGGATTGGTATCGAAAAACTCCCGACAGCGACGTGCTCTACTGGCACTGGTCGCCGGATCATGGCTTTCATATCAGCCATCCGCTCGTCGGCTGGAACGAGACGATGATCATTTACCTGCTTGCGATCGCCTCACCCACGCATCCGGTGCCGGCGAGCCTCTATCACACGGGCTGGGCCGGCACGTCCGAGCGCAACATCCGCTATCGGCAGACGTGGAGCCGCACGACCGACGGCGACCGTTATGTGAACGGCAAAAGCTACTACGGCATCAAGCTCGAGGTCGGCTGCGGCAGCGGCTCCGACCTGTTCTTCACGCACTTCTCCTTCATGGGCTTCGATCCGCGCGGGCTGCGCGATCGCTACACGAATTATTTCGAGAACAACCGCGCGATCGCGCGCATCAATCACGCCTACTGTGTGGAAAATCCCCGGAAATTCGTCGGCTACGGCCCCGCCTGCTGGGGGCTCTCGGCCGGCATCAACGGCGGCGGCGGCAGGCCCTGGCCGCGCGACGACAACGGTACGATCAACGTAATGGCGTCGCTGGCCTCGATGCCGTACACGCCGGAGGAGTCGATGGCCGCGCTGAAGCATTTTTACCGCAACCTGGGCGCGAAGGTGTGGGGCATTTATGGCTTCCACGACGGGTTCAACCAGACGCAAAACTGGTTTGAGGAGGTCTACATGGCGCTCAACCAGGCGCCGATCACCGTGATGATCGAGAACCATCGCAGCGGACTCCTCTGGCGGCTCTTCATGGCGAACCCCGAGATCCAGCCCGCGCTCGACGCGATCGGATTCAAGCCGGATGCCGCGCCCACCGCGGAGAACACCCTGCACTGAATTTTGCTGCACCTCCGAACCTTCATCGCCAATCAAGGCGCACGTTCCCTATGATCCCTCGCATGCTATTCCGCGTTCCCCTGTCCGTCTGCGTATCGATCGCCGCGCTCTGCTCCGCACACGGCGCCAGGGCGGACACCGCCGCGGTGGATACTCGCGTCCGCGAACTCCTCGCGCAGATGACCCTCGAGGAAAAGGTGGGTCAACTGGTTCAGTATTCATCCCGTCAGGACATGACTGGGCCCGCCTCGCAGGCCGCGATCACGCCCGAGATTCGGGCCGGCGGCGTCGGCAGCCTGCTCAACATCATCGGCGCCGAGAACACGCGCAAATGGCAGAAGCTCGCCGTGGAGTCGTCGCGGCTTCGCATTCCGCTGCTGTTCGGCCTCGATGTGATCCACGGCTACCGCACGGTGTTCCCGGTCCCGCTTGGCAGCGCCGCTTCGTGGGATCTCGAGCGCATCGAGCGCGCCGAGCGTATCGCCGCCACGGAGACGGCCGCCGGCGGCATTCACTGGACGTTCGCGCCGATGGTCGACATCGCCCGCGACCCGCGCTGGGGCCGCATTTCCGAAGGCGCCGGCGAGGACCCGTATCTCGGCTCCGCGATCGCGCGGGCCCGCGTCCGCGGCTTCCAGGGCGGCGACCTCGCCGCGCTCGACACGATCCTCGCATGCGCGAAACACTTCGCCGCCTATGGCGCCGCGCAGGCCGGCCGGGATTATTTCACGACCGATGTGCCCGAGCGCACGCTGCGCGACGTCTACCTGCCGCCGTTCCACGCGGCCGTCGACGAGGGGGTGGCGACGTTGATGGCGGCGTTCAACGATCTCAACGGCACGCCGTGCTCGACCAACGCTTTTCTGCTCAACCAGGTCCTGCGTCGCGAGTGGGGGTTCAAGGGCTTCGTCGTGTCCGACTGGTCGTCGATCGACGAAGTGCTCCGCCACGGCACCGCGACGGATTTGCGCGACGCCGGCCGTCAGGCCTTTCTCGCCGGCCTCGACATGGACATGGAGAGCATGTCCTACGGTCCCCATCTGGCGGAGTTGGTGCGCTCCGGCGCGGTGCCGGAGTCGCGGCTCGACGCGGCCGCCGGCGCGATTCTCGCGGCAAAGATTCGCCTCGGCCTGTTCGAGGACCCTTACCGCTACAGCGACGCGACCCGCGAAAAGAACACGATCCTCCGCCCTGAGTTTCTCGAGGCGGCGCGCGATCTTGCCCGACGCTCATGCGTGCTCCTGAAGAACGAACGCGAAACGCTGCCGCTGAAGACCTCGGGCGTCACCGTGGCGCTCGTCGGCCCGCTCGCGGATTCGCCCTTCCACCAACTCGGCGCCTGGCACGGTCCGGGCCGCGAGGAGGACAGCGTCACCGTACGCGCGGCGCTCGCGGAGGTGTTTCCCGGCGAGCGTCTGCGTTACGCGCGCGGCTGCGAGGTGCGCGGCAGCGACACGAGCGGGTTCGCCGACGCGCGGGCCGCCGCGGAAAAGGCCGACGTCATCGTCGCGGCGCTCGGCGAGGATGCGGATCAGAGCGGCGAGGCCAACAGCCGTGCGTCGCTCGACCTTTCCGGCCCGCAGGCCGCGCTACTCAAGGAGCTCCGCGCGACGGGCAAGCCGGTCGTGCTCTTGCTCATGACGGGGCGTCCGCTCACGATCGAAACGGTCGAACCCCTGGCCGACGCGATTCTGCTCGCCTGGCATCCCGGCACGATGGGCGGCCCGGCGGTCACCGACGTGCTCACTGGCGCCTATAATCCCTCCGGACACCTCCCGGTCACGTGGCCGCGCTCGGTCGGGCAGATCCCAATCTTCTACGCGCACAAGAACTCCGGCCGGCCGGTCGGGCGCACGAGCGACGACCGCTATTTTTCCCACTATATCGACTCTCCGAATACACCGCTGTATCCCTTCGGCTTCGGCCTGAGCTACACGACGTTCGCCTACGACGGGCTGCGCGTGAGTGCGCCGAAGCTGGCCGGCGACGGCCAGCCGCTCACGGTCACGGTGAACGTGCGCAACACCGGCAAGCGCGCCGGCGAGGAAGTGGTGCAACTCTACGTGCGCGATCGCGTGGGATCGGTGACCCGGCCTGTGCGCGAGCTGAAAGGCTTCCGGAAGATCGAACTCGCCGCGGGCGAGGCCCGGAATGTCGAGTTTCGGCTAACGCCCGCCGACCTCGCGTTCTGGCGGGCCGACATGACCTTCGGACCCGAGGCGGGTGAATTCGACGTGTTTGTCGGGGGGGACTCGACGGCAACGCTGTCGGCTTCGTTCGCGCTCGAGCTGTAGGGGCGTGAGCGGCTGGGATTTATTTAGCGCGGCGGCCGCCCCAGGGTGGCGCGGTGCATAAGCTCGCGCTTGGGGGGCGCACCGGCCCGTTCGCACGGGGTCGGCATTTCCCCGGGCGTGCCATCCGCCGCCGGCGCGGCACGGGTTTGCCTTCACTGGAAAAAGCGCAAGCGTCACCGGTGCCATGCAAGCTTCTTGGACGGAAACGTTGGCTGAATTTCTTCGTGCCCAGCCCGGGCTCGAAGCCGTGCGGCTCGACGCCACCGGACGCAAGGTGGCTGTGGCCACGCTCGGCGACGTGGACGTGGGCGTCCTGCGGGAGCGCCTCGCAGGCACCTTGGCGGCCATCGAGGCGCAACTCGGACGTGAGGCGGCGGTGCCGGCCGGCTATACCCTGCGCCAGACCGGAGGCGTGACAGAACTGACGGGTCCGACCTGCGCGACGGCCCCGACGTTTTGGGTGTGGCGCGAGTTCGCGTGGCCGGAGCCGGTGGTCGCCGCCGAAGTGGGGGAGCCTGAATGGCGGGAACTCGGCTTGCTGGCGGCCGTGTGCGGCGTCACGGGCTTGGCCGGATTCGCCGTGGGACAGCTCGGCGTCGGACCGGCATGGCTGTCGACGGCGTTTTATGCAGTGGCGCTGGTGGCCGGCGGCTGGGATGCCGCGAAGGACTCCTGGGAGAATATCCGCGTCGGAAAACTCGACATCCATTTCCTCATGATCGCGGTCGCGGCCGGCGCAGTGGCGATCGGCGCCTGGGGCGAGGCGGCGCTGCTGTTGTTTTTGTTCTCGGCGTCGGGGGCGATGGAGGAATATGCGCTCGACCGCACGCACCGCGAGGTGAACGCGTTGCTCAAGTCGGCGCCGAAATTCGCCACCCTCGTGCTGCCCGGCGGCGGCGAGCGCGAAGTGCCGATCGAGGAACTCGGCATCGGCGACCGCGTGCTGGTGCGGCCCGGCGGCGCGTTTCCGGCCGACGGACTCGTCGTGCAGGGCAAAAGCGCGAGCGACGAATCCGCGCTCACGGGCGAGGCCGTGCCCGTCGAAAAAAGCGTGGGCGATCCGGTCTTCAGCGGCACGCTCAACCTCTGGGGGGCCGTCGAGTTCGACGTGAACCGGCTGCCGAGCGAGAGCACGCTGCAGAAGATCATCCGGCTGATCCAGACCGCGCAGAAGCTGCGCGCGCCCAGCGAGCGTTTCACCGACAAGTTTGGCGGCGGCTACACTCTCGCCGTGCTCGCCGGCTGCGCGGTGATGTTTTTCGTGTGGTGGCTCGGCTTCAACCTGCCGGCCTTCACGAATCACAGCGGACAGACTTCGGCCTTTTACCGGACGATGACGCTGCTCGTCGTCACGAGCCCCTGCGCGCTCGTGCTCTCGATCCCCTCGGCGATCCTCGCGGCGATCGCGTGGGGCGCGCGGCATGGCGTGCTGTTTCGCGGCGGCGCCGCCATCGAGAAGCTCGCCGATGTCAACGTGGTCGCGCTCGACAAGACCGGCACGTTGACGACGGGCGAGCTCGCCGTCGTCGGCTACGAGAGTTTTCCCGCGGGCCGCGAGGAAGAGGTGACCGAGCTGGCCTTCGCGCTCGAGGTGAATTCGCAGCACCCGCTGGCGCGCGCAATCGTGCGCGATGCGCGGGCCCGCGGCGTGCGCGAGCGCGACGTCGACGATTTTCAATCGCTCACCGGCAAGGGGGTGCGCGGCCGGCTCGAAGGCGGGCAGGTGCTGCTCGGGCGGCGCGAGTTGCTCGAGAGTGGGCCGCTGGCCGATTGGGCGAAAAAGCTGCCGCCGGCGCCGGCGGAACTGGCCGAGGTGTGGGTCATCGCCCCCGAACTCGTGGGGCGCGTGTTGCTGCGCGACGAGCTCCGCAGCGCCTCGCGCGAGGTGCTGGCAGCGCTGCGCGACGAGAAGATCACGACGGTGATGTTGACGGGGGACCGGCGCGGCGCGGCGGAAGCGGTGGCGAAGGAACTCGGCTTGAGCGAAGTCCGCGCCGGCCTTTCGCCCGAGGAAAAGGTTGCGGCGGTGCAAAGCCTGCGCGCGGGCGGCCGCAAGGTCGCAATGGTCGGCGACGGGGTGAACGATGCGCCGAGCCTCGCGGCGGCCGACGTGAGCGTGGCGATGGGGGCCCGCGGCAGCGACGCGGCGCTGGAGCAGGCCGAGGTGATCCTGATGCACGACCGCATCGAGAACTTCCTCTCCGCCCTGCGGCTGAGCCGCCGGGCGAAGTCCGTGATCCGGCAGAATCTCACGATTTCGCTCGGGGTGGTGGTCCTGATGGCGCTGGCCTCGATCGCGGGCGTCGTACCGCTGGCCGTCGGCGTGGCGGCCCACGAAGGCAGTACGCTCGTGGTGTGCCTGAATTCGCTGCGGTTGCTGTTCGGCAAACGGTAGTGCCACGTGCCCGGGGCTGGCATGCGGCCGCGCAGGCGGACGATGCGGTCGCGCAAGCGGACAGTTCGAACACACAGGTGGACAACGGCGCCGCACCGATGGACAATGCGCCCGCGCCGACGGGCAATTGACCCGCACAGGCGGACAACACGGTCGCGCCAGCCGACAATCCGAACGCACAGGCGGGCAATGCGGTTGCACAGGCCGACGATAGGCCCGCGCAGACGGGCAATGCGGTCGCGCAAGCGGACCATGCGCGCACACATGCGGATGATGCGCTCGCGCCGACGGACAATGCGCCCCCGCAGACGGGCGGTCGCGATCGCCACTCGCCAGGTTTCGCTCAAAAAACATGAGGTGCGGTTTTCAATTCCTCTGCGGGCGGCGTAGGAGAGAGGCGGGCGGCCCACGGCCTCTCGGGGCTCGTCCGGCGCTGCCGCGCCTCCACCTCCACTCCCTGCGCCCCGCACTGGATGTCCACGGTCATTTGCAGCCTTCCCTGCACGCACTGGTTCTGCCAGACGCTTCGTTTCCCCGCGGCGGTGGTCACGGACGACGTCGAGGGGCTTTTGCCGCGCGCGATTGGGCTTGGCGCTTCCGGCGCCGCAGCCCGGAAGGCGGGCGACGAGTGGGCCGCGGACGGCTTCTTCCGCGAGGCCTTGGATGCCGCGCGCACCGCGCTCCAGCGGCTGGACGACCGTCATTCGCCGGCCACCCGGCTCGACGTGCTGCGCGCGGGAATCTGTTTTGCGCTGGATTGCGGGCGCGTCGAGGAAGCGCAAACGTTTCTGGCCCAAGTCGCGGCGGTGGAGCCGGCGGCGGGGGCCGCTGAGGACTGGGCGCCGCTGCGCGATGTCGATGCTTGGCCGGACGAGTGGCTGGTGGCGGCCGTCCGGCGGGATCCGCCGGTGGAATCCGCGCTCGATGCGCTGGCGGAACGTTACTGGAAGCCGCTGTTCGCCCGGTGCCAGTTCCTGACGCTGGATCGGAACAAGGCGCACGATCTTGCGCAGGAAGCTTGGTGCCGGGTGCTCCGCGCGCGCCACGCTCTGCGGCCGGGCGGCAATTTTCCTGCGTATCTCACAGCGGTCGCGACCAACATCTGGCGCGACTGGCATCGCTCGGCCCGGCGCGCCGGCGGGATGGCCGAACATCGGCTGGCCTCGCTCGACGCCGAGGTGGCGTGCGACGACGGGGGCACGCGCTCCTGCCTGGGCGACGCGATGCCCGATCTGAACTCGATTGCGGCAGCCGAGCAGCGTTTGCTGATGCTCGACGTCGATCACGCTCTGGCCCAATTGAGCCCGTTGCTCCGGGAGATCCTCGTTTCACGCTTTCTGGCCGAAGAATCCTGCGCCGAAATCGGCCGGCGCCATGGCCGCAGCGAGCAGACCATCAGTGGCTGGGTGCGCCAGGGCATCCGTGAACTGAAACACTACCTGGCCGAGCCACAACGCTGCACTTCACCGCGAATCGCTGCTCGATGACCCTGCCCACCTCCATCGTAGAGTTGTTGCGCTGGCGCGCTGCGCAGGCCGAAGCCGAGGCGCCGCCGGCACCGCGGGCGGCACGCCTGCTCAGGCTGGGCCGTCCGTGGTGGGAGGTGTGGCCCGACCGGTTTCGGGTCGCCGCGGCGCGGGTGACAGCGAGGCACGTCGCATACGGTCACGCGATGACCGCGCCGCCGGGCCGCGGCGGGCATCCGGTCCCCGCCGTCATCGTGCGGGAGCGGGACGACCTCGAGACCTGCGCCCGCGTGCTTTTCCTGAGTCTCCGCGACGACCGGCTGCGGCTGCGTTTCCATCTCGAGGATGACGTCGGCGATGACGCGGCGATGTGTGACGCCACGTTCATCGCTGCGGAAAGCGCCAGGGTGCTTTTCGATGCCCGCGCCATTCGCTCGGCCGAGAATGAGTATCGGGTCGACGCCGGGATCCCTGCATCGCTCGCGGACGAGTGGGCGCCGTTGCGCGTCACGGATCGCAAGCCCTTCCGGCTGATCCTGCGCGCGGCAAAACCACTCGACGGTCAGTCGGAGATCAGCACCAGATCCCCGGATCTCACTTCGTCATAGAGCTCGATGATCTCGAGATTGCGCATCAACACGCAGCCGCCGCTTTGGGGTTCGCCGATCCGATCCTCGTGATTGGTGCCGTGGATGTAGATGTAGCGATCGTAGCTGTCGATGTCGCCGCCAGCGTTCACACCGGCTTCGAGGCCGCGCAGCCAGAGGATGCGGGTGGTTACGAGATTGCTGGTCGCGCTTTCGGATTCGGCGAACTCGTTGAAATGGCGGCCGGTCGGGACGCGCGACTTGAAAACCATGCCGGGCGGTTGACCGGCGCCGATGCGCTCGGCGATGGCGTGCAAGCCCTTGGGCGTGCCGAGCGATCCCTTGATATTCGAAGGCGGGCGCAGCGACGTGGAGATGACGTAACTCTTCTCCAGCCGACTGCTTCGGTAGAATTGGAGGGTCTGTGTGCTGATGCGTACGATAAGGGCCCGTTCTGTGGGCTTGATGCCGAGCGCGGCAGCCTTTTGCATGACCTGTTCCCAAGGAGTCTCCATCGTGAATAATAATCGCTACGTTGTAGGTATCGTCGGCGCCACCGGCGCCGTCGGTCAAGAGCTCGTGCGGCTGATGCATGAGCGCAACTTCCCGATGAGCTCGCTGCGGCTGTTTGCCTCGGCGCGCTCGGCGGGCAAGACCGTCGAGCGGTTCGGCAAAACCTACACGATCGAGGAGGCGAGGCCGGGGGCGTTCGAGGGCGTGGACGTGGCGTTCTTCGCCGCCGGCGGCTCGGTTACCCGCGCGCTCGCGGCCGATGCGGTGAAGTCAGGCTGCCTCGTGATCGACAAGAGTTCGGCGCTGCGCATGGAACCGAAGGTCCCGCTCGTCATCCCGGAGATCAACCCGGAGCAGCTGCGCACCCACCAGGGCATCATCGCCAACCCGAATTGCTCCACGGCCGTGATGCTCATGGGCCTGTGGCCGCTGCACCAGGCGTTCGGCGTGAAGCGCATCATCGTCTCGACCTACCAGTCGGTGTCCGGCACGGGCGCCGAGGCGGTGCGCGAACTCGAGGCGCAGGTGCTGGCGTCGGTCCACGGTGATCCGATTCCGCGCAAAGTTTATCCCTACCAGATCGCGTTCAACTGCATCCCGCAGGTGGATACGTTCGGCAACGACGGCTACACCGGCGAGGAAACGAAGATGGCGCAGGAGAGCCGCAAGATCATGGGCCTGCCGAACCTGAAGGTCTCGGCCACCTGCGTGCGCGTGCCGGTCGTGCGGGCGCACTCGATCTCGGTCAGCGCCGAGTTCGAGCGTCCGGTCAATCTTGCCGAGGCGCGCGCCGCCGTGGCGGCGTTTCCGGGCGCGGTGCTGGTCGACGAGCCGTCGAAGCAGCAGTATCCGACGCCGCTCGATTTTGCCGAGAAGGTGAAGTGTGGCGTGGGCCGGCTGCGCCTCGATACCGCCTTCGAGAACGGCCTCTCGTTCTGGGTGAGCGGCGACAATCTGTGGAAGGGCGCCGCGCTTAATGCCGTGCAGAACGCCGAGCTGATGATCCGCGAGGGCACGCTCAAGCCGAAGGCGGCGCTGGCGGGGGTGTGAGGCGTGCGGAGGCGAGGAGGAAGGAGCAAGGAGCAGGGACAAAGCCGGCCGCCGCCCATTCTCCCTGCTCCTTGCCCGTCCCTCCGTGCTCCCTCAGCCTACCTTTTCCCTTGTCACCCTGCTAGTGCGCCTACTTAGCTGATCGTTCGTTTTGGACGGCTAGCTCAGTTGGTTAGAGCATCTCGCTTACACCGAGAGGGTCGGGGGTTCGAGTCCCTCGCCGTCCACCAGACGCGGTTTGCAGGCTGTATCTGCATCTAAACTACACCATCACCCTAAATGCGACATACGATCTCCGTCCTCGTTGAGAACAAGTTCGGCGTTTTGGCGCGCGTGGCCGGCATGTTTTCCGGCCGCGGCTTCAACATCGACACCCTCAACGTCGCTCCCACGCACGAGGCGTCGTTGTCGCGGATCACCGTCGTCATCAAAGGCGACGAATCCGCCCTCGACCTCGCGATTAAACAGCTGCGCAAGCTGGTCAACGTCGTCGATGTCGTTGACTTCAAGGAGGGGCAGGCGGTCGTCCGCGAACTCGTGCTGGTCAAGGTCAAGGCGGACACGAAGACGCGCTCGGAAATCATGCAGATCTGCGACATCTTCCGCACGAAGATCGTCAACGTCGGCCACAAGGACGTGATCATCGAGGTCACCGGCGATGAGGCCAAGGTCTCCGCGTTCCTCAATCTCCTCGAACCCTTCGGTATCATCGAACTCGCCCGCACCGGACAACTCGCGCAGATGCGCTGAAGCGCTGCCGCGCAGTTGAGAGATGAGAGTTGAGGTTTGAGAGATCAAACCCTCGCCCGCCAGCACTCTGAAACTCTCAACTCTCAACCCTCAACTCTCATCTTTTAGCTCCATGCCCGCCAAAGTATACACCGACAAAGACGCCGATCTCGGCGTGTTCAAAAACAAGACAATCGCCGTGCTCGGCTACGGCTCGCAGGGCCACGCGCACGCCCTCAACCTCAAGGACTCCGGCGTCAAGGTCATCATCGGCCTCTACGAGGGTTCCAAGTCCAAGGCCGTTGCTGAGTCGCACGGCTTCGAAGTCGTCGAGACGGGCGAGGCCGTCCGTCGCGCCGACGTCATCATGGTCGGCCTGCCCGACATGAAGCAGGCGGAGGTTTACGAGAAGTCGATCCTCCCGAACCTCTCCAAGGGCAAGACGCTGCTCTTCTCGCACGGCCTCGCCGTGCACTTCGGCCTGATCAAGCTGCCGAAGGACGTCGACTGCATCATGGTCGCCCCGAAGGGTCCCGGCCACATGGTCCGCCGCCTCTACACCGAGGGCAAGGGCATGCCGGCGCTCGTCGCCGTCGCCCAGGACAAGTCCAAGCAGGCGCTCAAGACTGCGCTCGCCTGGGCCAAGGGCATCGGCTCAACTCGTGCGGGCGTGCTGAAAACCTCGTTCAAGGAAGAGACGGAGACGGATCTCTTCGGCGAGCAGGCCGTTCTCTGCGGCGGCGCCAGCGCCCTCGTGCAGGCGGGTTTCGAGACCTTGGTCGAGGCCGGTTACCAGCCCGAGATGGCCTACTTCGAGTGCCTCCACGAGCTGAAGCTCATCTGCGATCTCATGTATGAGAGCGGCATCGCGGGCATGCGCTTCTCGATTTCCGAGACCGCCAAGTACGGTGACATCACCCGCGGGCCGCGCGTCGTGAACGCCAAGACGAAGGCCGAGATGAAGAAGATCCTCAAAGAGATTCAGACCGGCAAGTTCGTCAAAGAGTGGGTCAAGGAATACAAGGGCGGCCTGAAGAACTACAACAAGCTGCTCAAAGCCGGCGAGAAGCACCCGATCGAGAAGACGGGCACCTACCTGCGCGGCATGATGCCTTGGATGTCCAAAAAGAACATCAAGGGCGTCCAGGCCGCTTACTGATCCTCAGTGTTTTCGTGAGCGCGAAGGGCCCCGGGTTGACCGGTGCGCCTTCGCGCTCTTTGTTTTTGCACCTTTGAAAAAGCTCATCCTCGCCACCCGCAAGAGTCCGCTCGCCCTCGCGCAGACGACGATGGTCGCGGCGCATCTGCGCGAAGCCCTTGGCGTTGAAACCGATCTGCTCAAGATCGTTACCACGGGCGACCAACGCACCGAATGGTCGCTCGAGAAACAAGGCGGCAAGGGGCTCTTTACGACCGAGCTCGAGCAGGCCCTCCTGCGCGGCGAAGCGGACGTCGCCGTGCACAGCACCAAGGACCTGCCTGGCGACATGCCCGCCGGTCTCGCTGTCGCCGGCTACCTGCCGCGGGAGGATCCACGCGACGTGCTCGTGCTGCACGCCGGTGTGGCCACGCCGAAGACCATCGCGACGAGCAGCCCGCGTCGCCGGTTGCAGATCGGTATGCTTTTCCCAGACGCGCAGTTCACCGAGATCCGCGGCAACGTGGATACGCGTCTGCGCAAAATCGGCGCTGATCACGTGGCCGATGCGACGATCCTCGCCGCGGCGGGCCTCAACCGGCTGCATATTGGCAACTGGCCGGGCGTGGAGTTTCATGCGCTGGGGTTCGAGCACATGGTTCCCGCCGTTGGCCAGGCGGCGATCGCGATCCAGTGCCGGACCGACGACGTCGCGAGCTACGCGCCCCACTTTGACGCGCGGACCTTCGAGCACGTGACGCTCGAGCGGGCGTTCCAGAGCGCGCTCGGCGGCGGCTGCCAGACGGCGTTCGCGGCCCACGCCACCGAGGATACATTGTACTTTTTCCACGAGGAGGTCGGCCTGCGCAGCCTGCCGCTCGGCCCGGAGGATTTCGCGGCTCCCGCCGAAACAGCGCAGCGGCTGCTCAAACATTTCGGATTTCAAATTTGAAACGCGGAAGACGCGAAGAGCGTGGAGAACTTTCTTCTCTCCGCGTCTTCCGCGCTCTCCGCGCCTAAAAACTTCATGTCCTCAGGCATCGTTCATCTCGTTGGCGCCGGTCCCGGCGATCTCGGTCTCGTGACGTTCCGCGCGAAGGAACTCATCCAGCAGGCCGATGTGCTCGTGTACGATTATCTCGTCCATCCCGAGCTCGTGAAATGGTGCCGGCCGGAGTGCGAGGTCGTTTACGTGGGCAAGAAGGCCGGTTTCCACGCGCTGCCTCAAGAGGAGATCGAGGCGCTGCTCGTGAAGCACGCCAAAGCCGGCAAGAAGGTCGTGCGCCTCAAAGGTGGCGATCCGTTCGTCTTCGGCCGCGGCGGCGAGGAGGCGCGCACGTTGGCGAAGGACGGCATTCCCTTTGAGGTCGTGCCGGGTGTCACCGCCGCACTCGCGGCCGGCGCCTATGCGGGCATCCCGCTCACGCACCGCAACACGAGTTCGTCGGTCGTATTTCTCACCGGTCACGAGGACCCGACCAAGCACGAGCTGCAGATCGACTGGCGTGCCTACGGTGCCCTCAAGAATACGACGCTTGCGATCTACATGGGCATGGGCCACCTGCGGCAGATCATGAGCGAGCTCATGGCCGGCGGCATGTCGCCGAAGATGCCCGCGGCGGTTGTGCAGTGGGCCTCGCTCGGGCGACAGCGAAGCGTCACGGCGGCCGTGGCTGATCTTGCGGACAAGGTGGAGGAGGCGAAACTCGCCGCGCCCGCCATCATCTTTGTCGGCGAGGTCGTGGCGCATCACGAGGCGATCGACTGGTTCGAGCACCTCGCGCTCTTCGGGCGCCGCGTGGCGATCACGCGCACGCGCGACCAGAACAGCGAGCTGCGCGACAAGCTCGAAGCGCTCGGCGCCGAGGTCGTGGAGCTGCCGCTGATCACGATTTCGAAGTCCGTCGACAAGCACACGCTGGTCGAGGTGCTCACCGAGCTCGGAACGTACGACTGGATCGTGTTCACCAGCGCCAACGGCGTGCGCTTCTTCTTCGAGGAATTTTTCAAGGGCTTCGACGACGTGCGCAGTCTCGGGCTCCTGCGCTTCGCGTGCGTCGGCAAGGCGACCGCGCGCGAGATCGAGAAACACAAGCTCAAGGTCGAGTGCATGCCCGAGACCGCCACCGGGGAGTCGCTCGCCGATGCCCTGGCCGCGACCGGCAGTCTCGACAGCGCCAAAGTGATCGTCGTCACCGGTAATTTGAATCGGGATACGCTCGTGAAGAAGCTCG
>DASWVO010000420.1:0-40343 GCA_036406235.1 Opitutaceae bacterium
AACTCGCGCCCATTCCTGTCACCGTCCTCACCGGCTTTCTCGGCGCCGGCAAAACCACGCTGCTCAACCGCATCCTGACCGAGCAGCACGGCAAAAAACTCGCCGTCATCGAAAACGAGTTCGGCGAGGTCGGCGTCGACAACCAGCTCGTCATCCAGAGCGAAGAGGAGCTCTTTGAGATGAACAACGGGTGCATCTGCTGCAGCGTGCGCGGCGACCTCATCCGCGTCCTCGGCCGCTTGATGAAACGCAAGGACCGGCTCGACGGCATTCTCATTGAGACGACGGGCCTCGCCGACCCGGGGCCGGTGGCGCAGACCTTCTTCACCGACGACGAAATGCGCGCGCGCTTCCGCCTCGACAGCATCGTCACCGTCGTCGACGCGAAGCATATCTGGCTGCACCTCGACGACTCGCCGGAGGCGAAGAAGCAGGTGGGTTTTGCCGACGTGCTGATCCTCAACAAGACCGACCTCGTGCCGCCCGCCGAGCTCGACCGCCTCGAGGCGCGTATTCGTAAAATGAATAGCGCGGCGAAGCTCCACCGCGCGCAAAATGCCGACGTGCCGCTCGAGGCCGTGATCGGCGTGGGCGGTTTCAATCTCTCCCGCGCCACCGAGCTCGATCCGAAGTTCATGGAGCCGCAATACCCGTTCGAGTGGGCGGGCGCCTACGCGCTCCCGGCCGGCACGCATGAGCTCGTCATCGGTCACTGCGATCACGATCACCACGGCGACCACGGCCACGCGCACGATCACGACCACGGCGACGGCCACCACCACCACCATCACAAGGGCAACGAGAACGAACTCGACGTCGTGATCATGCCGGTGAAGTCGCTCGACGAGAAAGACCTCAACGTCGCGCGCGACGCCGCCGTCCTGACGTTTGCCGACTGGGAAAACCGGGTGAAACCCGGCGAGACGGTCACGCCGGGCGGCACGTTGCACCGACTGTTGCTCGAGGACGGCCACGGTCACTACGCGCTCCAGGTCAAGGAACCCGGTTACTATCTCGTGTTCGAAGGCTGCGGCGAGGATCCGCTGCACATCCAGGTGATGGGCGAGAACGCGCGTCCGGGCTGGCAGCGCGACTACGAGCACAACCACTCGCACGAAGACGACGTTTCCTCGGTCGGCATCAGCACCCCGGGCGATCTCGACGGCAAGCGGCTCAACGAGTGGATCAGCAAGCTGCTCCAGACGAAGGGCGGCGATATTTACCGCATGAAGGGCGTGCTCAGCGTGAAGGGCAGCAACAAGCGACTCGTTTTCCAGGGCGTGCACATGCTCTTCGATGCGAAGTTCGACCGCGAGTGGGGCCGCGACCCGCGGCAGAACACGCTCGTGTTCATCGGCAGAAACCTCGATCGCGAGGGACTGACCGAAGGCTTCAAGGCGTGCCTCGCGTAGTTAATTTTCGAATTTCGAATTTCGAGTTTCGATTGGCGGGGCCTGTGATGCTCCTGCGATCGAGGGTCGGGAATCGCTACCGAGGGGGTAGGCCGCCGATATTCTGCCCAGATCGAAATTCGTACCGAGGCCGTAGGCCGACATTCCGCCAAATCGAAAATCGAAAATTTCAGACTCCCGCATGCAACTCACCAAGCACTGGCCGGCGCAACTCGACGACTACGTGATCGATCTGGGCTGGTCGGCCGACGGCGCGCAGCTCGCCGCCGCCTCCGCCGCCGGTCCGGTTTACCTGTTCGCCAGCACCGATGGCGCTAAGCAACACGAGTTCGCCGCGCACGAGGGCGGCACCAACGCCCTTGCATGGCACCCGGCGCAGCGCCTCCTCGCCACCGGCGGACAGGACGGCGCGGTGAAACTCTGGGACGCCGCGACCGGCCAGCACACGGCGACCGCCGAACTCGGCAACGCTTGGGTCGAACAGCTCGCGTGGCGACCGTCGGCTTTCCACGCCCAGCTCTCTCCTCTCAACACTCAACCGCCGCTTCTCGCCGCCGCGGCCGGCCGCCAGCTCACCTTGCTCAATCCCGACGGCTCGGTGCGACACGCCTTCAAGCCCGCGCCGAAGACGCTCTCCGCCCTCGCGTGGCACCCGGGCGGTGGAGCGGTGGCGAGCGCGTACTTCGGCGGCGTGTGCCTGTGGGACGCCGACGATTTTCTCGCGCAGAAGGAATTCGCCTACGGCAACGGCATCCACGCGCTCGTCTGGTCGCCGGACGGCCGCTGGCTCGTCTCGGGCAATCAGGATCCGAGCGTGCACCTCTGGCTCCCCGAGGAGGATCAGGAGTTCCACATGAGCGGTTACGAAGGCAAGGTGAAGGAGCTCTCGTTCGACCACACCGGACGCTGGCTCGCCACCGGTGGCGGCAAGGACGCGTGTTTGTGGGATTGCAGCGGCACCGGCCCCGAGGGACGCGAGCCGCTCATGTTTCCGCACGACGCCAAGGTCTGCGCCGTCGCGTTTCAACGCACGCACGGCCTGCTCGCCAGCGCGTCGCAGGACGGCGTGCTCCAGCTCTGGAGCCCCGAGCGCAAGCAGCCGCTCCGCGCGACGGTGCGCATGCCGGCCGCGGCGACAAAACTCGCCTGGTCGCCCGACGACGAATTGCTCGCGGTTGGCACGGAAAATGGAACGGTCTTCGTTCTCCGTTGCCTGTCGTAACCATGCCTCGCCCAGACTCCCTCCGCCGCACTTCGTGCGCCGTCTTGGTTTCGCTCGTCCTCGCCGCCGCGGTGTCGGCGGCGAGCTACATCGCTCCCGATGCGATTGACGTGGCCAAGCTCCTCCCGCCGCCGCCTGCCGATGGTTCGCCGGCGGGGCTGGCGGACCTCGAGACGGTGCGGCAACTCCAGGCCGACCGCACGCCGGAGCAAGCGGCGTGTGCGACGCGCGTTGCCGACCAGACGGTGTTTACGTTTGCCGCGCCCGTGCTTGGCGCCTGGTTTGCGGAGGAGCACCTGCCGCGAACCGCTGCGCTCTTCAAGGTGATCACCGACGAAGGCTATGCGGTCACGCTGCAGACCAAGCATCTCTGGACCCGCGATCGCCCCTACATCCGCGATCCGGGCGTGCAACCGGTGCCCCGGCGTTCGCGCAGTCCGTCGTATCCGAGCGGCCATTCGGCGGACGCGGCTACCTGGGCGGTGATCCTCGCCGAGGCATTCCCCGGACACGACGAAGGTTTTCAACGGCAGGTGCGCGAAGCGATGTGGGGTCGCGTGCTCGGGGGCTCGCACTATCCGAGCGACACGCAGGCGGGCCGCATCCTCGGCGAGGCGATCGGTCGCGAGATGTTGAAGAGTCCCGCCATGCAGCAGGCGATCGAGGAGATCCGGCGCGAGGCCGCTCCCTTCCTCCAGCGCAAGGCCGCCTGAGCCGCACCGCCCCGCGCCGTGCACCGTTTCATCCCCGACCCGCAGGATTCAAGTGTCGCGCCGCGGCTTGACCCCGGGCACACGGCGGCGATCAAGCGCTGGACGGCGGAGTGCCTGCGCCTCGACGAGGCGGCGGTCGTGAGCGTCGTGGAAACGGCCTGCATCGATCCGGGCTGCCCGCTGGTCGAGACGGTCATCACCGTGTTCGATGCCGCGGGCACACGAACCTGGAAACTCACCCGTCCGCGTGCCGCCGTCACCAAATTGATGATACAGCAGACCCTGACCGCTCCGGGCGGCGGGTAGCGGCGGTCGCCCCGGCCGCCCCCCCGGGAACAACGGCCGTCGGGACGACGGCGGCTGCCAAGCGGAGTCGGGCAGGTCGATCAGTTCTCCCCAGCCGTCGCCGCCGCGGCCGGGGCCAGCCCGCGTCGCTCGAGCAGCGGCTGGATGTCGGGCCCGGCGCCGCGGAAGTCGCGAAACAGCGTCATGGCTTCGGCACTACCGCCCCGCGAGAGCAGGGTGCGCCGGAAATGATCGCCGTTGGCGCGGGTGAGCCCGCCGTTGGCCTTGAACCACTCCACGCTGTCGGCGTCGAGCACCTCGCTCCAGAGATACGAGTAATAGCCGGCCGAGTAGCCGCCGGAGAACACGTGCGAGAAATACGTGCTGCGGTAGCGCGGCGGAACCGGCGCGAAGTCGACGCCGTACTTCTTCAGCACCGCGGCCTCGAAGGCGAGGACGTCGTCGGGCACCTCCGCCGGCGCGAGCTGGTGCCACGCCTGGTCGAGGATCGTCGCGGCAAGCTGTTCGGTCGTGCGGAAGCCCTGGTTGAAGGTCGCCGCCGCGAGCTTCTTCTCGAGGAGCGCCGCCGGCATCGGCTCGCCGGTCTGGTAGTGCCGCGCGTAGTGCTGGAGCACCTCGGGCCAGTCGGCCCACATCTCGTTCACCTGCGAGGGAAACTCGACGAAATCGCGGGGCACGCTCGTGCCGGCGAAGCGCGGATACTTCACGTTGGAGAACATCCCGTGCAGCGCGTGGCCGAATTCGTGGAAGAGCGTCTCGACTTCGTCCGGCGTGAGGAGCGTCGGCTCGCCCGCGGGCGGCTTCGGGATGTTGAGGTGATTTCCGATCACCGGCTTGCGACCGAGGAGGTGCGACTGCGGCACGTAGGCGTTGGCCCAGGCGCCGCCGCGCTTGTTGGGGCGCGCGTAGAAGTCGCCGAGGAAGAGCGCGAGCGGCGAGCCGTCGACGTCGAAGACCTCGAAGACCATCATGTCGGGGCTGTAGCCCTTCAGGTCGGGACGCTCCTTGAAAGTGATGCCGTAGAGGCGCGTCGCGGCAAAGAACACGCCGTCGACCAGCACGCGGCGCAGCTCGAAGTAGGGTTTCAGCTCCGCCTCGTCGAACGCGTAGCGCGCCTGCCGAACCTTCTCCGCATAATAATCCCAGTCGTGCGCGGCGAGGGCGAAGCGGCCGCCCTCGCGCTCGATCAGCGCCTGCATGTCGGCGGCTTCGCGGCGCGCGTTGGCGACGGCCGGCGGAGCGAGCTGGGCGAGGAGGCGGTTGACGGTCTCGACCGAGCCGGCCGTCTGCTCCTCGAGCTGGAGTGCCGCGTGGCTCGGGAAGCCGAGCAACGCCGCGCGCTCGGCGCGGAGTTTCGCGAGCTGCGTGATGACGGCCCGGTTGTCGAATTCGCCGCCGTGGTTTGAGCGGGCGAGCGAGGCGGCCATGAGCCGTTCGCGCACGGCGCGGTTTTGCAGCGACGCGAGCGGCGGCTGGCCGCTGGTGTTGAGCAGGCGCAGGAGGAACTTGCCCTCGTGCCCGGCGGTCTTCGCGGCGGCCGCCGCCGCGGCAATCTGGCTCTCGGTGAGGCCGGCGAGCTCGTCGCGCGTGTCGACGAGGACCGCGGAGGCGTTGGTCTCCTGCAGCAGGTTCTGGCTGAATTGCGTCGAGAGCGTGGCGAGTTCGGCGTTCATCGCCTTGAGCTTCGCCTTGTCGGCGTCGGAAAGCCGGGCACCCGCGCGCACGAAATCCTTGTAGTAGCGATCGAGCAAATAAGCCGATTCGGCGTCGAGGCCGAGCGAAGCCTGAGTGTCGCGGAGGTCCTGGATGCGGGCGAAGAGCGCGGCGTTCAGCCGGATCGCGTCGCGGTGGGCGGCGAGTTTCGGCGCGAGGGCTTTTTCGAGCTGCTGGAGCTCGGGGTTGGTGAGCGAGCCGGTCAGGATGCCGAAGGCGCGGTTCGTGCGCGCGAGCAATTCGCCTGAGCGCTCGAGGGCGACGATTGTGTTCTCGAAGGTGGGCGCATTGCGATCGCCGGCGATCGCGTCCACTTCGCGGAGCTCCTCAGCCATGCCCTGTTCGAAGGCCGGAGCGAAATGCTCGTCCTTGATCTCCGCGAAGGGCGGGAGCTGGTAGGGCAGCGGGCTCGGCGTGAGCAGCGGATTGGCCGCGGCACCCGCGGCGAGCGCGAGCGTGGCGGTCACTACGGCGAGAGGAGAGGCGAGGCCGCCGACGAACCGGCGGGATGCCTCGGGATGCGCCGAAGAGCGAAGCGAAGATGTTGGCATGCGGCCAGCGTGCGGGTGCCCGACGGTGGCGCAAGCGCGCGCCGGCGGAGAAGCGGCCTCGTGCGCCTTGAGCCTGCTATGAACCGATCTCGCGATCGCTTGGGTGGCGCGGCGCTTCAGCCCGCGCTCGTTGCGCTTCCGCGTGCGGACCGCGCTACTGTAGTGTGCTCGCATCAGGGCCTGACACGCTCCACACTACGGCGCCGGGCGCGCTCAGCGATCGGAGCGCAGCGAGTGCAGGGCGTCCGTCGCCTCGCTCTCGGCCGCTTCGTAGGACTTCAAGGCCTCGGAGTCTCCGTCGCGCAGGGCGGCGAGCAGGTGGCGTCCCCCCTCGGCCCGGGCCTCCGTGAAACGCTGGAGAGCGTCGCGGCGGTGCGCCGTGCTGCGGTCGACGTCGAAGAACCCCGCCATCGCCAGAAACACGACGATGTTGGCCAGCACGATTAGGCCGGTGAGCGAGGTCCACGGGTGGCGCGAGTGCGGCAGCCGGCTGAGGCGGTCGGTGAATTCCCGCTCGGCCAGGAGCGTTGCGTCGACGGTCGCCGGCAGGAGCGCAGCGATCGCGGCGGCATCCTCCTCACGGTCGGCCTCGAACGCGAAGACCTGCGGACGCAGGCCGGTTTTTTCGATGAAATCGGCGGTGAACCGCACCCGCGTGCCGCGCAGCTCGACATTGCGGATCCGGTTGGCCGTCAACGTGAGCGTCGCCTCGGCGCGCGAAAACAGCCGGCGTGTCCGTCCCGTGAATACATAGAGGCGTCCGCCGATCGCGGCGTCTGCGCACACGGTGAGCCGGCCGCGACCGGCGAGGTGCCGGTTGCAGGATGGATCGTAGGTAACGGCGAAGGACTGCTCGAGAAGACCGTCGTCGGGCATGCTGCGTTGATGGCCGCTTTGGGAAGGGAGGCCAGCCCCGAAACGACGGGCGCCCGCCGGCGCGTCGCGGGCCAACGGCGGCCTTGCGTCAGGCGCGCGAAGGGCGTCGGGTAAGCCATAGGGCAAACCAACACCGCCCGGGGGCCGCGGCCTCCGGGTGGTACTTGTTTCCGGAGGCTCGATCAAGGAGTGCCGCCGCTCCTTGTGGGAGGTCTGCCGAGAATTTGAATTCAACCGCGACCCTGAACGGCTTTACTGCCGCCTGCCCATGAAACTCCGCCTCACCCACCACGGCATCGCGCGCGACCCCGGTGTGAAGTCCGACGACGCGTGCCGTGTGCAAACCTTCGAGGGAGGCGTCATCGCCGCGCTCGCCGATGGCCTCGGGGCGAGCCGCGACGGCGGGGAGGCGGCGCGTCGTGCCGTCGCCATGATCGTCGACTATTATCTGGCGCGTCCGCAGGCCTGGGGGCCGCGGCGCTCGCTCAACGAGTTCGCCGCACGAATCAACCGCCTCTTTTTCCAGGAATCGCAACAACGCTACGGCACGCCCGAGCTGCTTTGCACGCTCAGCGTCGTCGCGCTCGAGGGCGACCGCGTCTACGGCCTCAATGTCGGCGACTCGCCCGTCTACCGCTGTCGCCGCGGCGTGGTGACGCGCCTGTCGGAATCGCACGCGATGACCGAGGGCGGCCTCGAACATGTCTTGACCCGCGCGGTGGGCCTCGAGGCCACCGTGCAACCGCACGCGTTCGAGGCCGACGTGGCGGATGGCGATGTGTTCTTTCTTTGCTCCGATGGCGTGAGCAATGCGCTGCTGGCGGCCGACCTCGCGGCGGCGCTGGGTCGGCGGGCGAGCGCGCGCAGCATCGTGAGCGCCGCCCGCGAACGCGCCGAGGCCGACGAAAATCTGCGCGACGACGCCACCGCCGTCGTGATCGACGTCGTCGAGCGGGGCTGGCAGGGCGATGCCGCCCGACACAGCCTCGAGGTCGCGCCCGTTCTGCGCCCGGGCGACAGCGTGGACGATTACCGGCTGGAGCGTTCGCTGCAGGATGGCGACCGCGTCTGGTTCGCGACGCGCACGGACGGCGCGCGGCACGTGCTCAAGTTTCCTCCGCTCGAGGCCGCCGACGACGAGGCGCGTCGCGATGCGTTTGTGCGCGAGATGTGGAACGCCACGCGTATCCAGTCGCCGGATTTCGTGAGTGCGTTGCCGCCGCCGGCCGCCGGCCCGGTGCGCTATTACGCGATGGAGTTTGTCGAGGCGCCGACACTGCGCGAAATCCTTCGCGCCGGACCGTTGTCGGTCGAAGACGCCCGCGAACTCGGGCGCTTCCTCCTGCGCGCCGCCCAGCACCTGCTCGCCTGCGACCTGGCCCACGGCGATCTCAAGCCCGACAACATCCTCGTGCTGCGCCCGCCCGAGGGCGTGCGCTTTCTCCTGCTCGATCTCGGGAGCGCGGCCGAAGTGTTTTCCGTCACGTCGCGCGCCGGCACGCCAAGCTATCTGGCGCCGGAGCGTTTTCGCGGCGCGCCCCTTGCCGAGCGGACCGAGATCTACGCAATCGGCGTCACGCTCTACGAGGCGCTTACCCGCACTTACCCGTATGGCGAGATCGAACGTTTCCAGACGCCGCGCTTCGACACGACGCCGCGCCCGCCGTCGCGCCTGAACCCGGCCGTGCCACCCTGGTTCGAGTCGGTGATCCTGCGCGCGCTCGAGCCCGAGGCCGGCCGGCGCTACCAGACGCTGTCGGAGATGGCGTTCCAACTGGACAATCCTGACCAGGTGGAGCCGTTCTTCCGAAAAAATGCGCCCCTGCTGGAGCGCAACCCCCTTCGCTTCTATAAACTCCTTTGCTTGCTGCTTCTTGGTCTCAACCTGCTCCTGCTGGGACTGTTGGCCCGCCGCTGAGGGGTTGCGGACGGCCGGGGTGGAACGATGAGTAGCACTCATCGTTCAGACAAAAACAATTCAAGTAATTGATTGTCCACCGGTCCGCCGTGGCACCGGGGGTGCTATTTCGGGGGCGTGCCCGTCTCCTCTGAAATTTCTTCCTCCCAATCCTTCACGCCCGAGCAAAAGGAATATCTGCAAGGCTTTTTCGCCGGCTTGCAGGCGGGGGGCGTCTTCGTGGGCACGACGGCGGGCGGCCAGCTGACGGCCACTCCCGCCGGCGCGGCTTCGGGCAACCTCGCGGTGGCTCCGGCCGAAGACGCGGTGTACGGCACGCCCGTCTCCGAACTCTGCAAGGAGGAGCGCTGGAAGTTCGAGGAGAACCCGCTCGATGCGTGGGAGCGCCTCGTGAAGCACGCCGATGCCGACCAGTATCCGGACGCCGAGCACACGTATCGTTTCAAGACCTTCGGCCTCTTCTATGTCGCGCCGGCGCAGGACAGCTTCATGATCCGGCTGCGGATCCCGGCCTGCGAGCTCACCGCCCATCAGCTGCACGGGCTCGCCGACCTCGCGGCCGATCTCGGCGGCGGCTGCGCGCACGTGACGACCCGCGGCAACCTGCAGATCCGCGAGTTCAAGCCGCGCGATCTCATCAAAGTGCTCATGCGCGTGCAGGAGCTCGGGCTCACCTCGCGTGGTTCCGGTGCGGACAACATCCGCAACATCACCGCCTCTCCCGATAGCGGCTTCGCTCCCGACGAGTTGCTCGACGTGCGTCCGTTCGCGAAGGGCCTGCACCACTACATTCTCAACCAGCGCGATCTCTACGGCCTGCCGCGCAAGTTCAACGTCGCCTTCGACAACGGCGGCCGCCTCTCCGTCGCGGCCGACACGAACGACATCGGGTTCTTCGCCTGCCGGGTAACCGAGAAAACCCTCGCAGCGTGCCCCGCTGCCGCGGGCAAGGGAATCGAGCCCGGCATCTACTTCCGGGTTCAGCTGGGCGGCATCACCGGCCACGGCGACTTCGCGCGCGACACCGGCCTGCTGATCAAACCTTCCGAAGCGGTCGCTGTCTCCGCCGCGATGATACGCGTCTTCGCCGAGGCCGGCGACCGCACCAACCGCAAGAAGGCGCGGCTCAAATATGTCCTCGAGAAGTGGGGCGTGGAAAAGTTCCTCGAGGAGACGCAGAAAAAACTCGCGTTTCCCCTCGGGCGGTTGCCGCTCGAGGCCTGCGAGCCGCGCCGTCCGGTGCAGAAGCACGGTTGGCTCGGTACGCACCGCCAGGCGCAGCGCGGGCTCCAGTGGGTCGGTGTCGGCGCGCCCGTCGGCCGCCTTAGCGCGAAACAGATGCACGCGCTCGCCGACCTCGCGACGAACTACGGCAAAGGCGAGGTGCGTCTCACCGTCTGGCAGTCGCTGATCATTCCGCACGTTCCCGAAGCGTTTGCCGCGACCGTGCAGCGTTCCGTGCAGCGCATGGGACTTTTTAGCGAGGCGTCCCTCGTGACCGGCGGCGTCATCGCCTGCACCGGCAACCGGGGCTGCAAATACGCGGCCGCCGACACCAAGGCCCACGCGGTCGCGTTGATGAAGGGCCTGGCCGGCAAGTTCGCCGCGCTCGACGCGCCGGTGAACATTCATTTCACCGGCTGCCCGAACTCCTGCGCGCAGCACTACTGCGGCGACATCGGCTTCGTCGGCGCCAAGCTGCAGGACGGCTCCGAGGGGTACCACCTGGTCATCGGCGGCGGCATGGATCACGAGCAGGGCATCGCGCGCGAGCTCTTCCGCGGCGTGCACGCCAGCGAGGTCAACACCGTCGTCGAAAAAGTTCTCACCGGCTTCCTCGCCCGGCGCGAGCGCGGCGAGACCTTCGTGCAGTGGACGCGCCGTCACTCGCTCAAGGAGCTCCAGGAATTCTTCTCGGTGTAACGAACCATCCCGGTGGCGGCCGTTCTCCGAACGCCTGTATTCACGCGCCAACCACACCTTTTCACACCTCACATGTCGACCGTCCCCGTCATTCCCGACCACGCTCCTTTCACGCCCGAGCAGCGCGCGTGGCTCAATGGTTTTCTTGCCGGCCTCCTCTCGCGCGGCCCCGCGCCGGCCGGTGGCGGCGCCGCGGCGTCCGCGGCTCCCGCGCTCCAGCCGCTGACGATCCTCTTCGGCTCCCAGACCGGCACCGCCGAGGGACTCGCCAGAAAGGTCGCGAAGGAGGCCGGCAAGCGCGGCTTCGCGCCGACGGTCGTCGACATGGCGCAGACCGACGCCGCGAAGCTCGCCTCCGAGAAGAACATGCTCGTGATCACGAGCACCTACGGCGACGGCGAGCCGCCGGACAACGCCAAGGCGCTCCATACCGCGCTCGCCGCTGACAGCGCGCCGTCGCTCGCGGGCGTGCGTTTCAGCGTGTGCGCCCTCGGCGACACCAATTACACGCAGTTCTGCCGCTGCGGGCAGGACTTCGATGCGTTCCTCGAAAAACGCGGCGCCACCCGCGCCAGCCCGCGCGTCGACTGCGATCTCGATTACGAGGAAAAGTTCAACGGCTGGCTCACCGCCGCCCTCGGCGCGTTTGGTTCGGGCGGCCAGGGACGAGCGACAACCGACAAGGCGGCCGATGCCCAATCCGCAGTCCGCACTCCGCAATCCGCAATCGAGAGCGGTTACAGTCGCAAGAATCCTTTCCCTGCCACGCTGCTCACCACGCGCACGCTCAACGGCGCCGGCTCGGCGAAGCAGGTGAATCACGTCGAGTTCGACCTTGCCGGCTCGGGTCTCGTTTACGAAGCCGGTGATGCCCTCGGCGTCTTCCCGCACAACTGCACCGAACTCGTGGGCGAGCTGCTGGCCGCCCTCGGCTGCGACGGCGAGGAGGCCGTGCCCGCGCCCGACGGCAGCACCACCTCGCTGCGCCACGCGCTCACCGCCCTCTACGATCTCGGCAAACCTTCCGCCGAGCTGCTGGCCATTTACGCGCCAGGCGCCGGAGGCGGCGTTGCCACCGCCACGGCACACCATGTGATCGACGCGGTGCTGGCGCGCCGCGACGTGAAGATCGCGCCGGCCGAGTTCGTCCGCACGCTGAAGAAACTCCAGCCGCGCCTCTACTCGATTTCCTCCAGTCCCAAGGCCCATCCCGGGCAGGTTCACCTCACCGTCGGCGCCGTTCGCTACGAGGCGAACGGCCGCCGGCGCATCGGGGTATGCTCCACATTTCTCGCCGACCGTTGTGTTGTGTCTCAAACGCGCGTGCCCGTCTTCGTGCACACCAATAATGCGTTTCGTCCGCCGGCGAGCGGCGACATGCCGATGATCATGGTGGGCCCGGGGACGGGCATTGCGCCGTTCCGTGCGTTCCTCGAGGAGCGCCGCGCGACGGGCGCGAAGGGCAAAAACTGGCTCTTCTTCGGCGACCAGCGCGCTGCGACGGATTATCTCTATCGCGACGAACTCGAGACGATGCAGCGCGAAGGCTTCCTCACGCGCCTCGACACGGCCTTTTCACGCGACCAGGCCGAGAAGATTTACGTGCAGCAGCGCATGCTGGAAAACGCGACCGAACTCTACGCCTGGCTCGAGGCGGGAGCGCATTTCTATGTGTGCGGCGATGCGAGCCGGATGGCGAAGGACGTCGACGCCGCGCTCCACCAGGTCGTCGAGCGCGCCGGCGGCAGATCGCCCGAACAGGCCGCCGCGTATATTCAGTCTCTCAAGGCTGCGAAGCGTTATCAGCGCGACGTGTATTGATGAAAAGAAGCGAGCATCGAGGAGTGGGGAGCGAGCATGCGGAGCTCCCGCCTGTCGCTGCGCTTCCTACTCGCGACCTGCCACTCACCACTCGCCACTGACCGATGGTTGCTCCCGTCAAAACGCTCATCGACGAGCTGCTCGAAAAACAGCGGCGGCTCGACACCCCGGTCGCGCGCTTTTCGGACAAGCATGATCGCGGCGCGACGCCGGCTCTCGAGCCGCAGTATCGGGATCTCATCCCGCTCACGGCGCCCAAAGCCGGCGAGCAATACGCGTTCGAGGTCGATCTCGACGCGTGCACCGGTTGCAAGGCCTGCGTGGCCGCATGCCATTCGCTCAACGGTCTCGACGAGCACGAGACGTGGCGCGATGTCGGCCTGCTCGTCGGCGGCACGACCCTGGCCCCCTACCAGCAGACAGTCACGACCGCCTGCCACCACTGCGCCGACCCCGGCTGCCTCAACGGCTGCCCGGTGCTCGCCTACGACAAGGACCCGGTCACCGGCATCGTGCGCCACCTCGACGACCAGTGCATCGGCTGCCAGTATTGCGTGCTGAAGTGTCCGTATGATGTTCCCAAATACAACGACCGCCTGGGCATCGTGCGGAAATGCGACATGTGCCACCAGCGGTTGGGCGAAGGGGAGGCTCCGGCCTGCGTGCAGGCGTGTCCGACGCAGGCAATCCGCATCGTGACGGTCGACGTCGCTGCGACGGCGGTTGCGGGCAGGGCTGACGAAGGTTTTCTCCCCGGTGCCCCGTCGCCCATCGCGACCCAGCCGACGACGCGCTACGTGACCTCGCGCCCGCTGCCGGCCAACGCGCGCGCCGCCGACGCCGAACTCCCGCGCGTGCAGCCCGCGCACACGCCGCTCGCGGTGATGCTCGTCCTCACCCAGCTCGCTCTCGGCCTCCAGTTCGCCGGGAGTGTCACCGGCGCGGGTAAACTACCGAGCGTGGCGGTGCTGCTCGGGGCGTGGGCCCTCGCGGCGGCGGGTTTGGTGACGAGCGTCGCCCACCTCGGCCAGCCCCTGAAGGCCTGGCGCATTTTCCTCGGATTGCGGCGCAGCTGGCTGAGCCGGGAGGCGGTCGTGTTTGGCGCGTGGTTCGGGGCATTTTCCGCCCAGGTAGGCGCGAGCTTGCTCGCGGTCTATTTTCCGTCGGAGGAGTGGGCGTCGTTCATCGCGAGCAAACTCGCTCCGACCCTGGCACCGGCGGCCTTGGCGTTGGGAGGGATCGGTGTAGCCTGTTCGGCGATGATCTACGTCGACGCACCGCGCGCCGCCTGGCGCGCGCCCTGGACGTTCGGCCGCTTTTTCGGGACCGCGGTCGCGGCGGCGGCGCTGGCGCTGCATCCGCTGGCGGGGGCCGCCGCGCTGGCTGCGAAGCTCCTGCTCGAGCTGGCGGCGCTAAAAGCCGGCCCGGCGGCGAGCCGCGCTGTCATGCGCGGACCACTACGGCTCGCGGCCGGACTGCGTTTTCTGTGCGGCGGCGCGGCGATCGCGCTGCTCGCTCTCGCGCCGAGCGAGCCGGGCGCCTGGGCGATGGCCGTGTTGTTCTTCGTCGGCGGTGAGTTCGCCGAGCGCAGCCTGTTTTTCCGCGCGGTCGACGGTTCGAAAATGCCCGGAGGAGTCGCTTTGTGAGCAAGACAACACCCACGCTTTTGCGCGAATGGAGCGGCCCGCTCACGCAAGACCTTGTGCAACACCCGGGCGATTTCGGCCTCGGGCGCGTGCCGGGCCGCTTGCGACCGGTGGGCACCACGACTTCCGTGTGCGGCTTTTGCAGCACGGGTTGTTCGCTCAAAATCCACCTCGATGCGGAGGGACAGGCGATCAACCTGAGCCCGAATCCGGACTACCCGGTGAACCTCGGCATGGCGTGCCCGAAGGGCTGGGAGGCCCTCAGCGTGCTCAAGTCGACGGATCGCGCGACGACGCCATTGTTGCGCAACCGTCAGGGCGCGTTCGACGCGGTGGGCTGGCCCGAGGCGCTGCAGACCTTCGTCAGCCGCTTCAAGGCCATCCAGCAGGAGCACGGACCGGCCAGTGTCGCCGTGCTCAGCACCGGCCAGATGATGGCCGAGGAGATGGCGCTGCTCGGCGTGCTCGCGAAATTCGGCATGGGGCTGCGTCATGTCGACAGCAATACACGCCAGTGCATGGCCACCTCGGTTGTGGCGTACAAGCAGAGCTTCGGCTTCGACGCGCCGCCCTACACGTATCGTGATTTCGAGGAGAGCGACGTGCTCGTCTTCGTCGGCGCGAATCCCTGCATCGCGCACCCGATCATGTGGCAGCGCGTGATGCGCAATCCGCACCGCCCGGCACTCATCGTCGTCGACCCGCGTCGCACCGAGACCGCGATGGCCGCGACACAGCACGTCGCGCTCAAGCCGAAAAGCGACCTCACGCTGCTTTACGGCCTCGCGCGCCTGCTCATCCGCCGCGGTGCCGTGAAGCGCGAGTTCGTCGAGGCGCACACGACCGGCTTCGCGGAGTTCGCCGCGTTTGTGGAGGACTTCACACTCGACCGCGTCGTCGCGCAGACCGGACTTTCGATGGAGGAGCTCGAGCGACTCGCCGACACGATTGCGCGCGGCCAGCGCGTGTCGTTCTGGTGGACGATGGGCGTCAACCAGGGCCACGAGTCCACCCGCACGGCGCAGGCGCTCATCAATCTCGCGCTGATGACGGGCAACATCGGCCGTCCGGGTACGGGCGCCAACTCGATCACCGGCCAGTGCAACGCGATGGGTTCGCGCCTCTTCGCCAACGCGACCGGGCTCATCGGCGGCTACGACTTTGGCAAGCCGGCGCACCGCGCGCACGTCGCCGGGATTCTCGGCATCGATCCCGCCCGCATTCCCGACGCGGCCGGCATGGCTTACGACCAGATCATCGATGGCATCGAACGCGGCGAGATCCGCGGGTTGTGGGTGATCGCAACCAACCCGGCGCACTCGTGGATCCATCAGGGGCGCTTTCGCGAGCTGCGCAAGAAACTCGATTTCCTGGTCGTGCAGGACATGTATCATTCCACGGATACAGCGAAGCTCGCCGATCTCGTGCTGCCGGCGGCGGGGTGGGGGGAGAAGGAAGGCGTGCTGATCAACTCCGAGCGCCGGCTCGCCGTCGCCCGCAAAGTCTCGCGCGCGCCCGGCCAGGCGTTGTCGGATTTCTTCATTCTGCGCCTGGTGGCCGAGGCGTGGGGCTGCGCCGACATCGCCCGCGACTGGTCCTCGCCGGCGGAGGCGTTCCAGATCCTCAAGCGGCTTTCGCGCAGCCAGCCCTGCGATATCACGGGCATCCGCGACTACGAGCACCTCGAGGCGGCTGGCGGCATCCAGTGGCCCTATCCCGCGGCGGACGCCGCGGAGGAAGTGCGGAATGCGGAGCTCGGAATGCGGAATGAACGAGAAGAAGGGAGAAGCCCATCGCCGTCCGATCGCTCGACTCATTCCGCACTCCGGACTCCGCACTCCGCCTTCTCCGAGCGCCGCCTCTTCGCGGACGGCCGTTTCTACACGCCCGACGGCCGGGCGCGGTTTTTGTTCGACGCGCCGCAGCCGGCGCCGGAGCAGGCGGATGAAGCGTATCCGTTCACGTTACTGACCGGCCGCGGGACCTCGGCGCAGTGGCACACCGGCACGCGCACCGACAAGTCCGACGTGCTCCGCAAGCTCGCGCCGATCTCCGCCTACGTCGAAGTAAATCCGGAGGATGCGAGCCGCTTGGGGCTCGCGATGGGCGACACCGTGATCGTGCGCTCGCGCCGTGCCACGGTGCGGGCGGCGGCGGTCCTCACGCCGACGGTTTCACCTGGCCAGGTTTTCATGCCGATGCACTACCTCGAGACGAACCGCCTCACCTTCGCCGCCTTCGATCCGCACTCGCGCCAGCCGAGTTACAAGGCCTGTGCGGTGGCGTTGCAGCCGGCGGCGAGTCTGTGATAAGGTCGAGTCCGTTCATGGAGCTCCTGCGCATCTATCTTTCCGACGGCCACGCTTACTTTGGACGCTACGGGCAGCCGGCCGCGCCTCACGCGATCCGCGCGGTGGAGCGCGTGGAATGCGTGACGGGCTACGGCCTGCGCGGTGATCGGTTTTTTGGATACCGTCCCGACTACAAAGGCCAGGTGACGTTTTTCTCCGCGGAGGTGTTCGCGGAGCTGTGCGCGACGTTGCGCTGCCCGGACGCCGACCCGGCGGCCCTGCGGCGCAATCTCCTCGTGCGCGGCGTGGATCTGAACACGCTGATCGGCCGGGAGTTTGAGTTGCAGGGAGTGCGGCTGCGGGCGATGGAGGAGTGCCGTCCGTGTCACTGGATGAACGAGGCGATCGCGCCCGGCGCCGAAGACTGGCTGCGCGGCCGGGGCGGTCTGCGCTGCCGGGTGCTGAGCACCGGCTGGCTCTCGACCTCTCACCACGCGGCCGGAGCCGCGGCATGAGGTTCGCCGGCGTGGTGCTCGTGGGCGGCGCGTCGCGCCGCATGGGACGCGACAAGGCGTTGCTCACGCTGGGCGGCGAGACGCTCCTCGCCCGGCAGGTGCGGGTGTTGCGCGAAGCCGGCGCCGGTGTGGTGTTCATCGCCGGCCGCCGCGAGCGGCGCCATGAGCTGGCGGGCACGCGTTTTGTGGCCGATGCCCCCGGCGCGGAGGGGCCGATCGCGGGCCTTCTGTCGGCGCTCGCTGCGTGTCGGGCAACCCATCTGGCGGCGGTCGCGGTGGACCTGCCGCGGCTGAGCCCGGCGTTTTTGCAGCGGCTGTGGGCGCGGTGCGGAGCCGGCCGCGGCGCCGTGGCGGTGCACGCGGGATCTTTCGAGCCGCTGGCGGCCATCTATCCCCGAGAGATCACGCCGTTGCTTGCTGCCGCGGTCAGTGCCCGGCGCTTCAGCCTGCAGGCGGTGTTGCGATTCGCGGTGGCCCGCGGGCTTATGGTCGCGCAGCCGCTGGCTCCGGCCGAGCGTCACGAGCTTTTCAATACGAACACGCCGGACGACCTCCGGCGTGCGCGTGAAGGGACCTTCAGCATGGGTTCACTTTCTTGAATGCGCCGCCCGTAGCGCGGAGCTTTGGCAGTCGCTGCCCAAGGTAATAACGGTGTCTGACGGGCGAGATCGCGTTCCACCTCGATCCCACGGCACAAGTTCGGCTAAGGTCCGCGCTACATGCCAGACCGGCCGGACATCTTGTGGATCGTGACGACGCAATGGCGCGCGTCCGCCACCGGCTACGCGGGCGACCCGAACGCGCGCACGCCCCACCTCGACGCGCTCGCTGCCGCGGGCGTGAACTACGCGCAGGCGGTGACGCCGCATCCGTTCGGCCCGTTTGCGCGCGCGGCGCTTTTGACCGGTGTGGAGTCGCCCGAAAACGGCGTGCGCGATTATTTCGATCCACTGCCGCTGGAGGCGCGAACGGTCGCTCACGAGCTCGCGCAGCGGGGCTACGCGACGGGGTGGTTCGGCAAATGGCACCTTGCGCCCCGCGACCGGGATGCTCCGCTCGTCGGCGAGGCGCACGCGCGGACGCTCGTGCCGGCGGCGGCGCGGGGCGGTTTTGAATTCTGGGAAGGCTTTGAGGGCGGTTTCCTTCTCAATGACCCCTGGCTGCACGGGACGCGGCTCGAAGTGCCGCGGAAATTTTCGGGCTATCAGAGCGATGTCGTATGCGAACGCGCGGCCCGCTGGCTCGGGGAGATGGCGGAGTGCGGGGTGCGGACTGCGGAATGCAGGATGGCCGATCCGGGGTCACTCCGCACCCCGCGCGCCGCACTCCGCCCTTGGTTCGCTGTCGTGAGCCTGGAGGCGCCGCATCCGCCCTACGACGCGCCGGCCGGTGGTGTGGCGCCCATCACGGCGGAGGCGGTGCGTCTGCGGGCCAACGTGCCTCCCGGCGGCGAGGTGGAAGCCAAAGCTCGTCGCGAGCTGGCCGGCTATTATGCGCACATCGAGGCGACCGATCGGGCGCTGGGCGGGCTGATTACGGCGGTCGATACGGCCGCAGTGCGGCGCGGCGTGCGGCCGCCTGTGATCGTATTCACCTCCGTGCACGGCGATATGCACGGTGCGCACGGTCGGTTTCGCAAGGGCTGGCCTTACGAAGAAAGTGTGCGCGTGCCGCTGGTGATTCGGGGCGCCCCGGCGGAGCGGGCCGGGCGGATTTCCGCCGATCCGGTGTCGCTGGTCGATCTTCCGGTCATGGCGCGCGCGTGGGCGGAGGGGCGGGCGTGGTGTTGCGAGCGGGACCACGCCACGATCTCCATGCCGAGCGTGGTGCACCTGCCGCATCAATGCGACCGGGTGTGGCGAGGGGTGCGCACCGCAACCAGCAAGCGCGTGGCCAACGCTGACGGCACGCCCTGGCTGCGCTTCGACTTGGGCAAGGATCCTTTGGAGATGAAGAACTTGGTTCACCGGTAGGATTGCCGCGGTTGGCGATTCTCCTGGGGGCGCGTGCGGCCCGCCCCATTTTTAAAATTGCGGGCCGGCGGCTCGCGCCCCCGGCCCGCGGCGCTTGATTTGCGCGCCGGGGCGCCCGATAGTGCGGCCGCCTGATGTCCGACTCTGTCTCCACGACCACCACCGTTCCGCCGCCCGTCGATCCGCTCCCCGAGGGTGTCCGCGCCGGCAATGAAAATCTGGTCCGCCTCACCGAGGCCGCCGGCGCAAAGGTGCGTGCCTTGATCGCGCGCGAGCAGCAGGGCGAGTTTTTGCGGATCGCGATCACCGGCGGCGGCTGCAACGGCCTCAGCTACAAGCTCCGCTTTGCGCCGGAGCCGCGGCGCGGCGACATCCTGGTCGCGACGGGCGGCGCGCGGGTGCTCGTTGACCCGAAAACGGCCCTCTACCTGAAGGGGACGGTGCTCGATTATTCGAGCAAGCTGATCGCCGGCGGCTTCAAGTTCGCCAACCCGAACGCAAAAGCCAGTTGCTCTTGCGGCGAAAGCTTCAGCGTGTAGGGTGCCGCCGTTTATGGTTTCTTGCGGATGGCGGGGGCTTGGCGGGCTACCCGGACCAGGCCTGATCATGGGGTCGGGCCGTCTTCGGCTACTTCGTTGTTGTCAACCCCTCTCCCCTCGGCGAGAAGCAGTCCTGACCGATCCTGAGCATATTCCTTATTGATGGCTAATTCGTTTTCCTCGTCCGGTGGCCGCTCTGGCTTTCACCGCCGCAACAACGATCCGTTCGCACACATCCGCCGCAACGCGCGGATCAAGGTGCCCGAGATCCGGGTAATCAGTCCCGAAGGCAAGCAACTCGGCATCATGCCGACCGAGAAGGCTCTGTCACTCGCGCAGCAGTTCAATCTCGACCTCGTCGAGATGGCGCCCAACGCCAAGCCGCCCGTGTGCCGCATCATGGATTTCGGCAAATACGTCTACGAGGAATCGAAGAAGACGTCGCACGTGAAGGCCACGGCGAGCAAGATCAAGGAGATCGAGTTCACCGCGCGCATCGACCAGCACGACTTCATGACCAAGCTGCGCCACGCCGAGGAGTTTCTCGCGCACGGCGCCAAGGTGAAGCTCCGCCTGAAATTCCGCGGCCGCGAGCTCGCGCACACCGAGATCGGCTTTGCCGTGGTGAAGAAGGCCATCGAAGAGCTCGCCGGCATGGGCCACCCCGATGCCGAGCCGAAGCTCATGGGCAAGCAGATCAACCTGATGATCACCCCGCACCCGGCAAACAAGCGCAAGCCGAAGTTCCACGTCCCCGAGGAGGAGATGAAGGATCTGCCGGAGGACGGCGAAGAGTCTCCGACGCAGGCGCACGCCTGAACGCTGCGATGCCGCGGCGCGCCCCCTGGCCACGGCTTCTTGCCGGCGCCTGCCTGCTGCCAGTCCTGCTGGCCGCCGGTCCGCTCGCCGCGGAGCCCGGGCGCGCGACGGCGGCCGCCCGCAACCCGGCCTCCTCCGCGAGCAGCACCCTCCGCCTCAACGGCATCGAGTATGTCGAGGCGCGCGCCTTCTTTGCCCGCTACGGACTGAAGGCCTCCTGGCTCGAGGCGAGCCGCAAGCTCCAGGCCGCGAGCACGTGGACCAAGATCGAGCTCGAGGCCGACAAGCGGGAGATCACGCTCAACGGCCTCCGTCTTTTCCTGGGCGAGGGCGTGGCCGCGGCCCACGGCACGCTCTACGTGAGCCGCATCGACGCGGACAAGCTCCTCACGCCCATCCTCCGCCCGGCGAGCGTTCCCGGCCGCGTGCCCGAACTCAAGGTGATCGCGGTCGACGCCGGTCATGGCGGACAGGATACGGGCACGCAGAACAAGGCGCTGAAGCTGCACGAAAAGGGCTTCGCCCTCGACGTCGCGCGCCAGGTGACCCAGTTGCTCCGCTCCCGCGGCTACAAGGTGGTGATGACGCGCGACGACGACCGCTTCATCGACCTCGAGGAGCGCGCGGCGATCGCGAAACGCGCGGGCGCCGATCTGTTCATCAGCATCCATTTCAACTCGGTGGAGGGCGCCCCGGCCGTCCGCGGGACGGAGACGTTCGTGATGACGCCCCGCTACCACCGGTCCACCCAGCCCGAGCGGGACAAGGAAATGATTCCCACCGTGTATCCAGGAAATAAATTCGATGCCTGGAACGCGGTGCTCGGTTACGCCGTGCACCGGCAGCTGCTCGGAAAGCTCGGCACCTTCGACCGCGGGCTGAAGCGCATGCGCTTCGTCGTGCTGCGCTCCGCGCCGTGTCCGTCGGTGCTGGTCGAGGCGGGCTATCTCTCCAACGACGCCGAGGCGCGCAAGATCGGCACCGCCGCCTATCGCGGCGACATCGCCGAGGCGATCGTCAACGGCGTCAACGCCTACGCCGCCCAACTCGACGCGGCGCGGAAGTGAAGCGCGACGGCTGCTGTGAGCTTCGGTCCGCCGCGTGGCGGCGAATTGTAGCCGTGGCCAGACGACGCCGATTTTAACCGCCTACTCCGTCCGTGGCGGGCGTGCCTCCGGCAGCGGCGCGTCCGTCGGTCCGGCGCCGTGCTTGCGCACGCCGACCCGCTGCGCGCGGTAGATGCCGGCGTGGCCGCTCGCGTAGTAGCTCGCGAAGCAGGCGAGGGCAAAGAGCACCGCGTGGTCCGCGCCGAAGAGCTCGATACCCATCAGCGTGCAGGCGAGCGGCGTGTTGCTCGCGCCCGCGAACACCGCGATGAAGCCGAGCCCGGCCGCGAGGTCGACCGGCAGGCCGAGCAGCCCGGCGAGCGTCTGTCCGAGCGCGGCGCCGATGAAAAACAGGGGCGTCACCTCGCCCCCCTTGAACCCTGCGCCGAGCGTGACGGCCGTGAAGATGAGCTTCCAACCCCAGCTGAACGGGTCGGCGCCGCCGGGCTGGAAGAGCGTCACGAGCGTGACGTCGCCGCCTTGCGGGCTCCACGTGCCCAGCCCGAGATACTCCCGCGTGCCGAGCACGAACACGAGCGCGATCACGATTGCGCCGCCAATTACAGGTCGTAACCAGAAAATGGTGACATGGCGCTTGAACGCCGCGCCGACGCCGTGCGTCGCCCCGGAAAACAGCCGGGCGCACAGCCCGAAGGCGAGACCCGCCACGGCGACCTTGCCCAGCAGCAGCAGATCGAGGCGGCCGAAGGTGTAGGGGCCGCCGGCGAGCGGCGTGGCGATGACGTAGCCCGTGTGGTGGGCGCCCCACGCCGAGCAGGTGAGGTCGCCGATGAGGGCGGCAAGCATGCAGGGGATGAGCATCTCATACTGCATGCGCCCGATCGTGAGCACCTCCATCGCGAAGACTGCCCCCGCGATCGGCGTCCCGAACACCGAGCCAAAGCCCGCCGCCACGCCGGCCATGAGCAGCAGCCGGCGGTGCACGTCGGGAATCCGGCAGACTCGGGCAAACGCGCTCGCGAGCCCGCCGCCCATCTGCACCGCCGTGCCCTCGCGCCCGGCCGAGCCGCCGAACAGATGCGTGAGCAACGTCGTCGCGAGTACGAGCGGCGCCATCCGCGCCGGCACGCCGCCCCCGGGACGATGAATCTCGTCGATCAACAGGTTGTTGCCGCGCTCGGCGTTTTTGCCCGCGGCGTGGTAGAGCCACGCGATGCCCACGCCGGCGAGCGGGAGCAGATAGAGCAGCCCGGGGTGCTCGAAGCGCAGGCGCGTCACTTCGTCGAGCGACCACAGGAAGAACGCGCTTGCCGTGCCCGCCAGCATGCCGACCGGCGTCACGAGCAACAGCCATGTGCTCAGCTGCCGAAGGCTGCCGAGGTAGGCGCGGTAGTGGAGGAGATGAGTCATGGCGTCAGGACACGGACAAGGTTGGCACCAGGAATCATCGGCCGGCGCCGTGCCGGCGGTTCGCCCCTTGCGGGAACAGGCGGAAATCCATCGCCGCCGCGGAGCAAAGCGGTTTGCGCTGTGCTGGCAAGCTCCTGAATGGCAGGGGGCGTCGGCGCCGCGTCCGGCAATTGCCTCAGCGCCATCACGCTGCCCGATGGTGCCGCAGCGCCCTCGCCGCGGCCGTCGGGGCAGCTATTTGCCCGTGATCGCGCCGCTCCGCTCCGCCAGCCGCGCGCGCAGGTACACATCGAGCGGCGCGGTGCGCCACGCCGTCAACCACAGGCTCGCGAGCATTTCGCCGCCACGCAGTTGCTGTTCCTCGATGAAGGCCTTGCCCCCGGCGATCGCGGCGGGCACGCCGTCAGCCTTGAGTCCGCCGGCCTTGTCGAGCGCGTAGAGCGGCTCCACCTGCGCGTGCTGGTTTTCCAAATACGCGAGCACATCCGAGAAGATCGGATCGCGCGCCGGGGCCGGGGCGCCGGGCTGCGGCGCCGCGCCAAGTATACGCGCCGGCCGGGCGCGGGGGGCGAGCTCACCGAAGCTGACTCCGGCCTTCGCCGGAAAACCGCCGTCGATCCACGCGTGAAACTTGTTCCAGGTCGTGTAGCCGTGCGGGTTGTCGCCGACCCAGCCGTTGTGATGTTTCGTCGTGTGCAGGGGCTGTGCGCCATCGCCGACGTAGTGCCCCATCACGCCCATGAGATAGATGATGTTGGCCCGCGCGTTCGCGATTTCCTCGGGCGTGCCGGCCTCCTCGAAGGCCTTCAAATAGGAGAATGCCGACTTCAACTTGCCGTAGTGCTCGACGATCGCCCACGGGAGATAGCCGACCAGCTCGCGCGTGTGGTCCTTGTTTTTCTCGGGATCGATGGCCGGGAAATATTCGGGATGCGCCGCGCGGCCAGCGGCGAACTGCTCGGTGTAGACGTGGCGAAACTCACTCAGCCCGGCGAGCGTCAGGCCGGCCTCGGTGAGGTATTCGAGGTCGAGATAGTGGTCGGGTGCGTTGGCGTGGCGGACCGGCAGATCGGCGACGTTGCGCCAGCGATCCGGCTCGCCCGAAAGGAAGGCGATCCGCTCGGCGGCCTCGGGAGCGCGTACGAACGCGGGAAACTCCGCCGGCAGGCCGGCGAGGGCGAGCGAGTTGACGTTGCGGTGCCCTTCGTAGTCCCAGGCGAGCGCGCAGGACGAACTCGACGCGAAAACGAACGCCGCAACGACCGCGGACGACGAAAATCGGAAATGCATGGGCGAACGAGATACGCCGGCGAACGCGAGGTGCCGAGTTCTTTTGCGGCGACAATGTGGTGACAGCGATGCGGCTCGATCGCCCTCTGGGAGCGCGGGCCGCTGCCCCGCATCCGGTCATATTGCGGGCGGGCCGCCCGCGCTCCCAGGTTCCGCACTCGCCGCTGGTCACGCTGCCCGAAACCGCACAAGCTCGCCGCCCTCCGCATGGTGCACCGGCTTCTCCTCGCTTTCATCGCGTTCATGTTGGCCGCCTCGCTGCGCGCGGCCCCGGCCGCCGGGCCCGATTCCAGTCCGGCCGCCCGGGTGATCATCCTCGCCAATGGGGCCGACCCCGACTCCCTGCGCCTCGCTCATCACTACGCGGAGCGCCGCGGCGTGCCCGCCGCCAATCTCATCGTGCTGCCGCTGCCGGTGCGCGAGACGATCTCCTGGGCGGAGTTCGTCAGCGCGCTCTATGCCCCGCTGCAGGACGAACTCGTGCGGCGCGGCTGGATCGACGCTGTCGGCATGGACCTGCGCGACGAACTCGGCCGACGCAAATACGCTGTATCCGGTCACCGGATCGCCTACCTGGTCGTCTGTCGCGGCGTGCCGCTGAAAATCCAGCACGACCCGGCGCTGTATCGCGACGCGCCGCCGCTCACCCACAACCACCAGTTTCGCGTCAACAGCGCCGCGATCGATGCCGAGCTCAGTCTGCTTGCGCAGAGCGGAACGCCCATCAACGCCTTCGTGCCCAATCCGCTTTTCCGCAAAGACGATCCGACCGCCCTGGACGAGGCGCAGGTCGTGAAAGTGTCGCGGCTCGACGCGCCGACGTTCGCCCAGGCGCGCGCGCTGGTCGATGCGGCGCTCGCGGTGGAGCGCACCGGGCTGATCGGCCGCGCGTATGTGGATATCGGCGGACCGCACAAACACGGCGACCAGTGGCTCGAAGCGACCGCCCGCGAGCTCGAGGCGCTGCATTTCGACCTCGAGGTGCAACGCGACCGCGCGCCGCTTGCGCCGCCGGACCGGGCCGACGCGGCGGCGCTGTACTTCGGCTGGTATGCGGGCAACCTCAACGGGCCGTTCGCGCTGCCCGGCTATCGGTTCGCGCCCGGTGCGATCGCGCTGCACATCCACAGTTTCTCGGCTCCGACCCTGCGCCAGGAAAATGGGGGCGGCTGGTGCGGGCCGTTCCTCGCGCGCGGGGTCGCGGCGACGTTCGGCAACGTCAACGAGCCCTACCTCGAGCTCACGCATCAGCCGCAGCTTCTCCTGCGCGCGCTCGCGCGCGGGGACGCGCTCGGCGACGCCGCGTATTACGCGCTGCCGGCCTTGAGCTGGCAGGCGATCGTGATCGGCGATCCGCTCTACCGCCCGTTCAAGGTGACGCTCGCGCAACAGTGGAGCGCTCGCGCCGACGTTTCGCCGCGACTGCGGCCGTATCTGGCCCTGCGCGAGGCGCACCGTCTGGAGGCGGAGGATCGCGCGGCCGACGCGGAAGCGGTGCTGCGTACTGCACTCGCGGATACACCCGCGCTCGCGCTCGGCCTCGAGCGCGCGCGGCGCCTCGCCGCCGCCGGCAACGCGAAGGACGCCGCCCGCACGCTCGAGTTCGCGCGCTACGTGAAACACGTGGGGGCGGACGAGTGGGGTCTGCTGGTGCTCGTGGCCCGGCGACTCGCCGAACTCGATGCGCCCGCCGCGGCCGTGGCGGTCTGGCGCAACGTGCTCGCGTTCGAGCTGCCGAAGCCGGTGCGCCTTGCCTGGCTGCGCGAGGCGGCGACGACCGCGGCGCAGGCTGGCAATCTCGACCAGTCGATCCGCTGGGAACGCGAACTGATCGAGAGCACCGCGCCCGTGAAGAATTGATGGAGGGCGGGCCCGCCGACCCCGCCTGACAAAAAAGGGCGCCGGATGACGGCGCCCCTCGAGTCGTGGCCGATTCTTTTTCCGGCTCAGAGCTTTTCGACGATCTTGTCCGCCAGGCCGTAGGAGATCGCTTCCTGCGCGTTCAGGTAGAAGTCGCGGTCGGCATCCTTGGAGATCTTCTCGAGCGACTGGCCCGACGCGGCGGCGAGGATCTTGTTCAGCTCGTCGCGCGTCTTTTCCATTTCCTGGGCCTGGATGTGGATGTCGGTCGCCGGGCCCACGAAGCGGCCCTGGATGAGCGGCTGGTGAATGAGCACGCGCGCGTGCGGGTATAGATAACGGCGGCCCTTCTTCGCGGCGCTGAGCAAGATCGAGCCCATCGAGGCCGCCATGCCGGTCACGATGACGGTCACGGGCGAGGAGATGAGCTGGATCGTGTCGTACACGGCCATGCCGGCGGTCACGGAGCCGCCCGGCGAATTGATGTAGAAAAAGATCTCCTTACCGGGATCGCTCGCTTCGAGATAAAGGAGTTTTTCGGTGAGCTCCTTGGCGGATTCGTCGGTGACCGCGCCCCACAGGAAGATCTTACGCTGCTCGAGAAACTTCTTCTGGATGAGCATCGCCACCGGGGCGGCACCCTTCTTCTCCTTTTCCTCGGGCTGGTCGTCATCGTCATCATCGTCGTCGAAACGCGGGAGAGGAGCGGCGAGGCCGGGCTGAAGGTTGTCAAAGTGCATAGGCCTCCAACGTTGGGAGCCGTCCCGAGTTTGGCAAGGGCGCAGCCGCTTAACTCTTCGCGTTCCCGACCGCGCGAGGATTACCGCGCCAGGTAGGCTCCGACCGGCGGGCGGGCCGTATTGGGCACGCGCATGCTGAGGCGGCCCGCTCGGAGATCGGGCCCTGCCGACGCGAGGCCCGGCCCTGCATTCCGCCCACCGGCTACCGTTAACCGGTCACCGTCTACCGTTCACCGCCCGAACTCCGCCCGCGCCGCCGCGAGTCCGCGCTCGTAGACCGCGACGAGTTTGTCCCAGGTTTCGTGATACGGGGCGTCGACCACCTGGCGCGCCGGGTCGGCGTCGAACCAGGCGAGCGTGCGTTTCATGCCTTCGCGGAACGACGTGGTGGCGTGAAACTCCGGGACGAAGCGCTTGATCTTCGTGTTGTCGAAAATCGCGCAGTTCGACTTGTCGCCGAGCAGCCCGCCGGCGAGGTCGGGCACGCAGGCGACGAGGAAATCCGACGCGATGTGCACGAAACGCGGCGGCGGCGCGCCCGCCGCCTCGGCCACGATCTCATACGCGTGATTCCACGTCAGCGCTTCGTCGGAGGTGATGTGAAACGCTTCGCCAATCGTGTCGGCGCGCCCGAGCAGCCCGACGAGCGCCTTGGCGAAATCGGTGTTGTGCGTGAGCGTCCAGAGCGTGAGTCCGTCGCCCGGCACGACGACCGGCAGCCCGCGGCGCATCCGGTCGACTGCCGTGTAGCTGTGCTGCCAGCTGTTATACGCGAGCGGCACCTGCGTGTCGCCGTAGGTGTGCGACGGGCGGACGATGGTGATGGGAAAACCCGCCTCGCGGTGCGCGCTCAGGAATCGCTCTTCGCTCGCGGCCTTGTCGCGCGAGTATTGCCAGAATGGATTCACGAGCGGCGTCGCCTCGGTGATCGGCGCGAAGCCGGCCGGCTTCTGATACGCGCTGGCCGAGCTGATGAAAACATACTGGCCGGTGCGGCCCTTGAAGGCCGCGAGGCGCTGCTCGACCTGCGCGGGCGTGAACGTGAAGAAGTCCACGACGGCGTCCCAGCGGCGGTCGCCCAACGCAGCGGCGGTGGCGGCGGGATCGTTCACGTCGGCCGCGAGGTGCTCGACGCCGTCCGGCAGCGCGCGCCGCCCGCGATTGAGCATCGCGACGGAGAAGCCGCGGGCGAGGGCAAGGTCCACGCAGGCCGTGCTGATGATTCCGGTGCCGCCAATGAACAGGATGCGCATGGTGCGGTCATTCATGCCCGCCGCGCGCCCGGGTGCAAACCCGGCCGTGCAGTTATATTAGAGGGCGCCCGGTTTTTAACCACGGATTACGCGGATGGCACGGATTCGATCCCCGCGCCGATCTCCCGAGGCTGTTACGAACCTTGCGCAGCGGCGCCTGAGGTAGCGCGGTACTTCAGACCGCGCTTGGGGGCAGCGAGCGCGGGCTGAAGCACCGCGCTACGAATCGGCGTTCGGAAACGTAGATGACAGGCTCCAAGGCAGGTCCTGTGACCGGGTTGGTTTGGAGCGCGGACCCGCCGTGCGTCGGGCGAAACCGCGTAGCGGCGATGCGACCGTAGCCGTGGGCTTCAGCCCACGGTTGGTGCAAGCAAGCAGGATGCGTCGCTACGCGACGCCTGAGACTTGCCACCCGAGCCACGCCCTCACGCCGCCAGCGCCGTCCACACCCACCGCGCGATGAGAAACGCCAGCACGCCCGCCGCCGTGATGAACAAAAACACCAGCGCGAGCAGACCCGCCACCAGCGGGCCGAGCGGACGCGGCCGCAGGGTGGGGCGGTAGTGGCGCTCGACGAGCTGCAGGTTGCGCACGTTCGCCTGCCACGCGAAATCAAACAAATCGCCCACGACGGGCACCGCACCCACCAGCACCTCGATCGCGATGTTGAGCACCATCCGTCCGAGCACGCGCGGCGGCAGGCCGAGGCGTGCGCCTTCGTAGAGGAGGTACGTCGAGAGCACGCCGCCGAGCCAGTCGCCGGCGCCCGGCAGCGATCCGAGCAGCGGGTCCAGCCCGATGCGCCAGCCGCCGGGCAGCGGGATCGAGCGGTCAAGCAGCCATGCCAGCCCGCGGAGCCGCCGCAGGCGCGGGTCGTGCGTCGTCGGGTCGCGACGCGCGGAATGGCCGGACCGCGCATCGTTGCCGTCGGTCTCGTGTTCACGGCCGGGCGTGACGTTCTTCACGGTCACGTCGCGGCGGGCGGCCGCGTGTAGAGGGCGGCGTCGAGGATGGACCACAGGTGGATGATCCACCCGAGCCAGAAGAACCACAGTGCGGCCGCGAGCACGAACATGATGATCGCGCGAAAAAGTTTCCCCTGCAGCAGTTGTCCCAGCCCGGGGATGAAGAAACTCGCGAGCGCCGCGATCACATTGCCGGTTGATCCAGGGGAGGCCATGGCGGGAAGGTGGTTGCAACCCGCGCTGACCGCAACCGCGCCCGATGGTTCGCACGCGTCGCCTCTCGGCGCCGACACCTTCCTGCCGGGTTTCCCTTCCCGCGACCCGCCTTCAGACTTTTCAGATGCGCCCGGAAAGCGCAGGCTCGGCTCTGCACACCCGCTGCCGGGACGCAGCGTCACATCATGCTGATCACCTTCGAGGATCGCCCGACCGACTCGCCCTTCATCGAGAGGGTGTGGCGCAGCCGCAGCGAGCGGGCCGGAGTTTTTACGTCGATCGCGGCGTGCCACTGGGAGATGGTCGTCACGCGACTCCACGGCCAGACGTCGCTCACCGTGCGGGGCCCGGAAACCGTGGCGACAGCGGCCGACCTCCCCGCCGAGGGCGAGTGGTTCGCGATCCGTTTCAAGCTGGGCACGTTCATGCCGGAACTTCGCCCCGGCTTCCTGCGCGATCTCAACTCCGTCACGCTGCCGGCCGCCACCCAGCGGTCCTTCCGGCTGCATGGCGCATCCTGGGAGTATCCAGATTTTGATAACGCGGAAATCTTTGTCCGCCGCCTGGTGCGCGCCGGCTTGATTCTCGTCGACCCCACCGTCGCGGGCGTCCTGCGCAATGAGCCCCCCGCCCTCAGCGCGCGTTCCCTGGAGCGAAAGTTCCGGCAGGTGACCGGCCTAACCCTCGGGACCATCCGGCAGATCGAGCGCGCCCGGCACGCGACGCGCCTCCTGCGCAGCGGCCGCCCCCTTCTCGACGCGGGCTACGACGCCGGCTACTACGATCAGGCCCACTTCACCCGGTCGCTGAAGCGTTTCATCGGGCAGACGCCAGCCCAGGTGATCGCTGCGCAGCAGCAGTTGTCGTTTTTATACAATCCCCAGCCGGCCTCGTTTTGATAGGGTGGGGGCGACACCCAATCATCGCTCACACATGCACTCTCCTGTTCAACTCGAGTCCGCATCGGGGATGCGGCAGTGGATCGGAATCGCCCTCACCGGGCTGGTTGCACTCTTTCTCGCCTTCGACGGCGTGACCAAGCTCATTCAGATCGCGCCCGTCGTCGAAGCCACGAAAAAACTCGGCCTGCCCCCGGGCTCGGTCGTCCCGATCGGACTCCTCCTGCTTGCGTGCACCGCGCTTTATGCGCTCCCTCAGACTGCGCTCCTCGGCGCGATCCTCCTCACCGGTTATCTCGGCGGCGCCGCTGCCATCCACGTCTCGGCGCGCAGCGGGGCGTTTCCGATCGGCTTCTCGATCGCCTTCGGCGTGCTGGCCTGGGCCGGCCTCGCGCTGCGCGAGCCGCGGCTGATCCGCCTCATTCTGCTCCGGGAGTAACACCGCGCCGCCCCGATGTCCTTTCAAGCCTACCTGACCAACATCCAGCAGAAGACCGGCAAGACCCCGGAGGACTTTCGAGCGCTGGCCGCGGAAAAAGGATTCACCCGTGACGGAACGCTTGCGCCCGGCGTCAAAGCCGGGGCGATCGTGACCTGGCTGAAAGAGGATTTCCAACTGGGCCACGGCCACGCCATGGCCATCGTCGCGCTCTTGAAAGGCACCAAGTCGTAGCGGGCTTCTTGCCCGTGGAGTTGGCCAGTTTTGCAACGCAGCTCGGATCGAGGGCCGCGCGGACTCTGCTCTTCGGCCGCCCCATTTGACTTTCGGCGCAACCCGCGCTTTGTATCGCTCCATGTCAGCGATCCTCCTCCTGTCGAACTACAGCCTTCACGGCACCGCCGGTGTCCGTGGCGGGTTCGACGTTGCCCTGCGCTGAGCGACTGACGACCTGCCGCTGAAACCGCCGGTGCCTTTCCCGGCGGTTTTTTCATGCCCGCGTGCCGGCGTGCGGGCATTCGCCCACGGCCCGCCCGACCGCGTGCCCATCAGCGCAACCAATCCGTCAGTCATCCTGGCTTCCGCAGTTCGGATCAACAGAAGACAACCAAGAGAACGAAGCTTCGTATCCGGGTCTTTGTTACCTTTGTTCGCTTCTGTGAACCGAGCTCGGAGGTCACCCACTCAGCCCGCAAGGTTCGCCATGAATGCCACCCAACTCATCCGCAACATCGGTATCGCCGCTCACATCGACGCCGGCAAGACGACCACCACCGAGCGCATCCTCTACTACGCGGGCGAAATCCACAAAATGGGCGACGTCCACGACGGGAACACCGTGACCGATCACATGCCGCTCGAGCGCGAGCGCGGCATCACCATCACCGCCGCCGCCATCTCCAGCACGTGGTCCACGCACCAGGGGCCGCGTGCCGGGCAGGCGCACACGCTCAACCTCATCGACACGCCCGGCCACATCGACTTCACCGCCGAAGTCGAGCGGTCCCTGCGCGTTCTCGACGGCGTTGTCGTGCTGTTCAGCGCGGTCGACGGCGTGCAGCCGCAGTCCGAGACCGTCTGGCGTCAGGCCACCAAGTACCACGTCCCGCGGCTTGTCTTCGTGAACAAGATGGACCGCCCCGGCGCCGACTTCGCGCGCGTGGTGGATCAGATCCGCCAGCGCCTCGGCGCCAACGCGCATCCGCTCTTCCTCCCGGTCGGCCGCGAGGAGGAGTTCCAGGGCCTGATCGATGTCGTGCACCAACAGTTCACCCGCTTCGGCGCGACCGGCTCCGACCCGCGCGGCCTGCGACCGGCGTGGGAAGACCTCCCTGCGGCACACGCCGCCGCGGCCGCCCGCGCGCGCACCGAACTCATTGAGCGCCTCGCCGACGTCGATGCGACGCTCGCCGACCTGTATCTGGACAACCGGCCCATCACGCCGCGCGACCTGCAGGACGCGATCCGCCGCGCCACGATCGCGCGCGCGTTCTTCGGCGTCATCCCCGGCTCCGCCTTCAAGGAGAAGGGCGTGCAGCGCCTGCTCGACGCCGTCGTCGATTATCTGCCCAGCCCGCTCGACCTCGCGCCCCGCGCCGTGGACGAACACGGTGAGGCGTATCCACTGCGTGTCGACGCGAGCGCGCCGCTGCTGGCGCTCGCGTTCAAGCTCACGAGCACGCCCAACGGCCAGCTCGTCTTCGTGCGCATCTACCAGGGCACGCTCCGGCCGGGCCAGTCGCTCTACAACCCGCGCACCCGCCGCCACGAGCGCATCACGCGTCTCGTGCGCCTGCGCGCGGACGCGCAGGAGAACATCCCGCAGGCGAGCGCCGGCGACATCGTCGCCGTGCTCGGCCTCCGCGATGTCGTCACCGGCGACACGCTCTCGGCCGACCTCGACCTGTTCCTCGAGCGCCCGACGTTCCCCGAGCCCGTGGTGTCGCTCGCGATCGAGCCGCGCACCCGCGAAGACCAGGAACGCCTCGGTCTCGCGCTGCAACGCCTCGTCGCCGAGGACCCGACGCTGCGCAGTCATACCGATCCGAATACAGGACAAGTGCTCCTCTCCGGCATGGGTGAGCTGCACCTGGAGATCATCCGCGCCCGCATGGCCGACGAGTTCCGCGTCGAGACCAACGCCGGCCGCCCGCAGATATCCTATCGCGAAACCATCACCCGACCGGCCCGCGCCGAAGGCGAATTCAAGCGCCAGAGCGGCGGCAGCGGACAGTATGGCTACGTGGTGGTGGAGCTCGAGCCCCACGCCGGCCGCGGCAACGAGATCGTCAACGAAGTCGTGGGCGGCGCCATCCCGAAGCAGTTCATCCGCCCGACCCTGCAGGGCATCGAGGACGCGTTGAAGGACGGCGTGCTCGACGGCAACCCGGTGATCGACGTGCGCGTGCGCGTCGTCGACGGCGCCTTCCACCCGGTCGACTCCTCGGAGATCGCCTTCCGCACGGCCGCTCGCATCGCGTTCAAAGCCGCGATGCGGGAAGCCGGCCCGATCCTGCTGGAGCCGATCATGGCCGTGGAAGTGAACACGCCCGCCGAATACCAGGGCGACCTCCTCGGCGACCTCGGCCGCCGCCGCGGAGAAATTCGCGACCTCGCGACCGACGGCACGTCCGCGGTGATCACGGCCGACGTCCCGCTGGAGGCGCTCTTCGGGTATGCCATGGACATCCGCTCGCTCAGCAAAGGCCGCGCGAGCTACTCGATGACGCCGAGTCGCTACGCCCCCGCGCTCGCGGCGCTCCAGCCGGCGCCCGCCGCGGCCTGAGTCGGCGGCGCCGGACGCCGAGGGCCTGACAGCAGAGGACGATCCTGACGGCAGATGACGGATGACCGAGGGCCGCTCTAAAACGGCCGTCTGTTGTCCGTCGTCTGTAGGTCGGGTTCAGCTTCGTCCACGGTCTCCCGACGCTCTGTCGTCTGCGGCGACTGGGGATGCGGCGCCCTCGCCCGCAACGTAACACCGCGCGTCGGACTGCATGGTTTTCTATGCCGCCGGTGTCGAAGAGGAAACGCTCTGAGCAAGCTCCTCATTTCGTGTGTTTCGTGGGCAATTCCTTCTGGAGCATTCCCCTCTGAGAATTCGTGTCCATTCGTGGTTCCTTCTGAAACGTCCCCCCTGAGGGTCTCGATCCGTAGTGTCACAGAGCGCGCTGGAATCCATCGCGCTCTCTGCTGACAAAAAACTGGGGATGCGGCGCCCTCGCCGCGTCAGTTCGCGCACCGGTTCGGCCCAGCGGACCGCGCGGTCGCGTGGCGTCGGCGAAAAGCCATCCTTCGATCAGCGTCCGACTACTGGCGGGAACGGACGGCGTGGTAGCATGGACGCTCCCAAAACGCGCCGTCGCATTCCCCTCGAATGCCTTCATGAAGCCATTCCACTCCGTGTACTTCCCGCTCCTCGTCGCCGTGCTGCTGTTCGCTGCCGTCGCGCCGTCGCGGTCGCTGGCGTCGACCGTCAGACCCGGCGACGTTCTGTGGGCGAACCGTCTGGAGAGCGCGGCGGATTTTGCCGCGGGTTCGGGCCCGGGAGAACGCGTCGGCCTGGGTGCCCGCACGACGCTGCGAATCAGCCAGGCCGACCGGCAGGCGTCGGCGCTTCGCCTCATTGACGTTCCGGTCGCGACGCTGCGGGGAAAATGGATCTTCCTTTCGGCGGACGTGAAAGGTGCGGACATCTCCGCAAAACCGCACGATTGGAACGGCATCAAAGTGATGCTGAAAATCGACGCCCCGACGGCGCGCAATGGCCGCAGATCGCCCTTCCGGAAGGCTCGTTCGACTGGGAGCGATTCTCCACGCGCATCCTTGTCCCGGCGGATGCGACCCGGCTTACCCTGCACCTGGGCTTGGAGCGGGTCGCGGGCACGGCATGGTTCGACGACGTGCGCATCACCCTGGCGCGGGAGACCCGCGAGGTGCCGCCGGCGCCCGCGGACCAGCCGGTCTTCACGGGGCATGCGGAACCCGCGCTCCGCGGCGCGATGGCGCATCCGGAAATGAGCCGTGAGGACCTGCGGGTGCTGGCGGAGGAGTGGGGCGGCAATCTCCTCCGCTGGCAGCTTCTGTATTTGCCCGGCAACGACGCGGCTAACGACTACGCGGCCTACGACCGCTGGCTGGACCGGGCGCTGGCAAAGCTCGACGATGTGCTGCGCTGGTCGGCCGAACTCGGCGTGAAGGTGGTCGTCGACCTGCACTCGCCACCCGGCGGCCGGGTGGCCAGCCACGGCGGCGTCGCGGTGGCGGCCGGCGACTTCTGGCGCACGGCGCCGTCGCAGGAGCACTTCCTGCGGGTCTGGCAACGCATCGCCGCGCGCTACCGGGACGAGCACGCGGTCATCTGGGGCTTTGATCTGCTCAATGAACCCGACGATCGCGCGGTGACGGCGGCCGGGGCCGACTGGCAGACGCTGGCGGCGCGCGCGGCCGCGGCGGTTCGCCGGATCGATCCGCGGCGCACGCTGATCATCGAGCCGCCCCTCGGGGGATCGGCCGCGGGCTTCGAGGGCTTCCAGCCGCTCGACGTGCCAGGCGTCGTTTACAGCTTCCATATGTATTCTCCCTTTGACTACACGCACCAGGGCGTGTTCTCGCCGTCCGCCCCGGTGGCCTATCCCGGGGTGATCGACGGGCGGCGGTGGGACAAGGCGGCCCTGGAGGCGTCGATGGCTCCGGCCGTCGCATTTGCACGCAAGCATCGCGTGCAGCTCTACGTCGGGGAATTCAGCGCGATCCGCTGGGCGCCCGGTGCCGCCGACTACCTGGCCGATCTGATCGACCTCTTCGAGTCGCACGGCTGGGACTGGTCCTACCACGCCTATCGCGAGTGGCACGGCTGGAATCTCGAGCTGGGCGGCGACCGCGACGACCTGACTCCGGACAAGACCGCGAATCCACGGCTGAAGGCGGTGCTCCGGGGGATGGGTCAAAATCGCAACGCGCGCTGACCCCAGGCGCCTTCCCGATGCGGGAAGCTGCCCTTGCCCGAGACGGTGCTTGAACCCTGGGGATGCGGCGCCCCCGCCGCGTCGTTCGCTCGTATGAGGCCGGCCCTCCTGCCGCGCGGCTCGACGCAAGCCGTCCACCCGCTGCCGCACTCCGTCGCTCCTGCAGACCCACTTTCCTTTTGCGTCCCCTGCTATGCGCTTCCGGCGGCGAGTCCCGGCAGCAAGGAGCCCAATGCTGCGGTCTGGCACGTCGTCGCCAAGATAAGCTCGCATGCAGTCCGACTCTTCGATCGCTGCGGAACGCTCATCTGCGCTCATCGACGCTGATCATTTCCGTCCGTCTGAGTCTGTCGTCCGTCATCTGTCCTCGGTCGTCCGTTTCCCGTCCACCGTCTACCGCGTTCCGCCGTCCGGCGGCGGCACTGCCGCGCGGGCCAAACCGAGCTGCGACCGGATCCACGCCATCGACGTCGCGGGCCAGCGGCCGCCCATCCCGTGTCCGACGTCGGGAAAAATCTGATACGACTTCGGCGCGGTCAGCCGGTTGTAGACGGCGAAGCCGATGTGCGGCGGGCAATCGTCGTCATGGAGCGCCACCGCCATGAAGACGGGGCAGCGGATGCGGCTCGCGAGATTCGCCGTATCAACCAGGCCGAGGCTGCGCAGCGTGTCGTCCCAGGTGCCTTGTTTCGCCAGCGCGAGGTGCCGCTCCATTTCCTCGCGGTAGATTGTCCGGATGCGGAAGTGCTCCTGCGGCACGCCGAGAAACGGCACGCCGGCGGCGCATGCGCTCACATACTCCGGAAACAGCGCCGCCGCGGCGAACGCCAGCCCGCCGCCCTGACTGAAGCCGTTGACGGCAATGCGACCGGCGTCGACCTCCTCGCGTGAGGCGAGAAACTCCAGCGCCCGCCCGCAGTCCATATACGCTCCGCGATAAACGTACTGTTCGGGATCGTGGATCTGGTAACCGACATAGCCCGGCATGCCGAAGCCCGGATTGATCGCGGCCGTGCTGCGGCCGTGTCCGCGGATGTCGAGGGCGAAGCGAATTACGTCCTCGCTGCCGTCGAGAAACCGCTGCGGCCGCATCGTGGCGCCGTAACCCGGCAGGTGGAGCACCGCGGGGAACCGGCCGCCGCGTGCGGGCACGATGTACCAGCCCTTGAGCTCCACGCCGCCGAGGGAGCGCATCGAAACCGTGAATACGGCCTGCTTCGCGGTGCTGAGGCCGGGCTCGGGCGTGACGGCAAACGCCGGCGGCACGGCGGCGAGCTCCTTCCGCGCGCGTTGCCAGTAGTCGTCGAAGTCCGGGGGCAGGGAGGGCGCCGAGGCGATTTTCGTCGGCGCCACGGCGATCCAGAAATCCTTCGCGACCTCCCGATGATCCCAGGAAAACCGCAGGCACACGCAGTAAAAACCGGGTGCGAGTTTGCCGAGGGCCAGCGTCAGAGGCGCCGCCCCTGCCGTTCCCGCCCGAAACGTGGACCGGCCGTCGCGCACCCGCTGGTGAAAATCGGACTCCACCCACCAGCGAAGATCGCCGGCCATTTCCGCGCCGGCTGTCGTCTCGAGGCGAATGGGAAGCACGATGTCGCGAGAATCCGGATACTCGTGCGCCGGGTTGGGGTGGAGCACCTCGACGTCGAGCCGGGGAAACGAATCGTCGGCGGGCAGGATGCGGATGAAGTCGCGCACGTCGCCGCCGGTCCAGGGATGGCCGAGCACGCGGGCGGAGATGCGGTTTTTTCCGCCCCAGCGCAGCAGATCGTCGGGCAGCCTGCCGGAGGCGGTCTTGCCGCCGGCCGGCGCGGTGGCGACGAGCCGGCCGTTCACGAAGAGCTCCGCCTGCCGGGCGAGCAGGGCGAACTCGTAACGAAGGCCGGTGGCGCGCAGCGTTTCCGGCGCGGTGAATTCAGCACCCAGGCAGGCCGACTCGCCGCCCGGAAAACCCTGCCGCTCCCACCCGAGGCACAGGTCGATGGGTTGCCCCTCGGGGGTGCCGGACTCCGCCGCAAGGAAGCCGGCGTCGTCGCCGCGCACCAGCACCCAGTCGGCCGGGACAAGGTTTTGTGCGCGCAGCGGACCGGGCTGCGGCGCGCAGGCGATGAAGAGCGTGGCAAGGAGGACGGGCAGAGTGGGGCGGGACATGCGGGGGGATGGGGGAGGTGTTTAGTTGATAGTTGAGAGTTCAGAGCTGAAAGCTGAGAGTTGATAGTTGAGAGATGAGAGTTGAGAGATGAGAATTGAGAGGCGAGAGTTGAGAGGCGACGACCCCGGTTGTCAGCGCTTGGCGCATGTGACCGTCACCTCCGCCGGACCGCCTCAGGGTCGGTCTCAGCCGCAACGCTTGAGTTGAACCGGGAATGGACGCTAATGAACGCGTTTCGAGCGAAGCGACAGTCAGCCATTCCAGAAGAGCGGCAGTGAGGTCGAAGATCCTCCCACAACACTCATCCTTCAGTGATGACTCCGTTGTCTGCCTCCCTGCCTTTATTAGCGTCCATTAGCGTCCATTCGCGGTTTCTTCTGTATGGATACGGTCGCGTCAGAACACCCCATTCAGCGCCGCGCGCCGCGCTCCGTCATACGGGCAAACCCACTTTCCTTTTGCTTCTCACCAGCGCGTCGGGCATCCCCGATGCGTCCTCCAGCTATCGACAGCAATGATGTGCTCCTTCCTCTCCAGCGCGATGAACGCGATGCGTTACGCTCTCGTTATAACGTGTCTGGCCCTGTCGGGCTGCCTCAGCCTGAAATACGACGAGAGCAAAGCCACTCTGATCACACAGCAAGGACAGGCGTCAGTGCGCGGCAGCCAGGAGAAGGTGCAGGCCAAGTTCGTGGGACCGAGAGTCGTCCGCTATCTCGTGATCTCGGTCGACAAGCCGTGGGCGGCAGCCAAACGCGCAAACGAGATCATGCCATTGGAGCCGGGTGAACGGAGCGTCATGGGAACGGCGCACATCCAGATCCCGCGGTTTGGTGGATACGATCTCTATCTCCTTTCCGCGAAACTGTCGTTTACCGCGGAGGCGGGGCGGCATTACGAACTTCGCGGCCGTGGCGATGAGCACCAGGTCGTCTTGGGAATTTATGAATTGAGTGAAGGGAAGCTCGTCTCGAAAGAGTTTGTGGGCACGCCTTCGCTGTCGGTCGCGGAACGTGCGCCGCTGTTCATCTATATTCCCTGAGGCGTTTGGTTCGGTCGCGCGCGGTGACGCGAGGCGTGGTAGCGACGTGGTTTGCCGGAAGTTCGCTTGCGAGGCGGTTCGCCCCTGCTATGTTCGGCGCATGGCACTCACGAGTATTTACCTGGCCGAAGAGGCGCTCTCCCTGCCGCCCGAGCAACGCCAGCAACTCGCGAAGCTCCTGCTCGACAGCCTTAAGCCGGGTGGTCCGAGCGATGAGGAGGTGCGCGCGATGTTGCGCTCCCGGCTGGATGACCTGCGATCCGGCAAAGATCGGGGACTTTCTTTCGAAGACGTCTTCCGAGAGAAAGCGTGAACGTCGTCTTCAGCACGCTGTTCAAGCGGGACCTATCGGACGCGGAATCGCGTTATATGGAGATATCGGCCCGGCTGGGCGATGATTTCCATGAGCGGGTCAAGGAGGCGGTAAGAGTCATCATCAAGTGGAAGGGTGGGGATCACGTCGGGCCGCATGGATTTCCCTGCCGCCGGTGCCGGCCGTTTCCGTATCTCCTCTATTATCAAATCGAGGGAGAGACGCTCTATATTCTCGGGCTTGTTCACGAACACCGCCATCCGGATTACTTGCGTCAGAATCTCGGGGAACCAAAGGCTGGCCCCTGACGGGCCTTCGATCCGTAGTGTCACACAGGCGAAGCGAGATAAAGGATACGATTTGGCGAAGAACGTGTTCATGCCCGAGACCGGCAGCCGTCGTGAAGACGAGCACCCGGTCGAACCCGGCGGCGCCCTCGAGGCCCTGCTCATCGAGCGCCGGCCTCCGGCGGAAGGCGGCGTTTCCGTTCCAGCATCGCATCGAGACCGAGATCAAAGCGGCGTTGCAGGATCGTCACCATGTCCTGAATACGCCGTCCAATCCATCCCCATGAAAACCTGCACCCTCATTGTCCGGCTCGTCGGAATTTATCTGTTCCTGAGCGGCCTCACCAGTCTCGTCGGAATAATCGGCATGGCCGCAAACCGCGGATCGGGCATGCGTCTGAGCGTCTTCGCCTACGTTTCGATTTCGGCCTACATCGCCGCCGGGCTGGCGCTCACGCTCAAGGCGCCGCTGGCGGCGCGCCTGTTGACTCGGGATGAGCCGGAGGAGTAAGGGCCCGACCGATGAGCCCGGCGCGCGCCGCACAGATTACCGTGTGGTAGGCTGACACGACCGACGACAACTCCATGCTGCTCATCTTCGCCAACGCCGGGTTGCCGATGCTCTTCTATCACCTGCCCGCGATGGTGCTGGCATTGGTGCCGGTCGTGCTTGCCGAGTGGTTTGTCGCGCACCGCGGCTTCGGGATCGCGGGAAAGAGGGCGCTCAAAGGCGTCGTCGCAGCGAATTGCTTTTCCGCGCTGTTGGGTTTCCCGTTGTTTTGGTTTGTGGGCGTGGTTGGATTGGTCGTCGTCGGCCCTTTTTTGAGCGATGTACTTCCAGGCTTCCCCACTGCGTTACAGGCAGTGTTCGACGCTGGAGCAGGTGCCTTCTGGCTGGGCCCGGAGCCCAGCGGCTTCCAAGTCATGCAGGCCGGAGCGGCGATGCTCGTCCCGGCGTTTGTGGTCTCCGTTTGCTCTGAGCGGTGGGTCCTCCGCTGGATGTGGCGTGATCTCCCGCCGGCAACGCTGTCGCGCTTCACGTGGCAGGCACACCTTGTCTCGTATCCTGTGCTGGCGGTCGTCTGGCTCTGGTATTTGGCGGCAAACTGGTGAAGGATCTATACGCCCCTCAGGAGATCGGACAATGATGCAATCAGCCTCCGCGACCCGCTTCGCGCTGCTCATGCTGCTGGCCTTCGCCTGCT
>DASWVO010000421.1:0-6506 GCA_036406235.1 Opitutaceae bacterium
CGTGCACCGTTCCGCCTACGCCCGCCGCTCCTGTGCGGAGCCGCCCTTGGTCTGGCGTTGGCGTTTTCCTCCTCCCGCGTCCTGGCCCAGGCCGACGCTCCGCCTGCGCCGGGCACTCCGGCGTCGGCCAGCCCGTCGGCCGAAGAAGAGTATGTGATGTTGGACAAGTTCGAAGTCGTCGCCGGCTTCCGCGGCAGTCTCGCGGCGGCGGCCGAGATGAAGGAGTCGATCCCGATTGTCGCCGAGGTGATCGCCGCCGAGGACATCGGCAAGCTGCCCGACCTCAGCATCGCCGATTCGCTGGCGCGCGTCACCGGCCTGGCGACGCAGCGCCTCAACGGCCGCAGCCAGGCCATCAGCATCCGCGGCCTCACGGCGGACTTCACGACCGGCTTGCTCAACGGCCGTGAGCAGGTGTCGACCGGCAGCAACCGCGCGATCGAGTTCGACCAGTATCCGGCCGAGCTGTTGAGCGGTGCGGTGGTATACAAGACCACCCAGGCCTCGCTCATCGGCCAGGGCCTCGCGGGCACGATTGACCTGCGCACCGTGCGCCCCCTGAGCCACGGCCGCCGGTCGATGGCGGTCAACGCCTTCTACGAGTGGACGGAGCTGGATGCGCTCAACGCCGGTTCGGAGAAGGACGGCTACCGCTACACCGCATCCTACATCGACCAGTTCATGGACGGGAAACTCGGCATCGCCTTTGGCTACTCGCATGCCGACAAGCCCGGCCAGGGCGAGCAGTGGCAGGCGTGGGGTTATCCTACCGTCGACGCGGATCCCGCCACGCCCTTCGTGCTGGGCGGCGCCAAGCCGTTCGTCCGCTCGAGCGAGCTCGAGCGCGACGGCTTCATGGGCGTGATCGAATACAAGCCGAGCAAGTCGTTCCACACGACGCTCGACCTGTATTACTCGAAGTTCGAGGAAACCCAGCTGCTCCGCGGCATCGAGTTTCCGCTCTTCTGGAGCTCGGCGCAGTTGCAACCCGGATACACGGTGGACAATGGCGTCATCACCAACGCCACCTTCAACAACGTCTTCGGCGTGGTGCGCAACGACGTCGTATTCCGCGACGACGACGTCTACGCCGCCGGCTGGAACTTCAAGTTCGGCGACGGCTCCGGCTGGACCACGATCGCCGACATCAGCTACTCGCGGATCGAGCGCAAGGACACCGTGCTCGAGACGAACTCCGGCGCCGGCTCCGTCGGCACCGACGTCTACCCGCAAGTGGGCACGCCGGACTCCCTTGGCGTGACGCTCGGATCGGGCACCGGCGCGGTCTTCACGCCCTCGATCGACTACACCGATGCAAACCTGATCCAGCTCCGGAGCCCGCAGCACTGGGGCGACAATGTCGTCCCTGGAGGCCAGGTCGGTTATCTCAAGAATCCGACCGCGGAGGACGAGCTCACCCAGGCGAAGCTCTCCACCTCGCACGGGCTCGAGCGGTGGTTCAACAACGTCGAGATCGGCGCCAGCTACGGCAACCGCACGAAGTCGGAGGTCGAGGACGGCTTCTATCTTGCGCTGCCCAACGGAGCGACCAGCGCCCCGCTGCCTCCATCGATCGGGGTGACGAACCTCAGCTTCATCGGCATCCCCGGCATGGTCAGCTACGACCCGCTCGCGGCGTTGCACAGCGGCGCCTTCGAGCTCCTGCGCAACCCCAATGCCGATGTGATCTCCCGCGACTGGGAGGTGGAGGAAAAGGTATCCATCGCCTACCTACAGCTCGGCTTCGAAAGCAAGGTCGCCTCCCGGCCGCTCACGGGCAACGTCGGGTTCCAGTTGATCCACACCGATCAGTCGTCCACCGGACTCGCGGCCTCGGGCACGGGCACCGGCGCCCGGTATTCGCCGGTTTCCGGCGGGAAGGACTACTACGACTTCGTGCCGAGCCTGAACCTGACCTGGAAGCTCGCGGACCGGCAGTATCTCCGGTTCGGCGTCTCCCGGCAACTGGCGCGCCAGCGCATGGCCAACATGCGGGCCGGCACCGAAGTCGGCTACAACGCGGGCCTCGCGAATTCGACCGACCCGTACAACGGCCCGTGGACGGCGACCGGGGGCAACCCGGAACTCCAGCCCTGGCGCTCCAACTCGGTCGACGTCGCCTACGAGCATTACTTCCGCGAGAGCATGGGCTACTTCTCGCTCGCCGGCTTCTACAAGGAGCTGCGCAACTACACCTACGACCAGGTCACGATCACGGATTTCTCGCCGTATAGCGGTTTCATCACCGGCGCCCAGCCTGCGATCTTCGAGGGCAAGCTCACCCGCCCGGTCAACGGCGAGGGCGGCGAGCTCAAGGGCGTCGAGGCGACGCTGTCGCTCGCCAGCGACCTCATCACGAAGTCGCTCCCCGGCTTCGGCATCGTGCTCGGTGGCGCCTACACCGAGAGCAGCATCGAGCCGTTCGGCCCGGGTTCCGGCGCCACTCCGATTCCCGGCCTGTCGCGCAAGGTCGCCAGCATCACGTTCTATTACGAACGCCACGGCTTCTCGGCCCGCATCAGCGAGCGCTACCGTTCGGAGTACCGCGGCAACATCGATACCTTTGGCCCGCGCAACGAGAACTTCCGCATCATCGACCAGGAGCAGGTCGTCGATGCGCAGGTGAGCTATGAGTTCCGCAACGGTCCCCTCAAGGGGCTGACCGTCATCGTGCAGGGATACAACCTGACTAACGAGCCGCTCGTCACGCGCCAGAGCGAGGACACGCGACTCGTGATGGACTACCAGAACTACGGCGCGTCCTATTCCGCCGGCGTTTCTTATAAGTTCTAGCGTTGATCGGCAGGAGCACGGTGTAGGGGCGCCGCTTGTCGGCGCCCGTCCGGCTGACCCGCTTCCCACCGGGCGCCGACAAGCGGCGCCCTTCCCAAGGGCGACCGGATGAAAGCAGCCCGGCTGTGCCGTGTCGCCTCCCTCAATTTTCTCTCGCTGCGCCGTTGTTCCGTGCCGGCACGGACACTCCTCAAGCCGTCATGCGCCCGCTCCCTCTCTCGCTCGCTTCACTCCTGCTCGCCGTCGCTCCGGCACTCGCACTCGACTGGACCGGCCTTCAGCCGGCCGGAGCGGTCACGTCCGTCACGCGGTCCGACCGCGGGGTGTCGCTGGCGTGCGCGGACGGCTCGACGGTTCACGTCGCCGTGCTCGCGCCCGACCTGGTGCGCGTGCGCACGGTCTTTGCCGGCCAGCCGGCGCAGGCGGACCACTCGTGGGCAATCGCCCGCACGGACTGGAATGTCGTAAATTTTCAACTACACGAGTCACCGGAGGCGGTCGTGCTCGCGACGGAAGAACTGGAGGTCGTGGCGCGGCGTGATCCGCTGCTCATCACGTTTCGCGACGCGAAAACGCAGCGCGTCCTCAATGCCGATGAGCGTCCCATGGCGCGCGACCCGAAAAACGGCCGTGTCGCGGCGGCGAAGAAGCTCGGGCTCGACGAACATTTCTACGGACTCGGTGAAAAGGCCGCACGACTCGACAAGCGTCGCGGCCAGTTCGTGATGTGGAACTCCGATACTCCCGGCTACGTGCTGGGGACTGATCCGATCTATCAGAGCATCCCGTTCTACCTCGGCTGGGAAAACGGCGAGGCCTACGGTCTCTTCTACGACAATTCCCACCGCAGCACCTTCGACCTCGGGCGCACCGGACAGGACTCCGCGGGCTTCAGCGCCGAGGGCGGCGAGTTGGATTACTACTTCTTCCGCGGCCCCTCGATGAAGAAGATCCTCGGCCGCTACACCGAGCTCACCGGCCGCATGCCGCTGCCGCCGCTCTGGGCGCTCGGTCATCAGCAGAGCCGCTACAGCTATTATCCCGACACGATGGTCGAGCAGGTGGCGCAGCAGTATCGCGACCGCGACCTGCCTCTCGACGTGCTGCATTTGGACATCCACTACATGGACGGCTATCGCGTCTTCACGTGGGATCCGCAGCGTTTTCCCGACCCCAAGGGCATGCTCGACCGACTTTCCGCCCAGGGCGTGAGGGTCGTGACCATCATCGACCCCGGAGTGAAACACCAGCCCGCGGGCGGTTATCGCGTCTACGATGAAGGCGTGGCGCGCGACTATTTCCTGCGCCGCGAGAAGGGCGACCTCTACATCGGCGAGGTCTGGCCCGGAAAATCCGTCTTTGTCGACTATACGAAAGAGGACGCCCGCCGGTGGTGGGGCGACCTGCACGGCACGCTTCTTGACGCGGGCGTGGCCGGCATCTGGACCGACATGAACGAACCTTCGGACTTCGTCGACAAGACCGGCGAGTCACAGATCGATGTGGTCTTCGACGACCGCGGCGCGCGCACGTCCTATGCGAAGAACCGGAATCTTTTCGCCCTCAACATGGCTCGCGCGACCTACGAAGGCCTTGCCCGCCAGCGCGCCGACCAGCGGCCGTTTGTGCTCACGCGCGCCGGTTACGCGGGCATCCAGCGCTACTCGGCCACCTGGACGGGCGACAACAATGCCACGTGGGATTCGCTCGCGCTCAGCCTGCCCATGCTGCAGTCGCTCGGCCTCTCCGGGCAGGCGTTCGTCGGCGGCGACATCGGCGGCTTCATCGGTGACGCGGACGCGGAGCTGCTGGTTCGCTGGTATCAGGTGGGCTTCCTCACCCCCTTCTGCCGCAACCACACCGCGATCGATTCCTATGATCACGAACCCTGGCGCTTCGGCCCGGCTTACACGGACATCATCCGCCGGTATTTGAAACTCCGTTACCAGATGCTGCCGTATCTCTATACGACGATGGAGGAGGCGCACCGCACCGGCGTTCCGTGGTTCCGCCCGCTCGTGCTCGAGTTTCAGACCGACGAGAACACCCTCACGCTCGACGATCAGTTCATGGCCGGCGGCAGCCTGCTTGTCGCGCCCATCCTCGCCCCCCGCCAGACGGAGCGGCGCGTGTATTTGCCCGCCGGGCGCTGGTTCGACTACTGGACGGGTGCGGTGCACGAAGGCGGACGGCTGATTCGGGCCGAGGCACCGCTCGAAACCGTCCCGCTCTTCGTGCGTGGCGGGAGCATTCTTCCCCTCGGGCCGGCCATGAACCACACGGGTGAGCGTCCGGTGGAGCTGCTTCGTTTCGAGATCTATCCCGATGCGTCCGACCGTGCGGCGCTGTCCCTTTACGAGGACGATGGCGCGACTCCCGCTTATCGCGACGGTGCGCTCCGACGAACCTCGATTGCGTATTCGAAAATTGGCGACGGAGCGCGGATCACGATTGCAGAGGCTGAGGGCGGTTTCCGGCCACCGCGGCGCGACTTCGAGTTCGTGCTCCGGGCCGCGCCATCACTGTCCCAGGTTGCGCTTGACGGAAAGCCGCTCTCCGCCGTCGCCCGCGATACTTTCGCCGCCGGCTGGTGGCGGGACGAGGCGGGCGCGCTGCATATCCGCTTCACCGACGATGGCCGGCCGCGCGTCGTCGAGCTCCGGTAGGCCCGGGATTCCTTCCATGTTTTTGCCTCCGTCCACCTGGCTCGACACCCGCACCTGCGGTGTTCTCGCCCACGTCTCGTCACTGCCGGGCGACTACGGCATCGGCAACCTTGGGCCCGGGGCGCGCCGCTTCGTCGACGTGCTCGCCGAGGCCCGTGTGCGCTACTGGCAGATTTGTCCGATCGGCCCGACCGGCTACGGCGACTCGCCCTACCAGCTCTTCTCCGGCCGGGCGGGCAATCCGTACTTCATCGACCTCGCGGAGCTCGAGTCCGCCGGCCTCCTCGAGGAGGCCGATGTCGCCCCGCTGCGTGAACTTCCGGCAGCGCACGCCGATTACGGGCGACTCTACACGACGTTCTGGCCCGTGCTGGCCCGGGCATATGACCGTTTTGCCGCGAGCGGCGCCGTGGGCGTGAAGGGGCATGGAGCATTTGCGGCCTTTCGCCGCGATCAGGCGAACTGGCTGGAGCCGTTCGCCGATTTCATGGCGTTGAAGGCCCACTTCGGCGGGGGGGCGTGCACGCAGTGGCCGGTTGAATACCGGCGCTGGCAGCCGGCGCTGCGCGCGACGATGCCCGCCGCGGCCCGGCGCGATGCGGACCGGCATGCGTTCTACCAGTATCTCTTTTTTGGCCAGTGGCAGAATCTGCGGCGCTACGCCGCGGAGCGCGGTGTCGGCATCATCGGGGACGTGCCGATTTTCGTCGCGCTCGACAGCGCCGACACCTGGCAGAACCCGACCGTCTTCCGTCTCGATCCGCTCGGCCAGCCGCTGGTCGTCGCCGGCGTGCCGCCCGATTATTTTTCCGCGACCGGTCAGCTTTGGGGCAACCCGCTCTATGACTGGGAGCATCTCGCCCGCACGGGTTATGCGTGGTGGATCGACCGGCTGCGCGCGGCGTTCGATCTCTACGACATCATCCGCCTCGACCACTTCCGCGGCTTCGACACTTACTGGGAGATTCCCGCCGGCGCTCCCGACGCACGCGGCGGCGTCTGGCGCAAGGGCCCCGGGCTCCCGTTTCTGCGCGCGGTCCAAGCGGC
>DASWVO010000422.1:0-5655 GCA_036406235.1 Opitutaceae bacterium
AAATCTCCGATCGCCGCGGCCCAATCGACGTGCGCCGACAGCCCCCACATCGTGCGCGCATAACTTTGCGGGTAACCCACCTCCGTAGTTCGGCGATCGCCGTCGTCGCCGGCGCCGCGCGACGAAAGCGTACGGCCTCCATTGCGGTCGTCGGAGTAGTCCGCCGTCAGGCGAATCGTCAGCGGTGCCGCCAGTCGCAGGAGCACCTGGCCGCGAATCCCGGAACTATCCTGGTCGTCGGTCTCCCGTCCGGTCAGCCGATCGTGGCCAAACCCGTCGTGCGTGTGTCGCAGCACCGTGACTTTCGCGGCCAGCTGCTCCGTGAGCGGTGCGCTGACCATCCCTTGAAACCGGACGTTGTTGTCGTTGCCATAGTCGAGCTGCGCCTCGGTTTCCCGAACCGAAAACGAAGGCAGACGGGTGTTGAAGACGATGGCGCCGCCCGTGACATTGCGGCCGAACAGCGTGCCCTGCGGTCCGCGCAACACCTGCACGGAGTCGAGATCGAAAAGTTCGAAGCTCGCAACGGTGTTTCGCGGCGCGAACACGTCATCCACCACCACGGCCACGGGTTTGTTCACGCCGATCTGCGAGAAGGTGTTGTTGGCGCCCCGGATCGCAATCGTCGGACTGCCCTGGCTGAACGACGACACGAGCAGGTTCGGAGTCAGCCGGGAGAGATCGCGGACGCTCTCGATTTTATACCGCTCAACCTCACGCGCAGAAAGCGCCGTCATCGAAATCGGCACATCCTGCGCCGACTGCGGGCGCTTCTGCACGGTGACGGTGACGTCGACTTTGTCCATCTGCAGGCGCTCGTCTCCACGGGCGGACGCCTCCGGCGATGTCGTTGCGCCGTTGGGGTCCGGGCTCCGCGTGATGGCCACCGCTCCGTTCATCCGCGTCGGGGTTGCGATGAGGCGGGTGCTCGCGAGAAGCCGCGTGAGCGCCTCCTGCGGCGTGAACTCGCCTTTCAAGGCATTGGTCTTTTCCCCCTCGACCTCTTTCGTCGAATACAGGAGTTCGACGCCGGCTTGCTGCGCATATTGCTTCAGCGAGGCGGTGGCATCGGCCGCGGGAATGTCGAACGCCCGCGTGCCTTCGGCAGCGACGGCCGGGCTGATGAGGCCCACAAAAACGGCCAGCGTGAGGATGAGCTTGCGGCAAAACCGGTCGGAATGAGGTGTCATGGTCTGGAGTGCGAGTCGTCACTCAAGACGACGAACCAGCTTGGCCGACTAACTAGACCGCGCGGCAGAAATTCTGCGTGAAGGGCGCTGTCAGCGCGCCTGGCGCAGAATCGTCACATTCGCGCGCCGCTCGGCCACGACACCGAAGCTCTGCTCGAGCACTTCCACCAGCGATTCGAAACCCGAGGCCGCAAAGGCGCCGCCGAACGTCCGGGCTGCGAGCTCCGGATCATCGATCACAAGGCGATGCCGGTTGTAGCGGTTGAACTCCGCGACGACCTCCGCAAGCGGCGTATCGGAAAACTCATGACGGCGAGTCTGCCAGGCAAGCGCGCTCCGCAATGCGGCGGGCTCAACCGGCTCCACGGTCGCCGCCCCGGCCCCCTTTCCGGCGGTGAGCGAAACGACGGCTTTTTCCCCGGCCTGCAACAGGGGTTCGGACTGCCCCGGTTGGTTCACCTGCACCTTTCCTTCCTGCACGAGGATTTCGACGGCATCCGTGCGATGCCGCACGTTGAACGCGGTCCCCACCGCCCGCAGCGATACGGTACCGACCTCGACCCAGAAGGGCCGGTCCGGACTTTTCGCGACGGTAAAAAAGGCTTCGCCGCGAGCGAGCTTGATGCGGCGCTCGCCGTCCGAGTAACCGATCTCCACCGCCGTGGCGGTGTTCAACCCGATCACCGAGCCATCGGGCAACCTGAGTTCCTTGAATTCGCCCACGTCGGTCGATGCGGTCTGCGTCCATGCAGCCGCGGTCGGAGCTGGAACCGGTCGCGGCCTCTGCGAGACGATCAGCGCGACCGCCGCGGCGGCCGCGAGACCGGCGGCCAGCCAATAGGCGCGTCGTCTCGCGCCGGCTCGAGCGGGGCGAGCCGGTTCAGAGCGCAGACCGTCCAGCAGTTCCGACGTACGCTTCAGCTCCGCAAAGGCCTCGGCCTGGCGCGGATCGCGCAACCAGTCATCCAGGGCCTCGCGGTCGCGCCGGCTCAGGCCTGCGGACTCGCGCAAAACCCATTCCGCAGCCCGCCGCTCGATTTCGGGATGCCCGCCGATGTGATCGGTGTCGTTGTTCATGGTTGCCGTCCTCGCAGCACACCGCGCGCACGCAGGTAGTCACGACACCGCATGAGCCCGTTCACCATCTGTGCGTTGACCGTGTTCACCGAAATCGCGAGGCGCTCGGCGATTTGGCGGTTGGTCAATCCGTGGATCTTCTGGAGCGTCATCACCTCCCGGCACCGGCTGGGCAGCGATTCGATGGCCGCGTGCAGGATTTCGATTTCCTGAGCGCGGCTGACCGTCTCCGCAACATCGCATTCGCCTTCCTCAACGGAAGATGCCTCGGCGCCCGCGAGGGACTCCATCGCGACGACGCGGCTGTGCCGGTAATGATCGAGCGCCGCGTTACGGGCGGTGGCAAAAAGAAACGCCCGCGGGTTTTCGACCGTACCAGACTGGCGGGCGCGCAACAAACGGATGAACGAATCCTGCACGAGATCATCCGCATCCGCCAGCGCCGGAAAACGAGAGCGCAGCCAAGCCCGCAAGCCCGCTTCGTGCGGGCGCACATGTTCCTCGAACCAGCGTGCGGTTTCGGCGTCCGGCGGTGGCATGGCGATGCTGTTTGGGCACCGCAGGAGCAGAAAACAAGCCTCGGACTGGTGACGATTTGGTGAACGAGCCGGGCTCGCTCCAGGGAGCGCGACACCGGAAAGCGTCAAGTTTTGAACGCGAATCGAACCGTGGGCGGGAATCTGGTGACGCCGTGGGGAAGGTGCCGGCAATCCGCGCTTGAGTTGGGTTGTCGTTATGATTTGGGGTCGAGCGATGGCTCACCAACGCTCGCGCGTGCGCGGGTCGAAATCGCCTTCGATGGGACTCAGGCGATACCGATAGGAATAGGCGAGGGCCTCCAGTCGGTAAGGCTCGTGACAGATGCGTCCCCAACTGTTGTCGCCGCCGATCCCGAGCTGCGCGAGGTCGAGATTGAGGTAGGTTTCCGGACGCGGTTGCAGTTGAAAGGAATAGTCCGCGCTCTCGATATCCGATTTCGTGAAGTGCTGGGCATTGACGCTCAGCGCGGGGTCGGCGCAGGCCAGGAGGCCGACACCGTCGGCGTTGGTGAGTGCGATCCAGCGCACGTCGACTTTGTTGCTGTTCTCCTGGGGCCGGGAGTATTCGGTCCAGTTTTCAGTCACGGTGCCGCGGTATCGGCCGATGCGCTCGAACTTGCGATCGGAGTAGGTTTCGGACGGGCCGCGGCCGAGCCATTCGATCCGCTCGAGACCGGGAGCGGCAACCAGCTCGGTGCCAAAGCGCAGCAGGGTGGGAAGCGATTCGTTTGCGCGGTAGTCCGCTTCCACGACGATGTCGCCACGACCGTTGAGCGTGTGGGTCATGCGGTAAGCTGCGTCCATCCCCGGAAGGCGCGCCGAGACCGTGATGCGCGTCGTGCCGGGATCAATACGGTCGACGTCGATGTTCTCGATTTTCCAACCGGGACCGGCTTCGCGCCAGCGGCGGCTGGCGGTGAGGGTTTGATGCCGGGCGTCCTCGACATGCTTGAGCAGGCCGGCTCCGCGGTCATTGTCGGTCGGAGCCCGCCAGAAATCGGGCAGAGGGCCGCGCTCGAGCAGGCGGATGCCTTTGTAGTCATAGCCGGTCCACGTGCCGATCTTGCGGTCGAAGGTCGCCCTGAAATCACGACCGGAGAACACGAGCAGTGATCCGCGTTCCTCCAACGTGAGCGCGGGGAACTCCGGTGTGCTCGCCGCGGCCGGGGTTGCGCGCGGAAGCGCGAACTGGTCCCAGCCCATCTCGAACCCGCGTGGTGCGTAGGCGGTATCGGCGCGAAGCACGTAGGAGAGATCGAGCCAGTATTCGACGCCGGGTTCGGGGGTGAACGCCGGAAGCGGGAGCGTAACGACGCGGGAACTACGCGGCGCCAGCTCGAGCGAGTCCAGCGTGCCGCTCGCGACCTCCCGGCCATCGCCGTGCACCCGCCAGCGAACCTCGAGTTGCTCGTCGGCCCGTGTGAAATCATGCCGGTTCGTCAGTCGAATGCGGCCGGCGGCGAGATCATCGGGTTCGGCATGCAGGTATTGGTAAATGTGCTTGATGGCGCCGAGACCCGGGTGCGGGCGGCGCTCGGCGTCGACGAGGCCGTTCATGCAGAAGTTGTTATCAGTGTGGATGCCTTCGCGCTTTTCCCACCAGCCCCCGTAGGCGAGAAACGTCGTGCGTCCGCGCCAGTCGGTGTGTCCCTCGGGCACGAGTCGAAGAATGCCTTGGTCAACCCAGTCCCACACGAAAGCTCCCTGGGCTCGTCCGCCTTTGTAGAAGATATCCCAATACGCATCGAGGCCGCCGTTGCTGTTGCCCATGGCATGGGTGTATTCACAGAGGATGAGCGGGCGGCCCGGCCATTTCTCGAGCAGCTCCGGGATCCGCGCGGCGGGCGCGTACATGTTCCCGATGATGTCGCTCGCATGACCGCGGCCGCCGTTTTTGAGCGCGTTCTCGTAATGAACCGGACGGGACGGATCGCGCTGGCGCACCCAGTCGGCGCAAGCATCGAGGTTGGGACCGTCGCCGCTTTCGTTGCCGAGCGACCAGATGATGATGCTGGGATGGTTTTTGTCGCGTTCGATCATGCGCTGCACGCGATCGAGATACGCGGGAGCCCAGTCAGGATGATTGGAAACGCGGTTGGTGGCGCGATCGCCGAAGCCGTGGGTCTCGATGTTGGCCTCGTCCATCACATAGATGCCGTAGCGGTCACAGAGATCGTACCATTCGGGAGTGTTGGGGAAGTGACTCGTGCGAACGGCGTTGATGTTGTTCTGCTTCATCAGTCGGACGTCCTCGAGCATGGTGTCGCGGTTGGGCACCTGGCCGGTCCGCGGATCGTGTTCGTGACGGTTGACGCCCTTGATGAGCACGGCGCGGCCGTTGACGAGCAGCTGGCCTTCGCGGATCTCAACCCGGCGGAAGCCCACGTTTTGCGGGACAACCGCGATCACGTGTCCGGCCGCGTCGTGAAGCGAGAGAAGCAGTCGATAAAGCGTCGGCGATTCCGCCGTCCACGGGGACGCCGCCGGGATTACCGTCGTGAACTCAACGTGATTGGAGTCGAACACGGCGCTTTCCTGTGTCCAGACGGTCTCGCCGGCGGGCGAGAGTAGGCGCGCGCTGAGTCGACAGGGCTGCGCGGGGCTCTCCGCCGGGCGCGCCAGCTCCGCGCGCAGGGTGAGTGTGCCGTTGCGGTACGCGTCGTCGAATCCGGCCTGCACCGCGATATCGCGAAGGTGGATTGCCGGCGCGCACCAAAGATAGACGTCGCGAAAGATGCCGCTCATTCGCCAGAAATCCTGGTCCTCGAGGAACGACCCGTCGCTCCAACGGTACACCTGCACGGCAAGAACATTGGAGCCGGGGTGGAGATGGTCGGTCACATCGAACT
>DASWVO010000423.1:0-1749 GCA_036406235.1 Opitutaceae bacterium
TGATGCCGACCTTCACCGCCCAGGTATAGAAACGCTCCCCCTTCGCACTGAGCGCCTCTTGAATCGTCACCACCGGCGTCCGCGTATCGAAAAGCCGGGTCTCCTCGGCGAAGAACCCCGAGGCGAGTTCCTCGGGATACAAATCGAAATCGTTGCGCCGGAGCACCTCCGCCGCGGTGCGGCCGATATGCTCGAGATGCGCGCGGTTGCTGTAGAGGAAGCGGCTCTCGGTGTCTTTCACGAAGATGAAGTCGCGGACTTCATCGAGCAGGCAAAACAGCAGCGAACCCTGCTGGTCGCGGAGATGAGCCGCGAGATCGCGGCTGTCGATCTTGATCATAGGGGAGCGGGGAAAACCCGTGCCGCTATGCAGGCCCACGGTGCGCCCGAGCGCAAGGCCGCGGGGTGCGGACGGTTTGCGAAACCCAGGCGCAAGATCCTTGATTCACCACAAAGACGCGACGGCACAACGAGGACCAAGCCCGAGCCGCTGCTGCTTTGTGTCTCTGTGCCTCGGTCGTGAAAGTTCGTTCTCAGTCGCAACGATGCATCGAACGTAGCCACCGGGGCTCGCCTGCCTTCACCCCACGTAGCCGAGCGCCTTGGCAACGGCCATGTTGGTCACCTGGCCGTCGCGCGTGTTCACGCCCTTGGCGAGGCCGCGGTGTTCCTCCAGCGCGCGCTTGAGGCCTTGCGAAGCGAGGGTCACGACGAACGGCTCCGTCGCCTGCGTGAGACCGACCGTCGAGGTCCGCCCCACGAGCGCGGGCATGTTGGGCACCGCATAGTGAACGACCCCGCGTTGCTGATAAATCGGCTCGTGATGCGAGGTCGGATGAATGGTCTCCACGCAGCCGCCCTGATCGATCGCGATGTCGACGATCACGCTGCCGCGGCGCATCGTGCCCACCATCGCCTTGCTCACCACGACGGGCGCCTTCGCCGCCGGCACCAGCACGGCGCCGACGAGCAGATCGGCCTTGCCCACGGATTCCTCGATGTTGCCCGGGTTGGCCTGCAACGTGACCACCCGCCCGCGATACTCCGCGTCGAGCATCTCGAGTTTGCGCACGTCGAGGTCGAGCGCGGTCACGCGCGCGCCCATGCCGGCGGCCATCTGCACCGCGTGCGCGCCGGAGTTGCCCGCGCCGATCACGACGACATGGCCAGGCAGCGTGCCGGGAATGCCGCCGAGCAACACGCCCGAGCCCCCGTTCTGCGACTGCAGAAAAAACGCGCCGATCTGGACCGAGAGGCGGCCGGCGATCTGCGACATCGGCTTGAGCAGCGGCAGCGTGCCGTCCTGCGCCTCAACCGTCTCGTAGGCGATGCCGAGCACGCGCTTCTTGAGCAGCACCTTGGTGAGCTCCGCGCCCGCCGCAAGGTGCAGGTAGGTGAAGAGCGCCTGGCCCTCCTGCAGCAAATCATACTCCGCCTCGAGCGGCTCCTTCACCTTCAGGATCAGCTCCGCGTTTTTCCACACCTGCTTCGCGTTTTTCGCGAGGCGGGCCCCCGCGGTTTCGTATTCGGCGTCAGTGAATCCGGCGCTCAGGCCCGCGCCTTTTTCCACGAGCACGTCGGCGCCGAGCTTCACGCAACGGCGCGCGAGATTGGGGGTCATCGAGACGCGCGTTTCGCCGTCTTTGATCTCCTTGGGAACACCAATTGTCATGGCCGGAGCTTGCGTAGTCGCGCCACCAAGACAAGCGCGCAACGGCCCGCGCCGCGGCTCCCTGGTGGGTCGGGGGT